>JBJMIP010000323.1:0-6739 GCA_045806825.1 Marmoricola sp.
GACCAGGTTCGGGAAGAAGCCGTGGGTGTCGGCCTGGAGGTAGGAACCCCAGTACGGGCCGTACTGCGTGTGCGAGAGGTGCTGCTCGTAGGTGCTGTGGTGGATCAGCCAGCCGGTCCAGGTGAACAGGTAGACCACGAACGGCAGCAGCACCAGGTAGGCCAGACCGGGTAGTGCGTCCATCACCGCCGACTTGGGCACGGACCAACGGATGCCGAAGGACCGACGCCCGCCGGCGCTCCAGAGCCAGTAGAGGAGGCCGAACGCGGCCAGCGGATAGATCGCTCCCCACTTGGTGCCGCAGGCCAGACCCCACCACACCCCAGCGGCGAGCAGCCACGGACGCCACAGGATCCGCGGACCCCACGGGCCCTGGACGTCGTACGCGTGGTGCGCCAGCGAGCGCGGAAGTACTAGCGACATCAGGCTGAACAGTGCGCGGTGCTTTCCGGTCGTCTTCTCCTCGACCGTGCCGGAACGCCGCGCCCGCTCGTAGTCGTCGACCGAGGCCGCGTCCATGCGGTCGGCCAGCCGTTCCCGGAACCAGTCCCGGTCGGCCACCATGCAGCTGATCGCGCACAACACGAAGAACGCCTCGAAGATGTCGAGCAGGGCGAGGCGGGACAGCACGAACTGGAGTCCGTCGAAGCACATCAGGACGCCGGCGAGGAGGCCGAGCATCGTCGAGCCGGTGACCCTCCGGGCCAGCCGGATCATCACGAAGACCATCAGTCCGCCGATGATCGCCGGAGCCATCCGCCACCCGGACGGGTCCATCCCGAAGATCAGCTCGCTCAGGCCGATCAGGTACTTGCCGACCTCGGGGTGCACCACCATCGAGGGGTCGTTCGTGAACAGTCCGTGCAGATTGCCGTCGAGGATCTTGGTGTTCGCATCGGGGACGTAGTTGGTGACGTAGCCGTGGTGGACCAGCGACCAGCCGTCCTTGGCGTAGTAGGTCTCGTCGAAGAGGAACTTGCCGCTGCCGTTGCTGTCGTTCTTCCAGATCCGCATGAACGTCGCGAAAAGCGCGACGAAGGTGGTGGCCGCCCAGGCGATGACCTTGTCCGGGTCGAAGGCCCGCGGTTGTGCCCGCTCGGTCGCGGTGGGGACCACGTCTCCGCGTGCGGTGCGCGAGAGCGTCGCCACGTCGCGGGGGTCCGGGTGATCCACGGGGGCCAGACTACGAGGTGCGGTGCCACCGGCTGACATGATCGTCCCCATGAGCGCGTCCGTGCCGTCCCCCGGTTCCTCCAGCGGCGTGCTGGTCCTGGCCGGTACGCCGATCGGTCGGGTCGAGGACGCGCCGCCGCGGCTCGCGGCCGAGCTGGCCGGCGCCGACGTGATCGCCGCCGAGGACACCCGGCGGCTGCGCCGGTTGACCAGCGACCTGGGCATCGAGATCGGCGCCCGGGTGATCTCCTACTTCGAGGGCAACGAGCAGGGCCGTACGCCGCAGCTGCTCGAGCTCCTCATCGCCGGCAACCGGGTCGTGCTGGTCACCGACGCCGGGATGCCGAGCGTCTCCGACCCGGGCTACCGCCTGGTGGCCGCCGCACTGGAGGCCGGGGTCGAGGTGACCTCGGTGCCCGGACCGTCCGCGGTGCTGACCGCCCTGGCGGTGAGCGGCCTGCCGGTCGACCGGTTCTGCTTCGAGGGCTTCCTGCCCCGCAAGGCCGGCGAACGCTCGCGGCGGTTGGCGGCGCTGGCGACCGAGCAGCGGACGATGGTGTTCTTCGAGGCCCCGCACCGGACCGAGGCGGCGCTGACGGCGATGGCCGAGGCGTTCGGCGAGGACCGGCCGGCAGCGGTGTGCCGGGAGCTGACCAAGACCCACGAGGAGGTCGTCCGGGACGGCCTCGGGGCCCTGGCGGCCTGGGCGAAGGACGGCGTCCGCGGCGAGGTGACCCTGGTCGTCAGCGGTGCTCCGGACCCTGGTCCGACCGACGACCCGGCGACGCTGGTCGCACTCGTGAGCGCGGCGGAGGCCGCGGGAGCCACCCGCAAGGACGCCATCGCCGAGGTCGCCAAGCGGGCCGGCGTACCGAAGCGGGACGTGTACGACCTGGTGCACAAGTCGTGAGCGCCGAGCGCACCTCGGGGCGTACCGGCGGCCGCAGCGGCGAACGCCCCGCGGACCCCGAGCCGCTGCCGAGCCCGGTGGTCGACAACCACTGCCACCTCGACATCGCCCCGTACGCCGCCCCGGACGAGCCCGTTCCGGTCGCCCACGCGCTGGCCCGCGCCGCTGCCGTCGGCGTACCGAGGATCGTGCAGATCGGCTGCGACCTGCCCGGCGCCCGGTGGGCCCGGCAGACCGCGAACGAGTTCGACGCGATCGTCGCGGGCGTCGCGCTGCACCCGAACGTTGCGCCGCGGCTGGCGGCCGCCGGGACGCTCGAGGAGGCACTCGCCGAGATAGCCGACCTGGCTACCGACCCGCGGGTGCGAGCGGTGGGCGAGACCGGGCTCGACCACTTCCGCACCGGCCCTGACGGGCTCGAGGCGCAGGAGCGCTCGTTCCGCCGCCACATCGAGCTGGCCCAGGAGCTCGGCAAGACCCTGGTCATCCACGACCGCGACGCGCACGCCGACGTGCTCCGGGTGATCGACGAGACCGGCGCCCCGGACCGGTGGGTGATGCACTGCTTCTCGGGTGACGCTGCGTTCGCGCTCGACTGCCTGGAGCGCGGCGCCTACCTCTCCTTCGCGGGCACCGTGACCTTCAAGAACGCCCAGCCGCTGCGCGACGCGCTGCTCGCGGCGCCGCTCGACCGGATCCTGGTCGAGACCGACGCGCCGTACCTGACTCCGGAGCCGAACCGGGGACGCCCCAACGCCTCCTACCTGGTGCCGTCGACCGTGCGGGCGATGGCTGCGGTGCGCGACGAGGACCTGACCGACCTGTGCCGGGCGATCGACGCGAACACCGACCGGGCCTTCGGCGGCACCTGGGGCCCGTGAGACGGGTGTGACGACGGCCTGTTAGCAACACGCTTCAAACCTGAATGTGACGGGGCTCACAAAAAGGTGCGAATCGGGCGTCAGGGGGCGTGACCTGACCCACTTCCCCCGCGGGACACGGTGCTAGCAGTTTGCTAACGCCCTGTTTGCAATGGCAGGCTCTTCGGTGTTGGCCGGGAGCGGAAAAGCATCACAACCCGGACATCGCAGCTACGGGGGCTAGAACTTCCCATGCCCTTTCGTGCGGTGACCTTCCGTGGCCCGGGGATTTCGAACATCGGAGCATCGTGCGCCCCCAGATCCTCAAGGACGCCCTTACTCGCATCAGCAACAGCAAGACCTGGCAGGTTGGCCTCGTAGCCACCGTCGCCGTCGCCGTCGTGGCAACCACCGCCGGCTACAGCGCAGCCACCACCGAGGTGAAGCTCTCGGTCGACGGCTCCACCAGGACCGTCCGCACGTTCGGCGACAACGTCGGCGACGTGCTCGCAGGTCAGCACATCCACCTGCACAAGCGGGACGTCGTCGTCCCCTCCCTCGACTCCTCCGTCAGCGACGGGAGCCAGATCTCCGTGCGCTACAGCCGGCCGCTCGCGGTCAGCGTCGACGGGGTCAAGAAGACCTACTGGACCACGGCCACCCAGGTCAGCACCGCGCTCGACCAGCTCGGCCTGCGCTTCGGCGACGCCGCGCTGTCGACCAGCCGGTCCGCCACGATCGACCGCCAGGGCATGGCCCTGGTGGTCAGCACCCCGAAGACCATCCGGGTGAAGATCGCGGACGCGCACGTGCTGAAGATGAAGGTCGCGGTCCCGAACGCCCGGTCCCTGTTCAAGAAGATGGACGTCGCGTTCGACTCCGACGACATCGTGAAGCCGGGTCTGGACACGCTGCTCAAGCCGGGCATGCGGGTCGAGCTGATCCGCGTGAAGTCGGTCAAGAAGCACGTCGCCCGTGAGCGAGTAGCCGCGCCGGTCACCGAGCAGCGCGACTCGACCATGTACGTCGGCGAGCGCAAGACGGTCAAGCAGGGCACCGCTGGTGTCCGCGACGTGACCTACCGCGTGGTGCTGCACAACGGCGACGTCTTCAAGAAGACCGTCCTGGCGCAGCACCTGATCACCGCGCCGACCAGCTCGGTCGTCAAGGTGGGCACCAAGGCTCGTCCGGTCGCGACCAACTTCGCTGCCGGCGACACCGTGTTCGACCGGATCGCCCAGTGCGAGTCCGGTGGCAACTGGGCCGCGAACACCGGCAACGGCTACTACGGCGGGCTGCAGTTCAGCCTGAGCACGTGGCGTGCCTACGGCGGCTCCGGCCGACCGGACCAGAACAGCCGTGAGGCGCAGATCGCGGTCGCCAAGCGACTCGTCGCCGCTTCCGGTGGCTACGGCGCCTGGCCCGTCTGCGGCCGACAGGCCTGATGGTTCGACAGGCTCGACCACGCGTGGTCGGGCCTGTCGAAACCTCTCCCCGGCAGAGCGCGCGACCGGTTGCCCGTACCCTTCTCGACGTGACCGACCGCCCTGCCGTGCCGACCCTGCTGGGCGCGGCAGAGATCCGCTCGCTGGCGGCCGGGCTGGACCTGCGGCCGACCAAGCAGCGCGGGCAGAACTTCGTCATCGACGGCAACACCGTGCGGCGCATCGTCGCCGAGTCGCAGATCACCGACCAGGACGTCGTCATCGAGGTCGGCCCGGGTCTCGGCTCGCTCACCCTCGCCCTGCTCGCGGTCGCGAAGCGGGTCGTCGCGGTCGAGATCGACCCGCTGCTGGCGGGTGCGTTGCCGGCCACCATCGCCGCGCACGCCCCGGACCAGGTGGACGCCTTCGAGGTCGTGCTCGCCGATGCCCTCAGGGTCACCGAGATCCCCGGCCCGCCGCCGACCGCGCTGGTCGCGAACCTTCCCTACAACGTCTCGGTGCCGGTGCTGCTGCACCTGCTCAGCCTGCTGCCCTCCCTGGAACGCGGCCTGGTGATGGTGCAGGCCGAGGTCGCCGACCGGCTCGCCGCCGGGCCCGGTTCGAAGGTCTACGGCGTCCCGTCGGTCAAGGCCGCCTGGTACGCCGAGGTACGCCGGGCCGGCGCGATCGGGCGCAACGTCTTCTGGCCGGCCCCGAACGTCGACTCGGGCCTGGTCGCCTGGACGCGCCGTGAGCCGCCTGCGACGACCGCGACCCGGGAGCAGGTCTTCGCCGTCGTCGACGCCGCCTTCGCCCACCGCCGCAAGGCGCTGCGCCCGTCCCTGCGCGACCTGGCCGGGTCCGCCGAGGCCGCCGAGGCGGCGCTGGGCGCTGCCGGGATCGACCCGATGACCCGCGGCGAGCAGCTGCGGATCGACGACTTCGTCCGGATCGCGGAGGCCCTGGCATGAGTGTGACCGTGCGGGCACCCGCCAAGATCAACCTGCACCTCGGGGTCGGCGCGAAGCGGGAGGACGGCTACCACCCCCTCGACACCGTGTACCTCGCCGTCAGCCTGTACGACGACGTGACCGTCTCCACCTCCGGTGTGTGGTCGGTCGACGTCACGCCGATCGGCGACGTCGACATCTCCGAGGTCCCGCTGGACGAGACCAACATCGCGGTCAAGGCCGGGCGGCTGCTGACCGCGCACCACGGCATCGAGCGCCGAGCGGCGATCGGCATCAGCAAGGGCATCCCGGTCGCCGGGGGCATGGCGGGCGGCAGCGCCGATGCTGCGGCCACGCTGGTCGCCCTCGACCGGCTCTGGGACCTGCAGACGGCCGACGAGGACCTGCTCGCGATCGCGGCCCAGCTCGGCAGCGACGTACCGTTCTCCTTGCTCGGAGGGACCGCGCACGGCACCGGCCGGGGCGAGCTCGTCGAGCAGGTGCCGGACGCCGGTACCTGGTGGTGGGTCGTGATCCCGAACGCCGAAGGACTCTCCACGGCCGCGGTCTACCGGGCCTTCGACGCCTCGGAGACACCGTCCGAGGTCGGCTCCGGGGCCGTCCTGGCCGCGCTCGCTGCGGGTGATCTGGACGCCCTCGCCGACGCGCTGCACAACGACCTCGAAGCTCCCGCCCTCCAGCTGCGCCCCAGCCTGCGCGAGACCGCGGACGACCTGATCGGGGCGGGGGTGCGCGCCCGCCTGCTCTCAGGGTCAGGGCCGACGTTCCTCGGGCTGGTCGCCGACCAGGACTCGGCGCACCACATCCGCGAGGCGCTGCTCGACGCGGGTCACGAGCGCGTCGTCGTCGCGACCGGCCCGGTTGCCGGCTGCCACCTGGTGGACTACGCATGAGCGCGGTGCTGCGATGAGCAACCTGGTCAACCTCGAGAAGGTCACCAAGTCCTTCGGCATCCGCATCCTGCTCGACGAGGTCAGCCTCGGCGTGCTCGCCGGTGAGCGGATCGGCATCGTCGGGCGCAACGGCGACGGCAAGACCACCCTGCTCAACCTGATGACCGGGCGCGAAGAACCCGACGGCGGCCGGGTCTCCCGCTCGCGCGGCCTGCACCTGGGCTACCTCGACCAACGCGACCTGCTCGACGACAGCCACTCGGTCCGGGAGGTCGTGCTCGGCGGCAAGGCCGACCACGAGTGGGCCGCGGATGCAACCACCCGCGAGGTCGTCGAGGTGCTGCTCGACGGGATCGCGCTGGACCGCGAGGTGCACGGGCTCTCCGGCGGTGAGCGTCGCCGCTGCTCGTTGGCCAAGCTGCTGCTCGAGCCGGACGACCTGCTGATCCTCGACGAACCCACCAACCACCTCGACGTCGAGGCGATCGCCTGGCTGGCCGACCACCTC
>JBJMIP010000324.1:0-13728 GCA_045806825.1 Marmoricola sp.
CGCAGAGACCTCACCAGCTTGGAGGCCTCAGCCGCCGATGGAAGCGAGTGCCGGGTAGTCCGTGTACCCCGCGGCGTCCCCGCCGTAGAACGTGGCCAGGTCGGGCTCGTTGAGCTGGGCGCCGGTCCGCAGCCGCTCGGGCAGGTCCGGGTTGGCGAGGAAGGCCCGACCGAACGCCGCAGCGTCGATGAAACCGGCTTCCAGAAGACGCTCGGCCTTCTCCGGGGTGTAGTTGCCGGCCCCGATGATCACGCCCGAGTACGCCGCCCGCAGCTGCGCCCGGAAGTCGTCGTCGAGCACCGGTCCGCCGGCCCAGTCAGGCTCGGAGAGGTGCAGGAAGCCGACGCCGCGCTTCTCGAGCTCGGCTGCCAGCGCGAGAACCTCGGCGACCTCGTTGGCCTCCAGGCCGTTGAACGACCCGAGCGGTGAGAGCCGGATCCCCACACGCGCGGGCTCCCAGGCCTCGATGACCGCGTCCAACACCTCGGTGCCGAATCGCAGCCGGTTCTCCAGCGACCCGCCGTACTGGTCTGTGCGGTGGTTGCTGTCGGCACTGAGGAACTGGTGCAGCAGGTAGCCGTGGGCACCGTGGATCTCGGCGAAGTCGAACCCGGCCGCACGCGCGTTCGCGCTGGCACGACCGAAGTCCTCGACGGTCCGGGCGATCTCCTCGACGCTCAGCGCCCGCGGTGTCGGGCAGTCGGCGCGCAGCGGCTTGCCGTCCTCGCCCTTGATGGTGGCCCGGTTCCGGTACGCCACCGCGGAGGCGGACACCGGCAGCTCCCCGTCGTGGAACGACTCGTGCGACACCCGGCCGACGTGCCAGAGCTGAGCGGCCATCAACCCGCCCTCGGCGTGCACGGCGTCGGTGATCCGTCGCCACCCGGCGACCTGCTCGTCGCTGTAGATGCCCGGGGTGTCCATGTAGCCCTTGCCGATCGGCGAGATCTGGGTGCCCTCGGACACGATCAGACCAGCGCCGGCGCGCTGCTGGTAGTACTCCAGCATCAGGTCGTTGGGGACGTCGTTCGGCGGCGTTGCCCGCATCCGGGTCAACGGGGCCATCAGCACGCGATTGGGCAGGGTCAGGTCACCGAGGGTCAGCGGCTCGAAGAGTGAGGTCACGTTGAACTGCAACACACCCGCGCCCCCGATATTTCCCGGGGCTGGCGCTGGCGTGACGAACCCGACACGATGCCTCTCCATGAGAACCCAGACACAGCGGCACCGCCTGGACTACCTGTTCCTGCCGTTCTTCCTCATCGGCATCGCGAACAGCCTGCTCCTCAGCCTGCCGGAGTCCCTCGGCGTCCCGGTCACCGCCGACAGCCCGTGGCCGCCGCTGCGCTCGCTGCACTCGTGGGCCGTCGAGCAGGAGCCGCAGCACCTGCACATCCCGCCGACCCTGCAAGCCTCGATCCTGTACGACGGCTTCGTGCAGTCCGTGCTGCTGATCGTGCTCACCATCGGCTTCTGGAAGCTGAAGTCCTGGCCCTGGCTGCAGACCCTCGGGCTCGTGTACGCCGTCAGCGCGGTGGTGAACATGTACTTCTACTTCATGCAGACGTTCCTCGGCCCCGACGTCCCGCCGCACCTGGGCACCTACCTGCCGCTGAACCTGCCCTGGCTGGTGATCCCGGTGCTGCTGATCTGGCGGTGCTGGCCGCGCGGGACGACCGCCTAGGAAGAATCCTCCGGGCCGGGTGTATCTGCGAGCAGTTCCGGAACTCATCTGGGTCATGCAGTCCGTGATGCAGGTGAACCTGTCATGACGTTGGTCGACCGCGAGGTTGCGGTCGAGGCGGCGGTAGCAGCGCTCGGAAGCTCCGGGCGTGCCGTCGTCTACGTCGACAGAGCCGTGCGGGAAGCGGGCGACGTCGCTCTCGGTGAAGATTCCTATCTCCTCGAAGGCCCGGCGCTGCTCGTGTTCCGCGACGAGATGCCAGGGGCGAATTGGATGCACCCCTGTACCTACGCACTCGTCGACCTCGGCTCCGGAGACGTGCTGGCCCGCGTGCCGAGCGTCGTGCCGCCGACCTTCGGGCGCCTCCCAGACAGCTGGGTGGTGGCCGAGGACCCGGATGGGCTTGCCGATCTCGCATCGCGCCAATCCCCCTAAGGAGAAGTCATGGCCAGATTCCTGAAGAAGCCGAGCAAGGCGATCCTCGAGCGCGTGCGCGCCGAGGCCTTCGCCGCGCTCACCCCCGAGCGGGCCGCCGCCCACCACCTCGGCGTGCTCCCGCACGCCCTGCCGAGGGGCCACGTGCTCAGGTTGGTCGACCAGGTCATCGAGGTTCCCGAGGACGCCGTCGTGGTGTTCGAGGACCAGATGCCCGGCGCCAACTTCGGACACCCGTGCCGCTACCTGTTCCACTCCCCCGAGGACGGCAGCCTGATCGGCACGGCGACCGCGCAGTTCCCGCCGGAGGTCTCCGACCACGAGCTGAAGCCGGAGTACTTCCACGAGCCGCTCAAGCTCTCCACCACCATTCCGTCGGTGTACGGCAAGATCGACTGGGCCGACCGCCTGCACTTCCCGTGGCTGGTCGACGAGAACCGGTTCGCGCTGCTGTTCACCAGCCAGATCAGCAACCGTCGTCACGTCGAGGACATCGAGTTCGCCTACCGGGTGCTGCGCCACAAGTTCGGGTTCCCGGCCTCGAACATCTACGTGCTCTGCTACGACGGCACCGTCGGCTCGACCGACTACTCCGGGGCCGACATGGCCACCTGGGTGGGCGACGGGACGCCGTACCAGATGCAGATCCACGCCGCGGCGTCCAAGGCCAACCTGCAGTCGACGCTGGACGAGATCAACAACCGGATGAACGCCGACAGCATGCTCTTCGTGCACACCAACAACCACGGCTCGCCCTCCGGCTTGTGCGTCGACAACTCCTCGGTGCTCACGCCGTCGGAGTGGTCGGGGATGCTCGACGGGATGGACCCGTTCGGCAGCCTGGTGGTCACCATGGAGCAGTGCTACTCGGGCGCGTTCCAGCAGCCGACGCTGAACCACAGCCGGGCAGCCCGGACGTCGTTCGCGAGCGCGGTCCCCGCCGACAAGCAGAGCGCCGGAGCCACGCACTTCGACCCGTGGGCGCGGACCTGGTTCGAGTCCGTCAACGCCGCGACCGCGTACGGCGCGGGCCTGGCGCACCAGCCGGACACCAACGCGAACGGCCGGGTCAGCGCGCGGGAGGCGTTCGACTACTCCGACGCGTACAACTACCCGAACTCCTACGACGACCCGCAGTACGCCGACTCGCCGGCCGGGTGCGGCAGCTCGATCTACCTGACCAAGCCGCCGAGCCTGATCGACATCATCCGGGAGCTGCTCAAGCAGTACCGGGCGATCGAGAAGGTCGTCATCAAGCACCCGATCCCGGACCCGCCGCCGGAGTGGGCCGCCAAGCTGCTCGAGTCGCTCGAGACGGTCGAGGCGCTCGGCCGCCGGCTGGACGGCGTCGAGCGGCCCGAGGTCCGGCTCGCGGTCGCCGAGTAGACCCTCCGAAAAAAGCCGACGGCCCCGGGTGATCCCGGGGCCGTCGGTGCGTTCAGGAGGCCTGGTGGCCCTGGCCCTTCCAGCGCGCCTGGTCCTCGGCCAACCCCCGCACGAGGGTGTCGATGAGCCCCGGGATGTCCTCGCGGCGGAGTTGGAACGTGGCCACGCAGGTGCCCTCGCGCCAGATCGACAGCACCGCGAGACCGCCGCCCTCGTCGTGCCAGGACAGTCGCATCGCCCGGCCGTCGTCGCGGGCATCCAGGAAGACGTCCCCGTTCGCGGGAAGCGCGTGAATGCTGGCCATCAACCGAGTATGAGCCTGGATTTCGGCGTCTGACTAGGTCCCGGGGGTCAGATCGGGACCTCGAGGGTTCAACACCCCGGTGCTGAAACGACGAGAGCCGCCCGGAGGCGGCTCTCGTTCTCGTGGAGCTGAGGGGACTCGAACCCCTGACCCTCTGCATGCCATGCAGATGCGCTACCAGCTGCGCCACAGCCCCATTGCCCTGGTGAATCGCTTCCGTCAGGCAACTCGGAGAATGTTAGCCAACGGGGGCCTCGGATTGGAAATCGGGTCCGTGAACAGCCGGGTGCGCGGTCTCGTTGTACGAGGCCAGCCGGATCCCGCGTCCGGCGGCATCGTCCTCCAGGACGACCCAGCCGCAGTTGTCCAGGCCCCGCAGCGTCGAGCCGACGTCGTCGGGCCAGTCGAGGAACGCGACCAGGCTGACCTTCAGGCAGGCGCCGTGGGAGATCACCACGGTCGTCTGGTCGTCCCCGGTCGCCTCCCAGATCTCGCGCAGGGCTGGCACCATCCGCCCGGTCACCATCTCGGGGGTCTCTGCTCCAGGGACCCCGCCGGTGATGTGCCCGGCACGCCAGGACTCGTATGCGTCGGGGTAGCGCTCGGCGAACTCGGGGATCGTCAGGCCGGCCCGCTCCCCCACGTCGAACTCCCGCAGGCGGGCGTCGTACCGGGCGTCCAGGCCTGTCGCAGCGGCGACGTACTCGGCCGTCTGCCGGGCACGCGCCAGGTCGCTGCTCCAGAGCGCGCTCGGGGTCATCGCGGCAACGACCGGAGCCATCGCGCGCGCCTGCTCGTGGCCGGTCTCGTCGAGGCCGACGTCGGTGTGCCCCTGGGCGCGGCCCTCGAGGTTCCAGGCGGTCCGGCCGTGCCGGACCAGCACCAGCCGACGGGTCACTGGTCCCGGCTGGGCTCGCCCGCCGAGGCCGCCGGAGCGGTCGGACCGACCGCGTCCCGCACGTCGATCGAGGGGCAGTCGCGCCACAGCCGCTCGAGGGCGTAGAAAGCGCGCTCCTCGGAGTTCTGCACGTGCACCACGATGTCGGCGTAGTCGAGCAGCGCCCAGCGGCCGTCACGGACGCCCTCGCGGCGTACGGGCTTGGCACCCAGCTCGCGGAGCTTGTCCTCGATCTCGTCGACGATCGCCTTCACCTGGCGGTCGTTGGCGCCCGAGGCGACCAGGAAGGCGTCGGTGATGACGAGCTGCTCGGAGACGTCGAAGGCGACGATGTCGGTGGCCAGCTTGTCGGAGGCGGCAGCGGCGGCGGCCCGGATCAGCTCGGTGGCGCGGGGGGTGGCGGTCATTGGTCACTTCCGTAGAGATGGTGCTTGGCGATGTACTGCACGACGCCGTCCGGCACCAGGTACCAGACGGGCTGGCCGGCAGCGGTGCGCTCGCGGCAGTCGGTGGAGGAGATCGCCAGGGCGGGGATCTCCAGGATGGTCACCCGGTCGGACGGGATACCGGTCAGCGAGTCGGCGTCCATCTCGTAGCCGGGCCGGGTGCAGCCGACGAAGTGCGCCAGCTCGAAGAGCTCACCGGCGTCGCGCCAGGTGAAGATGTCGCCCAGCGCGTCGGCACCGGTGATGAAGTACAGGTCCGCGTCGGGGTACTTCGCCGCCATGTCCCCGAGGGTGTCGATCGTGTACGTCGGACCGTCCCGGTCGATGTCGACCCGGGAGACGCGGAAGCGCGGGTTCGCCGCGGTCGCGACCACGGTCATCAGGTAGCGGTGCTCGGCCGAGGTGACCTCGCGAGCGGCCTTCTGCCACGGCCGTCCGGTCGGGACGAAGACGACCTCGTCGAGGCCGAAGTGCGCCTGCGCCTCGCTCGCCGCGACCAGGTGGCCGTGGTGAACGGGGTCGAAGGTGCCGCCCATCACGCCGACCCGGCGGCGGGTGCCAGCGGACGGGGCGGCGTGGGTGCTCAGGAGTGCTCGCGTCCCTTGCCGAAGGCCAGCAGCGACACGATCAGCACGATCAGGAGCAGCAGGATGCCGCCACCGACGTAGAACGGCGGCATGAAGGTGCCGGAGTCCTCGGCGACGGATCCGCCACCGTGGGCCAGCGCAAGCAGGAGAGTCATGGCCCGTACCTTACCGGGCGGTTCAGGCCTCGGCGCGCGTGGCCAGCAGTGCGGACACCATCTTCTCCAGGCGCGGCAGGTCGACGGTGATGTCGGCCACGACGAACTCGCCCCGGGTGGTTCCGGCAGCCGGGCCGGTGCCGGAGAGGTACTGGTACTCCAACCCCTCGACGCCGCAGGTCATCTTCCAGTAGTCCGCCACCATCGACTGGCTCGGGAACAGCTCGAGGACGGCCGCCCCGGGACTGCAGAACGACAGGTTGGCCAGCGCGGCCCCGTGCGAGGCGACGATGACGTCCGCCTCGGCGAACGTCCGGATCTGCTCGGCGACGGACAGGTCCCCGGGGTCGACGGCCTCGAAGCCGAGCGGTTCCAGCAGCGCGAGCACCTCGGCCTCGTTGAGGACCGCCCGGTTGTGCAGCCCGGCCCGGCGCGACAGGTAGAGATTGCGGCCCGGGACCCGCTCGGTGCCGGCCGGCACCAGCCGGTGGCGCAGCAGCTGGGAGACCCACGGCGGGTTCCGCTCGGTCATCGAGGGCACTCCGGGCACGACCAGCGTCTGGGCGCGGACGTGCCGGACCTCGTCGCTGTTGATGATCTGCCCGGGGCCGATCCCCCACAGCTCGAGCAGCTCGCGCTGGAACCGGGTCGTCTGCGGCACGTACCAGCGGTCGGGCGCAGCGACGCCGGACTGCTCGAGCACCGCCATCCGCGGCAGCACGTCGTGCAGGAAGTGGTAGTAGTTCGCGTCACCGCGGCTGGCCAGCACACCCAGGCGTCCGGGTACGTCGACCGGCGGCGCCGGGAACGGGTGCAGGAACATCGGGTGCTGGCGCGGCTTGGTGGTGCCGAAGTACCAGCACTGCTCCCACAGCCACCGGTTCTGCGCCGTGATCACCACCGCGTGCGGCTGCAGCACGCGCCCACCGGGCAGTTCCACGACACCGACCCGCGGGACGGTTTCGCTCAGTGCCTCCTCGAAGCACCAGTACCGCTCCGGGAAGCCCGCCGGACGCGCGCGGTGCAGAACCTCCTCCGGGCGAGCCAGCGTGAAGGTGCCGCCGTCGCGGGCAGCGTCCTCCATGCTCTCCGCAACACCGTCGGGCAACCAGCCGCCGCGCATCCGGCTCATCCGCACCGTCGCAGGCGAGACCGCCCGGGTGCCGACGGTGTAGGCGCGCTTCAGCGGCCTGAAGTACGGGCGCAGGTTCTCTGAGAGCCGGACCACGGTCGAGGGGTGCGGGTCAGTTCTTGAAACCCACGGGGCCGCGCGCGAGCCAGGCGAGACCCAGGTCGGCGCGCTCCGGGCGGTGACCGACCAGGTGCAGGCCGACGCCGGCGAACCAGGCGCGCAGCTCCGACCAGGACTCGCCCGGGATGTCGTGGTACTCGAGCACGACCCGCTCGACGTTCGCCCAGCTCTCGGGGGACGACTTGTAGGCGAGCTGGTACTCCCCGCCCTCGCAGTCGAGCTTGACGATGGTGACCGGACCGGGAGCCTGGGCCATCGCGTCGTCGAAGCTGATCGTCGGCACCTTCACCGACGCGCCCGCCGCGTGCGGGTCGTCGACCGGGTGGGCATCGACCAGGCCGTTGTGCACGCTGGCACCGCCGTGGTCGGAGAACAGCGCGAAGCCGGTCTCACCGGACAGGGCAGCCTCGACCACGCTGATCCGCTGGCCGAGCCCGTTCTGCTCGATGTTCCGCTTGAGGTAGCTCACCGTGTCGGCCGAAGGCTCGAAGCAGGTGATGTCCGCGCTCGGCAGCACCTCGGCGAGGTGGCAGGCGAAGGTGCCCACGTGCGCACCCACGTCGAAGGCGTGCACCGCCTTGCCCTGGTAGGCCTCCAGGAACCACTCCAGCTCGTAGCCGTGCTCGGCGTACTGCTCGTACGCCGGCAGCCGCGCGCCCGGGACGTTCGGTGAGGTGATCTTCTGGCCGCTGCGGGTCTCGAAGGTCAGCTCACGCGGGCCGCGGCCGGCCTTCTCGCGGACCAGGCCGGAGAGCAGGGTCGGCCAGTTGGTGAAGGCCTTCGGGGTCTGGCCGACGCGCTTGACCTCGTAGGCGAGCTTGCTGGCCCGGCTGCGCGGACCGCGGCCCTCGTGGTCGCGCAGGGGCGAACGGGAGAGCCAGGCGGTGCCGGCGATCGGCGCGCGCAGGTCGCGGACGACGTGCAGGCCGACCGAGGCGAACCAGGCGCGCAGCTCCTCCCAGGACTCGCCGGGCATCGTGTGGTACTCGAGCACGAGGCGCTGGACGTTGGCCCAGCTCTCCTTCGAGGACTTGTAGACGAGGTCGTACTCGCCTCCCTCGCAGTCCATCTTGATCAGCTCGACGGGCCCGCGGGCACCGGCGACGACCTCGTCGAACGCAATGGTCTCGACCCGGACGCCGGACCCGGTCGCCTCACCGTCGAACGCCATGTGGTTGTGGCCCGAACCCGCGCCCTGCAGGTCGAAGATCGCGTGACCGGTCTCGCCGGCCAGCGCCTTCTGGTGCGTGTGGATGCGCTCGGTGTTGCCGTTGACCTCGACGTTGCTGCGCAGGAACTGGTAGGTGTCCGGCGACGGCTCGAAGCAGTCCACGGTCGCGCTCGGGTGCAGGGTCGCCAGGTGGGTGGAGAAGGTACCGACGTGCGCACCGATGTCCAGGACGTGGATCGGGCGGTCGATCAGGTCACCGAGGAACCAGCGCAGGTCGTAGCAGTCCTCGGCGAAGATCTCGTAGACCGGGACCCGGGCGCCCGGGGCGTTCGGGATCGAGATCGTCTGGCCCGTGCGGGTGTGGAAGGTCAGCACCTCGGGACCCTCGGCGACCTTCTCGCGCGCCATGCCGGCCAGCAGGCCCGGCCAGTTGGTGAAGGCACTGGGAGTCTGGATGAGGCGGCTCAGGTTGTACTTGAAGACCCACGAGCGCGGGTTGTCCGATTCGACGATCACGCGGCGTACCCTACCCGCCGCTGAGGCCTCCGAAGCGGGAGTCCGGAACTTCGGGACCCCGGTGGACGGTTCAGTGCGTGCCGAACAGGTGCGGAGCCATCTGGCGCACCCATTCCGCCCCCTCCAGCACCAGCCAGAAGCGGGCGATCCGGCCCACCAGCGTGGTCGTCAGGAAGAGCAGGAACGGCATCTCCAGAGACCCCGCGAGCACCGCGACGATGGCCAGCGGCGGGAACCCGGAGATGGCCGACGCGAACACGATGGTCCCGGCCAGGATCGGGCGCCCGACGATCCGGTCGTGCCAGCGCGCGTAGGACTCCTGCCACTTCTCCGACTCCATCTTGCGCGCCAACCAGGGCAGCTTCATGGAGTGGACTCCGGCGTAGTACCAGACCACCTTGCCCAGCGTCTGGCCCGCGCCGGCGACGACCGCCAGGACCAGGGCCCGGTCGTGGGCGTTCGGCAGGGCGCCGAGGTAGATCTCGAGGTTGAGGAGCGGGAGGAGGGCTGAGCCGATCGAGAAGAAGAAGGTCCCCAGGATCAGGCTCACGCTGCAGCCTGGCCGTGCTCCGGGCCGGTGCCCCCGGGGATGGGCAGCCCGATCTTGGCGAGCCGGACCAGCATCGCGATCTTGAAGACCAGCAGCCCGCCCGCGATCACACCTGCGATCCACGGCAGCTGGGTGACCAGCATCAGCACCGCGAACAACGCCGAGTTCACGGCCTTGGCCGGGTGCGACCAGTTGAGCCGGTAGATCGTCGGGTCGATCACGTAGAAGTAGTTGGGGCTGCGCACCTTCCACGCCAGGAAGGCGATCGAGAGGAAGCAGTCGATCACCATGAACTCGGCCAGGTAGAGCAGCACCGGCACGGTGAACTCCGGGTGCAGCCAGGCCAGACCGAAGTAGAAGGCCGCCGCGCACATCCGGTCGCTCATGATGTCGAGGACCGCGCCGATCCTGGTCTCGTGGTGCATCCGGCGGGCGACCTGGCCGTCGAGCATGTCGCCGACCCAGTAGACGCCGAGGGCGACGGTCATCAGCTTGAGCGCCGGGCTCCAGAACTCGTCGTTGGTCGGCAGGCCCTTGTGCAGGGCGAAGCCGATGATCACCACGGTGGCGATGGTGCGCACGAACGTGATGATCGTGGCGGGCGTCAGGAACCGCTCGGACTCGGGGGTCGCCCAGACGTCCAGCGTCAGCGGGTCGACCCCGTCTGCGATCCTGGCCATCAGCGGACGTGGCCGTCGCCGGTGACCACGTACTTGGTCGAGGTCATCTCCGGCAGGCCCAGCGGACCGCGGGCGTGCAGCTTCTGGGTCGAGATGCCGATCTCGGCACCGAAGCCGAACTCGCCTCCGTCGGTGAAACGGGTCGAGGCGTTCACCATCACCGCGGCCGAGTCGACCTCGGCCGTGAACCGCCGGGCAGCAGCCTGGGACCCGGTCACGATCGCCTCGGTGTGACCCGAGGTGTGCGCCCGGATGTGGCTGATGGCCGCGTCGATGTCCGGTACGACGGCAGCGGAGATGTCCAGCGAGAGGTACTCGGTGTCCCAGTCCTCGTCGGTCGCGGCGAGCACGCCCTCGTGCGCCGCGAACGCCGCGTCGCCGTGGATGGTGACCCCGGCCTCCTGCAGTGCGGCGACGACCTTCGGCACGAAGGTCTCCGCGATACCGGCGTGCACGAGCAGCGATTCTGCCGAGTTGCAGACCGAGGTGCGGTGCGTCTTGGAGTTCAGCACGACCTGCAGCGCCATCTCGAGGTCAGCCGCCTCGTCGACGTACACGTGGCAGTTGCCCACACCGGTCTCGATCACCGGCACCGTCGACTCCTCGACCACCGTGCGGATCAGGCCGGCTCCGCCGCGCGGGATCAGCAGGTCGACCAGACCGCGGGCCCGCAGCAGCTGCTTGACGGCGTCGTGGCCCTCGCCGGGCGCCAGCTGGATCACGTCGGCCGGCAGCCCGGCCGAGACGACCGCGTTCCGCAGCACCTCGACGATCGCGGCGTTGGACTGCCGGGCGCTCGAGGAGCCACGCAGCAGCACGGCGTTACCGCTCTTCAGGCAGATGCCGGCCGCGTCCGCGGTCACGTTCGGGCGGGCCTCGTACACCACGCCGACGACGCCGAAGGGAACGCTCACCTGGCGCAGCTCCAGCCCGTTGGCCAGGGTCGAGCCGCGAACAACGGTGCCGACCGGATCCGGAAGACCGGCGACCTCGCGCAGGCCCTGGGCCATGCCCTCGATCCGGGACGGGTCCAGGCGGAGCCGATCGATCATGTGGGCCGCGGTTCCCGCCGCCTCAGCCGCCGCGACGTCCCCGGCGTTCGCCGCCAGGACCGCAGCCTGCTCGGTCACCAGGGCGGCGGCCATCGCTTCGAGCGCGGCGTCCTTGCTGGTCCGGGTCGCCAGCGCCAGCACGTTGGCGGCAGCCCGCGCACGGGTCGCAGCGGCGGTGATCAGGTCGGACATGACCCCAACAGTAGTGGCTGGTCAGAGCTGGAACGGCAGTGAGGTGCTCGCGCCGAGGCTCGAGGTTCGCATCCCGCTGCGGGCCTCGCGGGCGCTCTTCTCGACGACCTCGAGACCGACGATCTCCCAGTTCGGCAGTCCGGCGGACTCGCGGTGCTCGGACCACAACCGCAGCGCCAGCGAGGCGACGTCGAGCATCGCCGCGCCCTCGTCCCAGTAGTTCAGCGCGGCGCTGCTGCCGGTGAACTCGACCGTGTCGATGAACGGGCGCTCCTCGCGCAGCCGGGACAGCGCGGCGCGCAGCAGCATCGGCTCGACCTGCTCGCCCGCAACGGTGAGCGTCACGTGCCACAACCGGCCCAACGGTTCGTTCGACATCGCACGCTCCTCTCTCGTTGCTGGTTCCGGACAGTGTGATGGAACCAAACCGGGGCGCGCCGCGGAATTCGCGAAACCCGGGACCCTGAACTGGACCAGTGGTTCAGCGGGCCTGGAGGAGGGTCAGGTCGTCGCGGTGCACGACCTCCCGCTCGTAGGAGGACCCGAGCTCGGCGGCGAGCTCGTGGGTGGACCGACCCATCAGGGCCGGCAGCTCGGTCGCGTCGTAGTTGACCAGTCCGCGGGCGATCACGGTGCCGTCAGGTGCGACCAGGTCGACCGGGTCGCCGTCGACGAACGTCCCGGTCACGCCGGTGATGCCGGCGGGCAGGAGCGACGCGCGACGCTCGACGAGCGCGCGCACGGCCCCGGCGTCGAGCTGGATCGTGCCCTTGCCCGCGGTCGCGTGCTCGAGCCACAGCAGCCGGGTCGGCCTGCGCCGACCGGTCGCGTGGAACAGCGTGCCGACGTGCTCCCCCGCCAGCGCCTCGCCAGCCTGCAGGGCGCCGGCGAGTACGACCGGTACGCCGGCCGCGGTCGCGATCCGGGCGGCCTCGAGCTTGGTCTGCATCCCGCCGGTGCCGACGCCGGCCGCTCCGGCCTTGCCGACGGTGACCGCGAGCAGGTCCCCCTCGCCGCGGACCTCCTCGATCAGCGTGGCGCCCGCGCCCGGCGGTCCGTCGTACAGGCCGTCGACGTCGGAGAGCAGCACCAGCAGATCAGCGTGCACCAGGTGGCACACCAGCGCGGCCAGCCGGTCGTTGTCGCCGAAGCGGATCTCGCTCGTCGCCACGGTGTCGTTCTCGTTGACGATCGGGACGACGCCGAGCTCGAGCAGGGTGACGAAGGTGCGCTGCGCGTTGCGGTAGTGCCCGCGGCGGGTGACGTCGTCGAGGGTGAGCAGCACCTGGCCGGTGACCTGGCCGTGCCGCGCGAACTCGTCGGTGTAGCGGTGCACCAGGATCCCCTGGCCCACGGAGGCCGCGGCCTGCTGCTTGGCCAGGTCGCGCGGGCGCTTCTTCAGCGCGAGCGGGGCGAGCCCGGCCGCGATCGCACCCGAGGAGACCAGCACGATCTCGGTGCCGCCGGCGTGCGCCGTGGCCAGGGTGTCGACCAGTGTCCGGACCCGGTCAGGGTCGATCCCGCCGGAAGCGGTGGTCAACGACGACGAGCCGACCTTGACCACGACGCGGCGGGCGTCACGGACCGCCGCGCGGGTCATGCGTCGTCCTCGTCCGTACCGATCTCGTACATCTGGACGCCGTCGGCGTAGTCACCGTCGGTGTAGTCGTCGTCGAACCGGGACTCGGCGTCGAAGCGCCGGGCCACGTCGGCACGGGTCTCGACCTCCGTGCGCTCAGGCATGGCCTCGTCGATGGCACGCCGCCGGGTGGCCGAGGGCCGCTCCTCGCGCAGGCGCTCGTCCTCGCCGCGGCGGCCGAGCATCTCGGCACCTCCCGCGTCCAGACCAGGCTTGAAGTCGAACACCACCGCGTTGTCCGGGTGACCGATGAGCACCGGGTCGCCCTCGCGGGCCCCGAGCTCGAGGAGCTTCTTCTCCACGCCGAGCCGGTTGAGCCGGTCGGCGAGGAACCCGACGGCCTCCTCGTTGCTGAAGTCGGTCTGCCGGATCCAGCGCTCGGGCTTGGTGCCGCGCACGCGCCAGCCCTCGCCGGTCTCCTTGACCGTGAACTCCTCGCCCGATCCTGCCGACCGCGGACGGAGCACGATCCGCTCGGCGACCTCGACGACGCGCTCGCGGCGAGCCGCCGCGACCACCTCCGCCATCGCGTAGGTGAGCTCCTTGAGCCCGGTGCGCGAGAGGGCGCTGATGGTGAAGACGGGCCAGCCGCGCTCGGCGATCTCCGCACCGATGATCTCGGCCATCTCCTGACCGTCGGGCAGGTCGGCCTTGTTCAGGGCAACCAGACGGGGCCGGTCCTCCAGCCCGCCGTACTTGGCGAGCTCGTTCTCCATCACGTCGAGGTCCTCGACCGGGTTCCGGCCGGGCTCGAGGGTGGCGAGGTCGATCACGTGCAGCA
>JBJMIP010000325.1:0-6516 GCA_045806825.1 Marmoricola sp.
CGGCGCTGGCGCACGCCGCCGCCGACCTGCGCACCGCCACCGCCGAGATCTGTGCCGCCATCGAGGACCAGGCCAGCGAGCTGGCCTGGCAGCTCACCCGCGAGCTGCTCGGGCACGAGCTCTGCACCGCCGGCGTCGATGTCGTACGCCGGGTCCTGGACCTGCTCCCCGACGAGCCGATGGTCGCCGTCCGGCTGCACCCCGACGACATCGCCGGCGCCGCCGAGCTCACCGAGCACGGCGTCAGCCTGGTCGCCGACCACCAGCTCCGCCGCGGAGACGCGCTGGTCGAGGCCTCCGACCACGTCCTGGACCTGCGACTGGACGTCGCCCTGGACCGTGTCCGGGCCGCTCTGGCGACCGAGGACCGCCCGTGACCGCCCTGACCCTGCAGACCCGACAGCTCGCCCTCGGCGCGGCCGCCCCCTTGCGGCTGGGCCGGGTGGCCGAGCTCGTCGGCCTCCACCTCCTGGTCACCGGCCTGCCCGCGGGCGTCGGTGACCTGGTCGAGGTCGACGGCCCGACCAAGATCCTCGCCGAGGTCGCCGCGAGCACGCCCCGCGGACTGATCTGCCTGCCGCTGGGCCACACCGCCGGCCTGGAGGCCGGCTCGCTGGTCCGGCACACCGGCGGACCGCTGACCATCCCGATCGGGGACGCCCTCCAGGGCCGCGTCCTGGACGGGCTCGGCCGCCCGGTCGACGGCGGACCGCCCCTGGACGCCCTCCCCCGTGCGGTCGTCGAGCACGCCGCCCCCGGCGCCCTGACCCGCCCGCGGATCAAGGACCAGCTCGGTCTCGGCGTGCGCTCGCTGGACACCCTGGTGCCCTGCGGTCGCGGCCAGCGCATCGGCATCATGGCGGGCTCCGGCGTCGGCAAGTCCAGCCTGCTCTCGATGATCGCCCGCGGCACCGACGCGGAGGTCTCGGTGATCGCGCTGATCGGCGAGCGCGGCCGCGAGGTGCGCGAGTTCATCGACAACGACCTCGGCCCCGAGGGCCTGGCCCGCTCGGTCGTGGTCGTCTCCACCAGCGACGCACCGCCGGTCGAGCGCCTGCGCGCGGCGTTCGTGGCGACCCGGATCGCCGAGTCGTTCCGCGACGCCGGCAAGCACGTCGTGCTGATGATGGACAGCCTGACCCGGGTCGCGATGGCCCAGCGCGAGATCGGCCTGTCGGCCGGCGAGCCGCCGGCGACCCGCGGCTACCCGCCGAGCGTCTTCGGCCTGCTCCCCCGCCTCCTCGAGCGCGCGGGCACCTCGCCGTCGGGCAGCATCACCGGCCTGTACACCGTGCTCGTCGAGGGCGACGACCTGCAGGACCCGATCGGCGACACCGCCCGGTCGATCCTCGACGGTCACGTAGTGCTCACCCGCTCCTTGGCCACCTCCGGCCACTTCCCGAGCGTGGACGTCCTGGAGTCGATCTCACGGACCACCAGCTCGATCACCGTGCCCGCGCAGCAGGCCGCGGCCGGCGAGCTGCGCCGGATGCTGGCGGCGTACCGGAACGTGCGCGAGCTGGTGGAGATCGGTGCCTACGTCTCCGGCGGCGACCGCGACGCCGACCGCGCGCTGGCACGGATGGACGCGATCAACGACTTCCTGCGCCAGCCGATGCACGAGTCGACCCGTACCGCGGACAGCTGGGCGTGGCTCTCCGCGCTCGTCGCCGACGGCGGTGAGGCATGAGCAACCAGGACGCCGGACTGCTCGCCGTCGCCCGGGTTCGCCGGGTGCGTGAGACCGACAGCCGCATCGGCCTGCAGACCGCCATCGCCGAGCAGCGTGCTGCCCAGGCCCGCGTGGAGGACCTGCGGCACCGGCTCACCGATGCCCAGCGGTTCGACGCCGGCAGCACGAGCGACTTCGTCGTGCTGCGCGACCTGCTGCAGGTGATCGGGACCGTGCTGCTGACCGCGATCGACGAGCACAGCCAGACCCTCACGATCAGCGCCGCCGCCCTCGCCGCCTGGCAGCGCGACCGCGCCAAGCTGGCCGCCATCGAGGGTCTGCTGGAGCGCCGCGCCGACGCCCGCCGGGCCGAGGCTGCCCGGGCCGAGGCTCGCGAGCTGGACGACCTCGCGACCCAGCGCTGGCTGCGGGCCCAAGGCCCTGAGTTCGGGGAGGTGGCCTGATGAGCGTCACTGACGTCACCGCGAGGATCGCCCAGATCCAGTCGCAGCTGGCTGCGCTGTCCCCGCAGGCGACCGGCTCGGCGGCCGCGTTCGCGAACACCCTGGACCAGGCCACCGGCAGCGGCACCGTCGCCACCACCGGCGACGACGTGGTCTCCGAGGCCAAGAAGTACCTCGGCGTCCCCTACGTCTGGGGCGGCACCGACCCGAAGACCGGCCTGGACTGCTCCGGACTGGTCCAGGTCGTCTACAAGAACCTCGGCTACGACCTGCCGCGCGTCTCCGGCGACCAGGCCCAGGCCGGGACCGAGGTCGCCGGCGGCCTCGCCGCCGCCCGGCCCGGTGACCTGCTCGCCTTCGGCTCACCGGTGCACCACATCGGTATCTACGTCGGAGACGGCAAGATGATCGAGGCCCCGCACCCCGGCGCGAGCGTCCGGATCAGCGACGTCACCGACACCCCGACCCACATCCGGCGGATCCTGCCCAGCGACGCGGCGACCGCCGGAGCCGACGCGGTCGGCTCGGCGCGGATCAGCACCGCCACCCCGTACGCCGACCTGTTCACCGCCGCCTCGAAGAAGTACGGCGTCTCCGCGGCGCTGCTCTCCGCCGTCGCGAAGACCGAGTCGGGGTTCAACCCGGCCGCGGTCAGCCCCGCCGGCGCCCAGGGCCTGATGCAGCTGATGCCGGGCACCGCGAAGGGGCTCGGCGTCCAGAACACCTTCGACCCGGCCCAGTCGATCGACGGTGCCGCCCGGATGCTGCGCGACCTCACCTCACGGTTCGGGCGCACCGACCTCGCGCTGGCGGCGTACAACGCCGGGCCGGGTGCAGTGCTCAAGTACGACGGCATCCCGCCGTACCCGGAGACGCAGCGGTACGTCCGCCACGTCATGTCCCTGATGAAGGCGGCCGCCTGATGACGATCGCTCCCCTGACTCCTGCCGGCGCGTCAGTCCCCACAACTGGCGCCCCGGCAGGCTCCACCTCCGCCGGCGACTTCCTGGCCGAGATCGTGCAGGCGCTCGGCGCCGTGCCGACCGAGCAGAAGACGGCCGTGCAAGCTGGCCCGACCGCGACCCTGCCGGTCGTGCAGCCGGAAGGCGCCACTCCGGCCGGGAAGCCGCACCAGCGTTGGTCCAAGCCCGACCACGCGACGGATCTGCCCGACGTGGCGACCACGCCGACCGACGCCTGTCCCCCGGTCGACCAGGACCCCGCGACGATCCCGACCCCGGTCGCGACCGTTCCGGTGGTGCCCGTTCCGGTGGTGCCGGTCCCGGTGGTGCCGGTCCCGGTGGTGCCGGTCCCGGGGCTCGCCGTACCGGTGGTCCCTGTTCCCGTCGTCCCGGCCACGGTCGCGACAGGCTCCTCGACCGCGCCCGCCGCCGACGAGCCCTTGGCTCCGAACGTCCGCGTCAGCCCCGGCAAGCACCTCGGCCAGAACCGCACCAGCACGCCGGACGAGCACCCGGGCCTGCACCTCGGCCTGGACCACACCGCCCACCCGGTCAACCCGAAGCACGACTCCTCGGCCGGGAACGGTTCGGACTCCCCGGGACCGAAGTCCGAGACACCGAAGTCCGAGACACCGAAGACGGAGGCACCGAAGTCTGAGGCACCGAAGTCCCTCGGGGTCGACCTCCCGGCTCCGGCCCAGAAGCTCGAGCACGCCGCGAGCCCGGCCCCCGTCGTCCAGCCCACGACCCCCACGACCCTGCCCACGACCTTGCCCACGGCGGTCCAGGCCCCGCTCGCCGCCACGGCAGCAGCGTCAGCCGCACCGATCCTGACGACCTCCGCCGTCGCGCCCGTCAGCGCCCCGTCGGTGCCCGACCAGGTGTTCGGCGAGGTCACCGGACTGACCAGCCGCGGCAACGGCACCCACCGGATCACCATGAAGCTGCAGCCCGAGGCGCTCGGCGAGGTACGCGTGGTGCTGACCCTGCGCGCCGGAGCGGTGCACGTGCGCCTGGCCGCGGGCGACGAGGCCAAGGCCGCCCTCCTCGAGGGCTCACCGGAGCTCAAGCAGCTGCTCGAGCGCGCCGGAGCCACCGAGACCCGGATCGTGGTCCGCGACCTCCCGACCGGGCTCGTCACCGCGGCCCAGCACAGCGCCCACGCCGGCAACCAGGGCGGCTTCGAGCAGCCCCAGCAGCAGTCGAACGCCCAGCCGGGCCAGTCGACCAGCCAGACCCCAGCGACCGACACCGCGAGCAGCCAGCTCACCGGTGGAGACCGGTCACCCGATCGTCACGCAGGGACGCGTGCCGACCACCTCGCCACGGACGGCGATGACACCTCCCGAGGACTCCGCGCAGGCGGACCCCGGGATGTCGCACCGATCCGGTCGGTCACCGGCAGCCAGATCTCGGCTGTCGACCTGACCATGTGAGGAGGGAAAAAAAATGTCGATCCCGGCAACAGAAGCCGTGACGACGGGCATGTTCGGCACCGCCGACACCTCGTCGACGGCGAAGAACCCGGCCGCCGACAAGAACATGTTCTTGCAACTTCTGGTCGCGCAGATGCGGTACCAGGACCCGATGAACCCGACCGACTCGAGCCAGTTCCTGGCGCAGTCGGCCCAGTTCACCGCCCTGGAGAAGATGCAGGACGTGGCCGACAAGACGGCACAGCTGTTCCAGGCGCAGATCTCCTTCGGAGCCAGCGGCCTGATCGGCAAGTCCGTCACCTGGAACGACGCCGACGGGAAGACCCAGACCGGGTCCGTCCACGGCGTCACCTTCGGCAAGGACGGCCCGATGCTCGACGTCGGCGCGACCGACCCCGTCTCCATCGCCTCGGTCCTCACCGTGACCGATGGCAGCAGCACCACCCAGACCAGTACCCAGACCAGCACCACCAACCCGTAAGGACACCACCATGCTTCGTTCCCTGTTCGCCGGCATCTCCGGCCTCCGCGCCAACCAGACCATGCTCGACGTCACCGGCAACAACATCGCCAACGCCAACACCACCGGCTTCAAGTCGAGCTCCACGGTCTTCCAGGACACCCTGAGCCAGATGCTCACCGGTGCCTCGGCCGCCAACGTGAACCGCGGTGGTACCAACCCGATCCAGGTCGGCCTCGGCGTCCAGCTCGCGGCCACGAACGCCAACTTCACCCAGGGCTCGACCCAGACCACCGGTCGTCCGACCGACCTGATGATCCAGGGCGACGGCTTCTTCGTGACCAAGAAGGGCAACGAGCAGCTCTACACCCGGGCCGGCGCGTTCACCTTCGACAACACCGGCACCCTGGTCACCCCGACCGGCAACCGGATCCAGGGCTACGCGCTGGACGCCACCGGTGCCGCTACCGGAGGACTCGTGGACGTCACCCTGGACTTCTCGGCGCTGACCCCGCCGGTGCCCGCGGGCGTCAACCTCACGTCGTACAACATCGGCAGCGACGGCAAGCTGCGCGGCATCTTCGACGACGGCGTGCAGCGCGACATGGCGCAGATCGCGATCGCCGACTTCAACAACCCGATGGGTCTGGAGAAGGTCGGCGAGACGTCCTACCGCGAGTCGGCGAACTCCGGTGCCGCGACGATCGCCACCGCCGGCGTTGCCCGCAACGGCACCATCACCGCCGGTGCGCTGGAGATGTCCAACGTCGACCTGGCCGCCGAGTTCACCAACCTGATCCTCGCCCAGCGCGGGTTCCAGGCGAGCTCGCGGGTGATCACCACCTCCGACCAGGTGCTCGAGGACCTCGTCAACATCAAGCGCTGACGTCGTCGCCGGCCGGCCCGAGCAGCCTCTTCAGGAGGCTCGGGTCGGCCGGCCACGCTTCGAGCAGCACCGCCCGCGGCACCCGCCGCGCGGCGAACCGCAGCAGCAGCACCACCGCGACCACGTCGTCGAGCGGGCCGATCACCGGCAGGAACTCCGGCAGCAGGTCGATGGGCGAGAGCACCCACAGCACCGCCACGAGCATCGCCACCTTGGCGCTGCGAGGCACGTCCGGATGCGCCCGCAGCCGTCGGGCTGTCGTCACGCAGGCCGGCAGGAACTCCAGGACCTGCTTGAGGAGGCCGTCCGGCAGCCTGCTGGCCACCAGCACCATCAGCAGGCAGCTGAGCGCCCACAGCCCCAGCCCGACGCCGAGGACGACCAGCCACGTAGTCACCGCCCCAGCGTCCCAGGGCGCTCAAGGCCGGCCCGAGGGACTGTTGGTCCCGATTCGGGCACAAACAGGCCCCCAAGACCCTCAAGTCCGCCCTGCAGGGGCCGATGGACAGTCACGAAGGGCCATGGACGGCCCGGGTTCCACGCACAAGGAAGGTGCGCTACATGATCACGCTCACGCGACTCTCGGGTTCAGTCTTCGTGCTGAACTCCGACCTGATCGAGCGCATCGACGCGACC
>JBJMIP010000326.1:0-6856 GCA_045806825.1 Marmoricola sp.
ATCGCCAGCACGCCGAGCAGGAGCGCGTGCGCGGCCAGCAGGCCACCGGAGTGGTGGGCCAGCCCCGAGATGATCGCCTGGACGACGCCGTCGTCCTTGGGCGCGATCGCCGCGCGGTGCCCGACGCTGAGGAGCGTGCAGATGCCGAGCAGGAGCATCGGTGGCAGCACACCGACGCTGAAGAACTCACCAGGCGCGATGGCGAGGGCCATGCCGAGGCAGAGCAGCACAAAGCCGATGTCGAAGACGGTGCCGAGTCCGCCCCCGAGGGCCAGGTCGAGGATCACCAGCACGAGGCAGGCGAAGACCGAGAACCGCGTGACCCGGGTGCCGGACCAGCGGCCTTCCTCCCACAGCGTGGGTGCGCTCACCGGTTCACCGTAGGTCGGCGCGACGCTCCATCAGCGGAGGCACGCCGTCGAGCAGCTCGACGGCGCTGAGCGGGCGGGGTGCGTCCTCGACCGGACGCGGTGACGGCAGCGGCTCGTCCAGGTCCGCGACGTCGCGGAAGTGCCGTGCGGTGACCAGGACCCGGCTCTCGATCGAGCCGACCGCGCTGTTGTAGGACTCGACGCTGCTGCGCAGCGACCGGCCGAGCTTGTCGAGGTGCTGACCGACCGTGCCGAGACGCGAGTACAGCTCGCGACCGAGCTGGTGGATCTCGCGGGTGCGCTCGGCCAGGGTCTCGGTCGTCCACCCGTGCGCGACCGTGCGCAGCAGCGCGATCAACGTGGTCGGGGTCGCCAGCACGACGTTGCGCGCTGCGGCGTACTCGAGCAGCTCGGGCTCGGCCTCGAGCGCGGCGGAGAGGAACGACTCCGCGGGCACGAACAGCACCACGAACTCGGGCGTGCGTGGCAGCGCCCGCCAGTAGGCCTTGGCCGAGAGCTGGTCGACGTGCGCACGCAGCTGCCGCGCGTGCTGGGCCAATCGGGACTGCTGCTCCTCGGGGTCCTCGCAGGCGAGTGCGTCGAGGTAGGCCGCCAGCGGGACCTTGGCATCGACGATCACGGACTTGCCGCCGGCGAGGTGCACCACCACGTCGGGACGCTGCACGCCCTGGTCGCCGACCAGGTGGACCTGCTGGTCGAAGTCGCAGTGCTCGACCATCCCGGCGAGCTCGACGGCACGGCGCAGGTGCAGCTCGCCCCACTGCCCGCGCACCTGCGGCTTCCGCAGCGCGGTGGCGAGGGCGGAGGTCTCCCGGCGCAGGGTGTCGGTGGAGTGCCGGACCTCGTCAACCTGCTGGTGCAGGGTGCTCTGCCAGGAGACCCGCTGGTGCTCGAGGTCGCGCATCCGGTCGTTCAGACGGTCCAGGCCGTCGCGGATCAGGGCCCCGTCGACGCTGCCTGCCTCGGCCGGGGTCCGGCGCAGGCGGGCGAGCGTGAGGGCTGACCCGGCCAGCGCTCCGATGACCAAGGTCATCAGGGGAAGAAGGATGTCCATACCTCCGACGTTCCCAGGGACCTCCGACAGAACGGCCCGTACGATCGATCAGGTGCACATCTGGGAGTGGCGCAGGTCCGGCGTCGTCGCGGCGACGCTGCTGCTCGCCCTGACCGGCCTCGGGCTGGCCCGCGCGGACGCGGTCGGCACCGGCGATCCGGTGATCACCGCGCCGACGGCCGGCGCCGCCCACTACGAGGGCTACACCGGGCCGTTCACGATGGACTTCGACAACGCCCCGATCGACACCTACGACTACACGGTCAGCACCGTCAGCCCGGTCGCGGTCGTCCGCCAGGGCAGCTACGCGTTCAACGGCGCGGACGGCCTGCGCCCCGAGCTCTCCGTCGCGGCTCTCCCGCCGGGTGACTACCGGTTCGCGATCAGCGACGCGAGCACCCACTCCCACGCCACGTCGCTGGACTTCACCGTGCGCAGCGGGCCGGCGCCGAAGTGCTCGGTGGTGCTGCCGACCACGGTGCGGGTGGCCGCCCCGGTCGTGAAGGTCCCCGCCCGCTTGGCTCATCTGTGCACCGACCTGCACGTCGTCTACGCGGCCTGGAAGATCTCGCACTCGACGCGCGGCTTCACCGGGAGCCTGGTCTTCGACGGGACCACCACCGACACCTGGACGATCTTCGACGGCGACCCGATGGGCCGCTACCTGGTGCAGCCGAAGAGCGCGCAGTCCTCGGAGAACGCGGCCGTACCGCAGAACAGCCCGACCCCGCTCGTCCGTCGCGACTCGCGGCTGCGAATCGGCGGCTCGCGCACGGGCGGCTACACGCAGGTGCGGACCACCCTGAGCCTGTACTCGGCGAGCGCCAACGTGTTCCGGCCCTGGACGGCGGCCCACGTGGTGCTGGCCTACCGGACCTGCTCCTCGTGCGCGTGGAAGCCGCTGCGGACGCTCACCACCGACCAGCACGGGCTGGCGAGCTACCGGTTCCGGGCCAGCAGCGCTCGCGACTACCGGGTCACCTCGGCAGGCACCAGCCAGGTCTGGGCGGCGCTGCCGAGGTACGGCCGGTACTGACTCTCAGCCCCGGGTGATCGTGACGGTGTAGTACCCGGAGTTGTCGCCGTAGTCGAGGTCGGCCTGGGCGAACCGGATCGGGCCGCTCTTCGAGGCCGTGTACCGGGTCGTGTACTGGTGCCTGGAGTCGCACCCGTCGCCACCCGAGCGTGCCCGCCAGTCGATGTCCTGTCCGTCGACGGTCATCTCGAACAGGTCCTGGCCCGAGGCGAGCCCGAGGTCGGTGACCCAGTTCCAGGCATCGCTGACGCAGGAGGCGTCGGCGTACCGGGCGTCGGAGACCTTGACGTGCCCGACGACGGAGATCGTCGCGCTCGCTCCCGCCTTCAGCCGGAACGCGCTGATCCGCCCGGCGGCCTCGTCGGCATCGACGGTGAACTTCTCCGAGCTGCGGGTCCAGTCCGTGGTGGTGCGGGGCGTCTCGGCCGGTGCGCTGGTCGGCAGGGCCACCGGGGTGATCCGGTCGAACCGGACGTCCAGCGACCCGTCGTTGTCGCGGGTCCCGGTCGGGTCCCAGATCCGCAGCGCGACGCGTCCGGACTCGGTGGGCGTGTAGGTCATGGTGTGGCTGTGCAGCAGGCACCCGGTCAGGTCGTCAGCCGGAGCCGAACCCTGGAAGCGGACACCGTCCAGGTACAGCGCGCCGTGGGTCGCACCCGGTCGGTAGAGGTCGAGCGAGCCCTGCTCCTCCCAACGGTCGTCGATCGAGACGCACTGGCCGTCGGTGGAGAAGTCCCGGGCGATGCGGCGGGTCCCGGTGACGGTGACCTGGTAGGCGACCCCGGCCTCGAGCACCTCGTCGGAGTACTCGACGTCGTCGTAGCTGCGCAACCGCACGTCGTCCCGGACGGCGAGGACGTTCCCGGCGACCGGCGCCTGGACCGCCGGCGGCGTGGAGGCGGCCGGGACGCGCGGGATGTAGGGACCGATCCTGGCCGTGGTGCGCGAGAGCACCACCCGGATCGAGCCGTCGTGCTGGTCGCGCCCGCCGAGGCTCACCCTGACCGCGCTCGTCGTCTTCTGCACGATGCGGGCCGAGTAGATGTGCTGGCCGCCCTGGCAGGAGGCGCTCGCGAACACCGCAACGCCGTTGACCCGGAGCTCGGGGTCGCCGTAGCGCGACCTCACCGCGGCGGCCGGGTTCTTGGCCCACCTGCGGGTCTCGGGGTTCCAGACGCAGGTCGCGTCGGAGACGAGCTGGTGACCGGGGGCGAACCGGTTGACGCCGTACGCCGTGACCTTGACTGTCTGCCCCTTGCGGACCGCCAGCCGGGTCCGCGCGGTGCCACCCGGGTTCGGCTCGAGGACCTCGGGGCGACTCAGGCTGGTCGTCGGGATGTTGCTGTCCTCGTCGTTGAGGTCCGGCGGGGTGGTCGGTGTGGTGGTCGGCGGCGTGCTGCCGGTGCCGCTGCCCAGCGCGTGGTTGCCGTACCAGCTGGTCCTGCCCTGGCCGCCGGCCCGGGTCAGCGAGATGTGCATGTGGTTGAGGTGTCGCAGCGTCGCGGAGCACGACGCCTTCGACCGGCACCCGGAGTTCAGGTAGGCGCGGGGCGCGAAGTTGTGCGAGCTGCTGTAGATCGTGTCGTGGAAGATCACGTACATGACGCCCATCCGCCGGGCGAGCGCGTCGGCGTGGCCGGCCGCGTCGGTGGCCCGGATGCGCTTGATGAAGTTCAGGGCGTAGCCGCGCTCCCGGCTGTTGTTCACGTTCACCCGCCAGTCGAAGGCGCGGCCCTCCTTGTGCTCGCTGCGTCCCCCCGAACCGCAGGCGCGGGAGATCCCGTACGAGCCGGAGCCTGGGTAGTGCTTCTGCAGGTACGCCGCGAGCTCGAGGGTGCCCTTCTTCGCCGTCGGTGAGCAGACGGTCTGGGGCTGGTAGCTGGGCCACGGGTCGATCGAGGCCGCGTGCGCCGACGTCTGGATGGTCACCAGGACGAAGACGAGCAGGCTGGTCGCCGCGACGCGGAGAGCGCGGGGCAGGCTGGATCGGCGGGCGTGGGGGTGGAGCGCAGTGTGTGTCATGAGACCCGAAACGTGTAGCGGTCGGCGCGGTCCCACCTTCTGGAGACCACAGGGCATGTCCGTTTTGTCCAAATTTGCATGGACCGTGCCCATCGGCCGCGTCGCGGGCGATCTGAGCCGGACGCCCATATCTGGGCGCGCCGGGGAAGTTCCGGGAAGGTCTAGTCGGAGAGGTCCACGATCACCGGGGCGTGGTCGCTGGCGCCCTGGCCCGCACGCTCGTCCCGGTCGACGAAGGCACCGGTGACCCGGGCGGCCAGCGGGGGAGAGCCCAGCAGGAAGTCGATCCGCATGCCCCGGTTCCGCTCGAAGCGCTGCCGGTAGTAGTCCCAGTAGGTGTAGACGTCCGGGCTCGCGGTGTGCGGCCGGGCCAGGTCGGTGTACCCGGCGTCCAGGAACGCCTGGAACGCGGCGCGCTCCGGCGGCGTCACGTGGGTGTCGGTCGCGAAGGCGGCGATGTCGTAGACGTCGTCGTCGGTCGGGGCGATGTTCCAGTCACCGACCAGGGCGACCGGCTGGTCGATCCAGGTCGCGGCGCTGTCGCGCAGGCGCTGGAGCCAGGCGAGCTTGTAGAGGTAGTGCGGGTCGTCGATCTTGCGTCCGTTGGGCACGTAGAGCGACCAGATCCGCACCCCGCCGCAGGTCGCCCCGATCGCGCGAGCCTCGGCGACCTCCTCCCACTGGGGCATCTGCTCGAAGCCGACGCTGACGTCCTCCAGGCCGATGCGGGAGATGATCGCGACCCCGTTCCACTGGTTGTAGCCGGCCGCGGCCACGTCGTACCCGCGGGCCTGGAGTCCCATCAGCGGCAGCTGGTCGTCGCGCGCCTTGGTCTCCTGGACCGCCAGAACGTCGATCTCGTGCCGCTCGAGGAAGGCCTCGACCCGGTCGATCCGGGACCGGATGGAGTTGACGTTCCAGGTTGCGATGCGCACGGGACGACCCTAGTTCCTCCGCGTGTTCTCACCGCTGGCCCGGCATGATCTGGTCATGACGCCGCTGAGGAACCAGCGCACGATCGAGGCGATGCTCGCGATCGCGATCCTGCTGGACATCACGTACTGGACGTTGTGGTTCGCCCAGCGTGACTGGATCGCCAGCGAGCACAGCCACGCCTACTACGAGTTCGAGAACGCGTTCCCGCTCGCCGACTTCTGGCTCGGCGTCGCCTGCGTGCTCGCCCTGGTGACCGTGCGCACCGGTCGGCCGAGCGCGCTGCTCTGGCTGGTCAGTGCGGGCAGTGCGGGTCTCTACCTCTTTGGGATGGACTTCCTCTACGACGTCGAGAACAGCATCTTCGCCAAGGGCGGGGGCGGCGCCTTCGAGGCCGTGATCGTCGCGCTCACGCTCGTCTTCTCGGTGACGCTGCTGCGCTGGAGCTGGGCCCACCGCGGTGAGCTGCTCAGCCGAGAACGGGCCTGAACCCGGAGCAGAGGATCCGCAGGTAGGCGATCTTGTCGCCCTCGGTCCGGTAGTAGGCCTGCTGCTCGGCGGTGTGCGGCCCGTCGGGGGTCTGCAGCGCGAACCGGTAGGCGACGTGCGCGGTGTCCTCGACGGGGTCGCCCTCGGTGAGCTCGAGGACCGCGTCGATGTCGTCCGCAGGCGCGAACCAGGTGCCGAGCAGGATCTCGATGACAGCGTCGTTGCGCTCGGCCTCCCAGGAGCGTCGCGGGGTGAGGGCCTTGAAGTCGACGTTGCGGGCCAGCAGCTCGCGCAGCTGGGCGACGTCCTTGTCGGCGAGGGCGTGGGCGAAACGGCGTCCGAGACTGTGCACCGTGCTCACCTCGCCCAGACCGGGGCCACGGTCCTGCGGTAGCTGCGCCCGAAGAGCCCGCCGATGATCGTCAGCACCGGCTTGGGCACGTTGCCCTCGATGGCCGCTCGTTCGTCCGGTCCGGCTCCGTCGCGCACCCACTCGAAGAACACCCCGCCGACGCTGGGGGAGACCTTGCCGAACTTGCGACCCATGTCCTTGATGATCGGGTCGTCGGCCTTGTCGAGCATCAGCTGCTCGACCGCGTCCTCCTCGTGGCCCAGGTGGGTCTCGGTGACCTGCTGCAGGTGGGCGATCGCGGCGTGCACGGCGTCCGCGTCCGCCCTGGCCCCGGAGCGGCGGAACGAGGCGACCGCGAGCCGGGCCTTCCCGAGGGCCTGGGCCATGGTCTCGTGCTCGGCGTCGAAGCCGTCGAGGGTCTGCTGGCTGATGCCGAGAGCGAGCATCGCCGGCCACGCGATCTCGTGCTCGCTCTCGTGGTGGTGGGTGAGCTGGGTGTCGAAGTTGTCCCAGGCGCCGCCCAGCGCGGCCGCGCGGCTGGTGTCGCCGTCGGCGAAGGACGCGGTCGCGTCGAGGAA
>JBJMIP010000327.1:0-3489 GCA_045806825.1 Marmoricola sp.
CGCTCGCTCATCCTCATCGACACCAGCGCCGGCCCCGAGGACCCGGAGAAGATCTCCCGCTACCGGCTGCTGGCCAGCATCTTCGGGATCTTCGGGATCAAGCTGCTGCTCGGCCAGGTCGCACCGATCATGTTCAGCCCGGCCTGGTTGAAGACCGACGCAGGAAAGGACACCGTGCGGACCTGGGTGAGCGAGCTGGCGCCGCAGCAGCGCAAGGGCGTGAAGCAGGCGATCCGCGGGGTCACCGACCGCCTCCCGATCACCGACGAGCTCGGCGCGATCACCGCGCCCACGCTCGTGATCGTCGGCTCCGAGGACACAGCCACGCCTCCCGCGAAGGCAGAAGCGATCGCGGCCGGGATCAAGGACGCGCACCTGGACGTGCTCGACGGCGTCGGCCACGTGAGCACGCTCGAGGATCCCGCCCGGGTGACCGCGCGGATGCGCGAATTCCTGGCCCGCCAGGAGTAATCCACCTCACGGCGTCCCGATGCCTGACACCCCCCGGGAATTCACCTGAGAGCAACCTGAGCGGCTCACGCTCGAGGCATGACACGACGCAAGGTCATCTGGCACATCGGTCCCGCCGACCCCGGGACGTCCTTCCTCGCCGAGGCGCTCGACGCCCGGGCGAGCGAGCTCGCCGCCCTCGGCATCTGCGTCCCGACCGGGGCCTGGCACGAGATCGAGGACAAGATCTGGCGCCACAAGGGCGTCTCCGTGCTCAGCACGCCTGACATCGCCCGCGCCGACGCGGACCAGATCGCGCTTCGCCTGGTCGGCCTGCTCGACCTCGAGGTCCACCTCGTGCTGCTCGCCCGCGACCTGCCGACCCAGGTCTACACCGCGTGGCAGTCCAGCCTCCAGCACGGCAGCAGCACGCCGCTGAAGCGCTACGCCGAGCGCGTCCTCGACCCGGCCCGCGAGCACTGGCAGGCCGAGGACTTCTGGGCGGGCCACGACCTGGCCCGGATCCTGCCTGCCTTCACCCGTGCGTTCCACGCTGACCGGGTGCACGTGATCGCGGCCGCCGCGGACGCCGAAGGGACCTGGACCGGGTTCCTCGACGTCGCCGGCGTCCAGGGGGTCTCGCTCCCCGACGTGTACACGCCGCCGGCGCTCAGGGCTGAGCTCGACCCCGAGCGGGTCCTCGACATCACCACCGGCTGGGCGAAGCTGATCGCCGACCGCGGGTTCGACCTGCGCGGCTCACTGATCGGCGCGAGCGCCGAGGCGACCACCGCGGGCGAGGCTGCTGGCCGCAAGGAGCAGCTGGAGGCACTCGCCGGCCTGCTGACCGAGTCGACGTCGGAGATCGAGCGCCTGCGGTCCGAGGTGGCCGTGCTGCAGGCCGAGAACGAGCGGCTTGACTCCAAGCGCCTCAAGCACAAGAGGCGGGTCGAGCGGCTCCGCGCGGAGCTCAACGCGGCCGACTGACCCCCGCCGGCCCGAAAACCCCGCAACCACAGGGTTTTGGCCTTCGTCACACCTACCCCGGATCGGCTTGCGTCGGCGTCGGGAGAGGCTCATACTTGTTGTTACTGGCCGGTAGCAAAATCGGACCAGGAACATTCTCGAGTTGAAAAGGGTGGGTTGTGAGCCACTACAAGAGCAACATGCGGGACATCGAGTTCAACCTCTTCGAGGTGCTGAACCGCGACGAGATCCTGGGCACCGGCCCGTTCGAGTCCGTCGACAGCGAGACCGCCCGCACGATCCTCGGCGAGATCGACCGGATGGCCCGCGAGGACCTGGCCGCGTCGTACGAGGACAGCGACCGCAACCCGCCGGTCTTCGACCCGGCCACGAACCAGGCTCCGCTCCCCGAGTCGTTCAAGAAGAGCTACCAGGCCTACATGGACTCCGAGTTCTGGCGCCTGCAGATCAACGAGGACCTCGGCGGCACCCCCGCCCCGTCGTCGCTCAACTGGGCGATGGGCGAGCTGATCCTCGGTTCGAACGCCCCGATCTGGATGTACGCCGCAGGCCCGTCCTTCGCCGGTGTCGTCTACAACAACGGCACCGACCGCGACAAGCAGATCGCGCGGATCATGGTCGACAAGCAGTGGGGCGCCACCATGGTCCTCACCGAGCCGGACGCCGGCTCCGACGTGGGCGCGGGTCGCTCCAAGGCCACCCTCAACGAGGACGGCTCCTGGAACATCACCGGCGTGAAGCGGTTCATCACCTCGGCGACCAACGACATGGCCGAGAACGTGATCCACCTCGTGCTCGCCCGGCCGGTCGGCATCGACGGCGTGGGCGGCCCGGGCACCAAGGGCCTGAGCATGTTCATCGTGCCGGAGAAGCACTTCGACCACGAGACCGGCGAGCTGACCGGCGAGCGCAACGGCGCCTACGTCACCAACGTCGAGCACAAGATGGGCATCAAGGTCTCCAACACCTGCGAGGTCACCTTCGGCGACCCGCAGATCGGCGGCGGCGAGCCCGCCCAGGGTTGGCTCGTCGGCGAGGTGCACAACGGCATCGCGCAGATGTTCGACGTCATCGAGAACGCCCGCATGATGGTCGGCACCAAGGCCATCGCCACGCTCTCGACCGGGTACCTGAACGCGCTCGAGTACGCGAAGACGCGCGTCCAGGGCGGCGACCTGGCCAACCAGGCCAAGGACGCCCCGCGGGTCACCATCACCCACCACCCCGACGTGCGTCGGTCGCTGATGACCCAGAAGGCCTTCTCCGAGGCGATGCGCTCGCTGGTGCTCTACACCGCGTCCTTCCAGGACCGGATCCAGATCGCCGAGCACAACGGCGAGAAGGACGAGCTGGCGATGAAGGTCAACGACCTGCTGCTCCCGATCGTCAAGGGCTACGGCTCGGAGCGCTCCTGGGTGCTGCTGGGCACCGAGTCGCTGCAGACCCTCGGTGGCTCCGGCTTCCTGCAGGAGTACCCGATCGAGCAGTACGTGCGTGACGCGAAGATCGACACCCTGTACGAAGGCACCACCGCGATCCAGGGCCAGGACTTCTTCTTCCGCAAGATCGTCAAGGACCAGGCCAAGGCGCTGACCTTCATCAACAACGAGATCGACGCCTTCATCAAGAGCGAGGCGGGCAACGGTCGCCTCAAGGTCGAGCGCGAGCTGCTCGCCAAGGCGCTCGAGGACGCTGGTGCGCTGGTCGGCCACATGATCAACACCCTGATGAGCGCGGACGAGGCGAGCGAGGGTGGCGACATCCGGAACATCTACAAGGTCGGCCTGAACACCAGCCGCCTGCTGATGGTCCTCGGTGACGTGGTCTGCTCCTGGCTGCTGCTCCGCGGCGCCGAGGTCGCGCTGGGCAAGCTCGGCGGCGAGGTCTCCGCGAGCGACAAGGCGTTCTACGAGGGCAAGGTCGCCGCTGCGCAGTTCTTCGCGCGCCAGCAGCTGCCGAAGCTCACCGCCGAGGTCGCGATCGCCGAGGCGACCGACCTGTCGCTGATGGAGCTCGACGAGGCTTCGTTCTGATCCGCGGCTGAGCTTGCGA
>JBJMIP010000328.1:0-2751 GCA_045806825.1 Marmoricola sp.
CAGGGGGACCGAAGCAGCAGCTCCACCGACCACGGCGGCTCCGCGCAGGACGTTACGTCTCGACATCTCCATGTGGGTCCCAACGACCGGATGTGGCTCGGGTCACGTCCCGGTTACCTGGTGGTAGACCACCCTTCTTCCCGTCCGTCGGTGGGCGGCGAGGCACCGGTGAGCAAGCCCACGCCCTGGGGGCGCCCGCGGCTGTGGACACCCGCCGCGCGGATCGGGGAGGATCGCCGGACAAGCCACTCCGCGAACTGCGTCGTTTGACCGGTTCGCACCATTGGCCGGCCTCGGGCCGGCAGACCGAGGAGTACGACGATGGCGGACGCGCCCGATCCGGCAGCCCTGAAGAAGGTCAACCGGCTGGAGAGCCTCAACGACGCCGACCTGGCAGCGGTGGTCAAGGCCGGTCGTCAGGTCCACCTGCCGGCCGACTGGTCGTTGATCGGTGAGAACACCCCGGCCGACAAGGCCTACCTGATCGTCGACGGCGAGGTCTCGGTCCGCAAGCACGGCGAGGAGATCGCCAGGCTCGGACCTGGAGACGTCATCGGCGAGATCGGCATCGTCAACCACAAGCTGCGCACCGCCAGCGTGGTCAGCCTGACCCCGCTCGAGGTCGTGCACTTCACCCGCGAGTCCCTCGAGCAGCTGATCTCCGACGTGCCGGCCTTCGGGGACGCCATCCGTGGCACCACCGAGGACCGGCTCAGCGACGGCGGGCAGTGAGTCCCGACCCGGGGAAACCTCCGCTCGACCCCCAGCGGGTCGTCGAGCTGCTCGAGGAGCACCTGCTCGGCAGCCGGCCGACGCTGAACGGCGACCAGGTCGCCGAGCTCGTCGGCATCCCGCGGGAGATCGCCCGGCAGCGCTGGCGCTCGCTCGGGTTCACCGACGTCGGGGACGACGAGGTCGCGTTCACGCCCGCCGACGTCGAGGCGATGCGCCTGACCCAGCGGATGCACGAGCTGGGCATGATCCGCAACGAGGACGAGGCCGCGCTGATCCGCACCCTCGGGCGGAGCTTCGCCCGGCTCGCGGAGTGGCAGCTGACCGTCCTCGGCGAGACCATCGACCCGACCGAGCTCGACGAGGAGGGCCTGGTCGCTGTGCTCGACCTGGTCACGCCCGTGATCGAGCAGGTGCAGAACTACGTCTGGCGCCGGCACACCCTGTCCGCGGCGTCGCGGTTGCTGCTGGCTCCGCCGGTGAGTGACGACGACGAAGGGACCAGCACGGCGATCGGCTTCGCCGACATCGTGGGGTACACCCGCCAGACGCGGTCGCTCTCCCAGGAGGAGCTCGCCCGGTTGGTCGACGAGTTCGAGGCACGCGCGCTGGCGATCATCACCTCGCACCACGGCCGGATCATCAAGACCATCGGCGACGAGATCCTGTTCGCGGCCGACTCGGCGCAGGAGGCGGCGCACATCTCCCTGGAGCTGGTCGAGGAGCACCTGGTCGACGAGGACTTCCCGCAGCTGCGTGTCGGGACCGCCTGGGGCCCGGTGCTCAACCGTCTCGGCGACGTGTTCGGCCCGACGGTGAACATCGCCTCCCGGCTGACCTCGATCGCCCGTCCCGGCCGCGCGCTCATCGACAAGGACCTCGCCGAGGCGATCGAGGGCGACGACTCGTTCAAGCTGCGCCGGATGCGCCGCGCCTCGGTCAAGGGCTACCGGCGGCTCGAACCCTGGGCCCTGCGTCGTCCGCACGACGAGGGCGGCGACCTACCCCAGGTCGCGGCGGTGCTGCGCGAGAAGCGGCAGGACCTCCGCAGTGCTGTCGACGAGATCAAGGCTCGCGCCGAACGCACGGTCGTTACCGAGCCCGGCGAGTAGGTCCCAGACCCCGACCTCGTGGGTCCAGTGCTCGACCCCGACGAGCACCATCGGGATCACCGCAGGTGGTTGCGCGTAGTAGTTCGCGCACGCCGCCTGGAAGATCTCCTGGACGGTTCCGGCAGCGCCGGGCAGGAACACCAGCCCGCCGCGGCAGACCTTGAGCAGCACGTCCTCCCGGGTCGCGTTGCTGAAGTACTTCGCGATCACCGAGGCCAACGGGTTCGGGGGCTCGTGCCCGTAGAACCAGGTGGGGATGCCCAGGGACTCGTGACCGTCCCTCCAGCGGTCCCGGACCTCGAACGCGGCGCGCGCCCAGGCGGTGAGGTCGTCGGAGAACCGGGGAGCGGCCGCGAGCACGGCCAGAGCCTCGTCCAGCTCGGCGGAGCCGCGGCCGGCCATCCAGGCGCCGAGGTTCGCAGCTTCCATGGCTCCGGGCCCGCCACCGGTGGCGACGGTGAACGCGTCCGCGAGCTGCTGGCAGAGCAGGGCTGCGTCGCGGTAGCCGGACTCGTCTCGCGCAAGTGCGTGGCCGCCGAGGACGCCGACGACCTCGCGACCCTCCACGAACTCCTCGAGTGCGTCGTCGATCGCGTGGTCGTGCAGAGCCGCCGCCAGCGTCCGGTCGACCGCCCGGGGGAGCCGGGACCACGCATAGGCCTGCGCGTCGAGGGTCGCGGGGTAGCCGGCGTCGAGGTCGGCGTACAGGTCCTCGGGTGAGTACAACGTCGCCCGGTACGGGTCGAACGGGACGTCGGGGACCGTCGGGAACACCAGTCCGCCACGGCGCCGGACGTCGAGCTCGCTCCCGGGCCCCTCGCCATCGGCGAACCGGCAACCCAGGAACACCCCGCCGGCGACGTTGATCCGGCTCAGCTCGCCTGCGCGGCCGCGCAGGTCGAGCGAC
>JBJMIP010000329.1:0-5040 GCA_045806825.1 Marmoricola sp.
GTCATCTTCGTCGACACCGAGCCGTCGAACTGGACCTGGGACCCGGTGCGCCAGCAGTACTTCTGGCACCGCTTCTTCAGCCACCAGCCCGACCTCAACTTCGACAACCCCAAGGTCCACGACGCGATGCTCGAGGCGATGTCGTTCTGGCTCGACATGGGTCTCGACGGCTTCCGCCTCGACGCCGTCCCGTACCTCTACGAGCGCGAGGGCACCAACGGCGAGAACCTCCCGGAGACCCACGAGTTCCTGCGCAAGGTGCGCCGCTACGTCGACGAGAAGTACCCGGGCCGGGTGCTGCTCTGCGAGGCGAACCAGTGGCCGAGCGACGTGGTCGAGTACTTCGGGGACCCGGCCGTCGGCGGCGACGAGTGCCACATGGCCTTCCACTTCCCGGTGATGCCGCGGATCTTCATGGCGGTGCGGCGCGAGTCCCGCTACCCGATCTCCGAGATCATGGAGCAGACCCCGGCGATCCCGTCGGGCTGCCAGTGGGGCATCTTCCTGCGCAACCACGACGAGCTGACCCTGGAGATGGTCACCGACGACGACCGCGACTACATGTGGTCGGAGTACGCCCAGGACCCGCGGATGAAGGCGAACATCGGCATCCGGCGCCGGCTCGCGCCGCTGCTGGACAACGACACCAACCGGATGGAGCTGTTCACCGCGCTGCTGCTCTCGCTGCCCGGGTCGCCGGTCCTCTACTACGGCGACGAGATCGGGATGGGCGACAACATCTGGCTCGGCGACCGCGACGGCGTGCGCACCCCGATGCAGTGGACCTCCGACCGCAACGGCGGCTTCTCCAGTGCCACCCCGGGCCGGCTGCACCTGCCGCTGATTCAGGACCCGGTTTTCGGGTACCAGTCGGTCAACGTGGAAGCCGAGCTCGACAACTCATCGTCCCTGCTGCACTGGACGCGCCGGATGGTGCACACGCGGCAGCAGCACCCGTGCTTCGGCCTCGGTGAGTTCCACGACCTCGGCGGGTCGAACCCGTCGGTGCTCTCCTACGTGCGGACCCACTCCTGGACCGACGAGAACGGCCAGACGCACGCGGACACCGTGCTCTGCGTCAACAACCTCTCGCGCTTCCCGCAGCCGGTCGAGCTCGACCTGCGTCGCTGGGAGGGCGTGACCCCGGTCGAGATGCTCGGCGGCGTCCGGTTCCCGAAGATCGGCGAGCTTCCCTACCTGCTCACCCTCGGCAGCTACGGCTTCTACTGGATCCGACTGCCCGATCTCCAACCCGAGGAGGAGACCCCGGCGTGACCCAAAACCCCCAGCGGGCAGCTTTCCTGGCGGACCAGCGATGGTTCGCGGGCAAGGGACGGGACTTCGAGATCGGCGAGGTCCGGGTGATCGCGCGGCTCGGCGAGCACGTCCGGCTCGAGCTGGTCGAGGTCCGCTACGCCGACGGGGTGCCGGAGGTGGAGACCTACCAGATGCCGGTCTCGGCGTACGACGCCCCGCAGGAGCGGCTCGCGCACGCGCTGGTCCGCGAGGGCGACGGCGAGTGGACCTACGACGCGGTGCACGACAAGGACGCGATGGCCGTGTTCCTCGAGGCGTTCGACGCCGCCGCCGAGCTCGACGAGGTCCGTTTCCACCGGCTGCCGGGCCACGACCTGGACACCGACGCGCACTCGACGCTGTTCGGTGGGGAGCAGAGCAACTCCTCGCTCGCGTTCGGCGAGGACAGCTTGCTGAAGTTCTTCCGACGACTGACGCCCGGCGCCAACCCGGACGTCGAGATCCACGAGGCGCTGACCCGGGCGGGCAACAGCCACGTGGCCGCGCTCTACGGCTACCTCTCCACCGACGACGGCGGCCTGCAGCTGGCGATCCTGCAGCAGTTCCTGCGTACCGCCAGCGACGGCTGGGACCTGGCCCTGGCCAGCGCCCGCAACCTGTTCACCGAGGGCGATCTGCACGCCGACGAGGTCGGCGGTGACTTCGCGGCCGAGGCGCACCGGCTCGGCCAGACCCTGGCCAGCGTGCACGCGAGCCTGGCGGAGGCCTTCGGGACCGCAGCGTTCGACGGGGCGTCGACCGCGCAGGTCATGCAGCGGCGGCTCGAGGCCGCGACCGCGGTCGTGCCGGAGCTGGCCGAGCACCCGCTGGCCGACCGGTTCGCCGCCGTGGCGGACCTCACCGGCGAGGTGCACCGGGTCCACGGAGACCTGCACCTCGGCCAGACGCTGCGCACCTCGCTCGGCTGGAAGCTCGTCGACTTCGAGGGCGAGCCGGCCAAGGACCTCGCCGAGCGCCGGCTGCCGGACTCGCCGTGGCGCGACGTCGCCGGGATGGTCCGTTCCTTCGACTACGCCGCCTCCGCGGTGGCACGCGACCTCGGCGCTGCCGGCGAGAGCGCCGCGCAGATCGCCTACCGCGCCGGCGAGTGGACCGCGCACAACACCCACGCCTTCCTGGCCGGCTACACCGAGGAGCGCGGCCACCCGATGACCGCCGAGGAGGAGCTGCTGCTCTCGGCGTACGTCGCGGACAAGGCGGTCTACGAGGTCGTCTACGAGTCCCGCAACCGACCAGGCTGGCGCGGCATCCCGCTCTCCGCGCTCGGCCGGCTTACCGAGGTGATCGCATGAGCACCCGCAACGACTCGCTCGGCGAGGTCGACCTCTACCTGATCGGCGAGGGCCGGCACCACCGGCTCTGGGAAGCGCTCGGCGCGCAGGTGCTGCCCGAGGCCCAGGGCGGCGGAGTGCGCTTCTCGGTCTGGGCGCCGAATGCTCGCGAGGTCCGGCTGGTCGGCGACTTCAACGGCTGGGACCGGGCCACCATGCCGATGACCCAGCTCGCCGCCTCCGGGGTCTGGCAGCACACCGTGCCCGAGGCCGTCGCCGGCCAGCGCTACAAGTTCATGGTGCACGGCGCTGACGGAGTCTGGACCGACCGCGCCGACCCGATGGCCCAGCACACGGCGGTCCCGCCCGAGACGCACTCGGTGATCTTCGCGAGCAGCCACCAGTGGTCCGACCAGGACTGGATGGCACAGCGCAGCACCCGGCCGGACAAGCGACCGATGTCGGTCTACGAGGTGCACCTCGGGTCCTGGCGCAAGGGGCTCTCCTACGACGACCTCGCCGACCAGCTGACGGCGTACGTGGTCGAGATGGGGTTCACCCACGTCGAGCTGCTGCCCGTGATGGAGCACCCGTACGGCGGGTCGTGGGGGTACCAGGTGACCTCCTACTACGCGCCGACCTCCCGGTTCGGCGACCCCGACGGCTTCCGTCGGCTGGTCGACCGGCTGCACGCAGCCGGCGTCGGCGTGATCCCGGACTGGGTCCCGGCGCACTTCCCCAAGGATGAGTTCGCGCTGGCCAGGTTCGACGGCACCGCCCTGTACGAGGACCCGAACCCGCACCGCGGCGAGCACCCCGAGTGGGGCACGCTCGTCTTCGACTTCGGTCGGCTCGAGGTGCGCAACTTCCTGATCGCGAACGCGCTGTACTGGCTGGAGGAGTTCCACGCCGACGGGCTGCGCGTGGACGCGGTCGCCTCGATGCTCTACCTGGACTACTCGCGTGCGGCGGGCAGCTGGACCCCGAACGTGCACGGCGGCCGCGAGAACCTCGAGGCCGTGGCCTTCCTGCAGCAGCTCAACGTGGCCGTCGGCGAACGGTTCCCCGGCGCGACCGTGATCGCGGAGGAGTCGACCTCGTGGCCGGGCGTCACCCGCCCGGTCGACGACGGCGGCCCGTCTGCCGGGCTCGGCTTCGGCTTCAAGTGGAACATGGGCTGGATGCACGACACCCTCGACTACATCGCGCGCGACCCGATGTACCGGGCGCACCACCACGACCAGCTCACCTTCAGCCTGGTCTACGCGTTCTCCGAGCAGTACGTGCTGCCGATCAGCCACGACGAGGTCGTGCACGGCAAGGGCTCGCTGCTGCGCAAGATGCCGGGCGACCGGTGGAAGCAGCTGGCGGGGGTCCGGTCGTTCCTGGCCTACCAGTGGGCGCACCCCGGCAAGCAGCTGCTGTTCATGGGCTCGGAGTTCGCGCAGGACAACGAGTGGGCCGAGTCCGGCGAGCTGGACTGGTGGCTGCTGGACCAGGGCGACCACACCGGGGTGCAGCGGTTGGTGCAGGACCTGAACCGGCGCTACGTGGTCGATCCCGCGCTGTGGACCCAGGACACCACCAGTGCTGGCTTCACCTGGCTGTCCGCAGGAGACGCCGCCGCGAACGTGATCGGCTTCGTCCGCTGGGGCGAGGACGGCGAGGCGCTGGTCTGCGTGTGCAACTTCTCCGGCCGTCCGCACGAATCGTACCGGTTGCCGCTGCCGTTCGCGGGCACGTGGGACGAGGTTCTGAACACCGACGCCGAGCTCTACGGCGGGTCCGGCGTCGGCAACCTCGGGGTGGTCACCGCGACCGATCAGCCGTACGGCGACCAGCCCGCGAGCGCCATGCTGCGACTGCCGCCGCTGGGCACGCTCTGGCTCAAGCCCGCCGCAGCCGCTGGTTGAGGTGCGAGCGCGCTAGCGCGAGCCTCGAAACCTGGTGACCTACGAGCCCACCCCGGTGGTTGAGGTGCGAGCGCGCCTCGGTGGTTGAGGTGCGAGCGCGCTTGCGCGAGCCTCGAAACCCTGGCGGGACGCGAGACCAATTCGTGACCCACCGAACCGACTTTCCCCTTGTGGAGATGGGTTTTCTGTCGGTCACGCTCGATAACATTGCTATATGAACTCGGCCACCGACCTCCACGCAGGCGCCGTCCTCGCGGCCGCACGTCGCGAACGGGCCGAGGCCGACGCCGCCGAAGCACGACTGCTCCAACGCGTCGCGCAGTGGGCCGAGCTGCACCGCACCGAGGACCCCGACAGTCCGACGAAGGGCGGCCCGGTCGCGACGTTCGGGGACACCCCGATCTCCCTGGCCGGCCCCGGCACCCCCCAGGTGTCCCAGTTCGCGGTCCTCGAGTTCGGTGCCGTCCTCGGGATGAGCCGCCGCGCGACCGAGCACCTCTTCGCCGAGGTCCTCGAGCTCGCCCACCGCCTCCCGCACA
>JBJMIP010000330.1:0-12497 GCA_045806825.1 Marmoricola sp.
ATCTCGGAGCTGCCCCTCTACCTGGCCCAGGTCGGCGTCGGGTCCTCGCTCGTCGTCACCGCCGTGCTCGCCTCGTTCGTGATGGGCGAGCCGCTGAGGCGCGAGCACTGGGTAGCGGTCCTCGGCATGGTGGCCGGCCTCGGCGTGCTGGCGATCGCGGCAGGCGGCGTCGGTCAGTCGCGCTTCACCGACCGGACGACGATCGCTCTCTACAGCCTGCTCGTGGTCACGGCCGCGCTCGGCTGGCTCACCTGGCGCTGGGACCACCGGCAGAGCGGGGTGCTCCTGGCGGTGCTCGCAGGGCTCGCCTACGGCACCTCGCCGATCGCCACCCGGGCGCTCGTCGACTTCTCCTGGGAGCCGGACACCGCCGCTACCGCGCTCAGCATCGGGCTGTTCGGGTCACTCGGCTTCGTCCTGTACTCCGTCGCGCTCAAGCGAACCTCGGTGACCGCGGCCACCGCCCCGCAGATCCTGCTCGCCACCGCGCTCCCGGCCACGGTCGGGATCGCGCTATTCGACGACAAGGTCCGTGACGGTTGGTGGCCGGCAGCGATGGTCGCGTTCGTGGTGAGCATGGTCGCGGGGGTGGTCCTCTGCGGCGCCGAGGCGGCGATCGACATGATCGAGGACGACCTGCTCACCGACGACCTCGAGGATCACGGCTAGGCGTCGAAGTCGAGGACGAGCCGGTCCGAGGTCGGACGCGACTGGCACGTCAGCACGTCCCCGCGGGCGACCTCGTCGGCCTCCAGCGCCCACGAGGCGGCCATCGTGACACTGCCCTCGACGACGCGGGCCCGGCAGGTTCCGCAGACGCCCCCCTTGCACGCGTACGGCGCATCGCCGCGCGTGCGCAGCAGGCCGTCGAGGACCGTCTCGGTCGCCGCGATCCGGTAGCTCGACCGGCGTCCGCCGAGACGTGCCTCGACCTCGACCTGGTCCAGCCCCGGAGCCACGGCCACGTCGGCGGTCGGCGCGAGGTCGGCGTGGAACAGCTCGGTGTGCACCTGGGACCCGTCGACCCCGTCGGCGAGGAGTGCCTCCCGCACACCGGCGACCAGACCCTGCGGTCCGCAGAGGAACCAGCCGTCGACGTCTCCGAGCAGGGTCCTGCGGATCCGGGTGAGCGCTGCGGCGTCCGGGCGCGCCGAGAGCAGCTCGCTCTCCTGGGGTTCCCGGGTGAGCACGTGCACCAGGTGGAACCGGTCGGGGTAGCGGTCCTTCAGGTCCGCGAGCTCGTCGAGGAACATCACCTCGCGCTGGCTCCGGTTGACGTCGACCAGGCTGACCCGCTGGACGCGCTCTTCGGCCAGAGCGGCCGCGACCATGGCAAGGACCGGGGTGATCCCCGAGCCCGCCGCGACGAAACCCGGCCGTCGCAGGTCCGGCAGCGCCGCGCCGAACCGACCGGTCGGCGTCATCACCTCCAGGGTGTCCCCCGGGGTCAGCCGGTCCAGCACCGTGCCCGAGAACACGCCGCCCGGGATCCGTCGTACGCCGACGCGCAGTGGCCGGCCGGGAGCCGAGCACACCGAGTACGAGCGCCGCTCGTCGTCCTCGGGCACCCGCAGCGCCACGTGCTGGCCCGGGGCGAAGGCGAACTCCTCGGCCAGCTCCTCGGGCACGTCGAACCGCAGCGCGACCGCGTCGTCGGTGAGCGGCTCGATCTCCGCGACGCGGAGTGCGTGGAACCGCGGTTGGAGCAGCCGGCCGCCGGGCGCGCCCACGAGCGGGCTGACGACCGGGCTCGGGGTCGCGCTCACAGCGGTTTGACGTGGTCGAAGGGTTCGGCGCACACCGAGCAGACGTGCAACGACTTGCATGCGGTCGAGGAGAACCGGCTGAGCTCACGGGTCCGGCTCGAGCCGCAGCGCGGACACTGCGGTTGCGACCCGGGACCGCCGAGGACCAGGTCGACCGGACCGGTGCGGACCGGCGAGGGCGGTGCGACGCCGCTCTCGGCCAGCGCACGTCGGCCGGCCTCGGTGATGTCGTCGGTCGACCAGGCCGGTGAGAGCACCGTCCGGACGACGACCCGGTGCGGCCGCGCAGCCGCCTCGATGTCGGCACGGATCGCGTCCATCGCCGGGCAGCCGGCGTAGGTCGGGGTGATGGTGACCTCCACGTGGTCCTCACGCTGGATCACCTCGCGCAGGATGCCGAGATCGGCGATCGTGATCACCGGGAGCTCGGGGTCGAGCACGCCGGCGATCCGGCTGCACAGGTCGCTGGCGGGCGCGCTCACCACGTCGCCCCCGGGTGGGCGGCGCTGACCTCGCGCATCGTGGCGAGCAGCTCGTCCAGGTCCTCGGTGTGCTGCCCGCGCGGAACCGCGACGACCGGCCCGGGAACGGTGAGCGTCGCCTCCGCGAGCACCGCCTCGACCCAGGCCAGCGCAGCGGGGGCCGGCGAGAGCCCGCCGAAGAACGCCCACTCGGCGTCGAGCCCGGCCTGCATCCGGCGGTGGGACTCCTCGGTCCCGTCGCCCAGGCGGACGACCCAGGCGCGCGCGTGGTCCCGGTGGTAGGCGACCTCCTTGACCGCCTTCGCCGCGATCGCGGCCAGATCGCCCTCGGCCGAGGTCGCCAGGTCGGTGTAGCGCGCGAGCTGGTGCGCGGCGAGCAGCAGCAGCCGTGCCACGGTCGCGCCGAAGTCGCCGTTGGCCCGCTCGAGCAGGACCGCGTTGCGGAACTCCGCGGCCGGCCGCCGGTAGGCCAGCTCGTCCTCGTCACCGACCAGCGCGTAGAGCAGGCGCGCCTGGCCGAGCAGGTCGAGCGCGATGTTGGCGAGCGCGACGTCCTCCTCGATCGTGGGCGCCTTGGCGAGCCACTCCGAGAGCCGGTGGCTGGCCACCAGGGCGTCGTCCGCGAGCTCGAGCACGAGCTCACGGCCCGGCCGCGCAACCTCAGAGCTGACCTCAGAGCTGGAGGTCATCGGGCACCTCGTAGAAGGTCGGGTGGCGGTAGACCTTGTCCCCGGCCGGTTCGAAGAACACGTCCTGCTCGTCCGGGCTGCTCGCCGTCACCACCGACGAGGGGACCACCCAGATCGACACCCCTTCGTTGCGCCGGGTGTAGACGTCGCGTGCGTTGCGCAGCGCGAGCTCGGCGTCCGCGGCGTGGATCGAACCAACGTGGGTGTGCGCGAGTCCGCGCCGGGGCCGGACGAAGACCTCCCAGAGCACGTTCCCCGGTTCGCTCATGCCGCGCCCCGGCTGGTGCCGTGGTCGGCAGCGCGCTTGGCGGCATAGGCGTCCGCCGCCTCGCGCACCCAGGCACCGTCCTCGTGGGCGGCGACCCGGCGGCTGATCCGCTCGGCGTTGCACGGCCCGTGGCCCGAGACGACCTCGCGGAGCTCGTCGAAGTCGATCGTGCCGAAGTCCCAGGAACCGTTGCCCCCGTTGGCGTCCGGGTTCCAGCGCAGGTCGGGATCCGGCAGCGTCAGGCCGAGAGCCTGGGCCTGCGGGACGGCGGCGTCGACGAAGCGCTGGCGCAGGGTGTCGTTGGAGAAGCGCTTGATGCCCCACGCGGTGGAGCGGGCGCTGTGCGGGGACTCGGCGTCCGGCGGGCCGAACATCATCAGCGACGGCCACCACCAGCGGTCGACCGCGTCCTGCGCCATCGCGTGCTGCTCGGGTGTGCCGCGGCTCATCGTCATCAAGGACTCGAACCCCTGACGCTGGTGGAAGGACTCCTCCTTGCAGATCCGCACCATCGCTCTGGCGTACGGCCCGTAGGAGCAGCGGCCCAGCGGGACCTGGTTGACGATGGCGGCGCCGTCGACCAGCCAGCCGATCGTGGCGACGTCGGCCCAGGTCAGGCTCGGGTAGTTGAAGATCGAGGAGTACTTCTGCCGCCCGGTGTGCAGGGCGTCCAGCAGGTCGGCCCGGTCGACGCCGAGCGTCTCCGCCGCGGCGTACAGGTAGAGGCCGTGGCCGGCCTCGTCCTGGACCTTGGCCAGCAGGATCGCCTTGCGGCGCAGGCTGGGCGCGCGGGTGATCCAGTCCCCCTCGGGCTGCATGCCGATGATCTCCGAGTGCGCGTGCTGGGCGATCTGCCGCACGAGGGTGGCCCGGTAGTCCTCGGGCATGTCGTCGCGTGGTTCGACGCGGTCCTGCGCGGCGATCAGTGCATCGAAGGTGCTCACCCCCCGAGCGTAACCCAGGAGTGTTACAGATTCACCGTCGTACGCCGTTCAGACTGAAACAACTTCGATCGGCCCCAGCGGCTCTGATTGGATGGCCGGGTGAGTGCTGACGTCTCCTGCCGGGTCGCCTGGGCCGACGACGCCCCCGCGATCGCCGCCGTCCAGGTCCGCGCGTGGCGGGATTCCTACGCCGAGGTGCTCCCGGCCGAGCTGCTGGAGAGCATGGACCCGGCAGGGATCGCGGAGGGCTGGCGGGCCTCGCTCTCCCGGCCGGCCGACGCCCGCAACCGGGTGCTCATCGCCCTCGAGCGCAACCTGGTCACCGGGTTCGCCCTGACCGGGCCTGCCGGCGACCCGGACCGCGACCCGGTCGCCGACGGCGAGATCACCGACCTCACCGTCGATCCCCACCAGCGCGGCTCGGGGCACGGCTCCCGGCTGATGCAGGCCTGCGTGGACACCCTGAAGGCGGACCGCTTCACCCACGCAGTCACCTGGCTCGGTGCGACCGACGACGCGACCCGGGCGTTCCTGACCGACGCCGGCTGGGCACCTGACGGGGCGCACCGCACCCTCGACCTGACCGGCGACGGAGCCGTCACGGTCAAGCAGGTGCGGCTGCACACGGACCTGGGCTGAGCGTGCCCGAACCGGAGATCCCGGCGCTCGATCGGCAGGAGCGCCGGCGGATCGTCTCCGACAGCGTCGCGGTCGCGGTCGCGACCGGGACCTACGGACTCTCGTTCGGGGCGATCGGCGTCAGCAGCGGCCTGGGCGTGCTGCAGACCTGCGCGATGTCCCTGCTGGTGTTCACCGGCGCCTCGCAGTTCGCCTTCGTGGGCGTCATCGCTGCCGGTGGCGCTCCCCTGCTCGGTGCCGCGTCCGGGCTGCTCCTCGGTGTGCGGAACACCTTGTACGGCCTGAAGCTCACCCCGCTGCTCGGCTGGTACGGCGCGCGCCGCGCCGCCGCCGCACACCTGGTCATCGACGAGTCGACGGCGATGAGCGTGACCCGGACCTCGAGGGCGGCGGCCCGGATCGGGTTCCTGACCACGGGGGTGGGCGTCTTCACGCTCTGGAACCTCTCCACGCTGGCGGGCGCGCTCGCCGGCGACCACCTCGGCGACCCGCGCGACCTCGGCCTGGACTCGGCGGTGGGCGGCGCGTTCCTGGCCCTGCTCTGGCCGCGACTGGCGTCCCGGACGGCCCGGCTGACCGCGGTGCTCGCCGCAGCGCTGGCCACCGCGCTGGTCCCGCTCACCCCTGCGGGCATCCCGGTACTCGCGGCCGGAGCGGTCGCGCTCGGGATCGCCCTGCGCGAGCGCGACCCACGGGCGCGGACCGGCGACGTCAACGGCGAGGCGGCACCATGACCTGGATCGGGATCTTCGTCTGCGCTGCCGGGTGCTACGCGCTCAAGCTCGCCGGCATGTCCGTCCCGGCCAGGGTGCTCCAGCGTCCGCTCGTGCAACGGATCGCCGACCTGCTCCCGGTCGCGCTGCTGGCCGCCCTGATCGCCGTCCAGGTGTTCGCCGGCGACCACCGGACCCTGACCGTGGACGCCCGGCTGGCGGGTCTCGCGGCCGCGGCCGTCGCCCTGGTGCTGAGGGCGCCGTTCCTGGTGGTGGTCGTCGTCTCGGCGGCTGCCGCTGCCCTGGTCCGCCTGGCCTGACCCTGGCCCGACCCTGCGTCCACACGCAGAACCGCGAGCGAGGAGCCCGCACCCCCAGGTGCGGACTCCTCGCAGCACGAGCTCCGGTCCGCACGCCGGGCAGGGAGGTGCCGGGGTGCGGACCGGAGCAGGATCAGCCGACCGAGACCGCGCTCCAGGCGGCGGCGACGGTCGCGTACTGGTTGCTGCCGACGCCGAAGAGGTCCTTCGCCGCGTTCAGCGAGGCCGTCCGGGCACCGGCGTAGTTGGTGCTGGAGGTCATGTAGACGGTCAGCGCCCGGTACCAGATCTGCTCTGCGTCGGCACGGCCGATACCGACGACCGCTGACCCGTTGCAGGTCGGGCTGTTGTGCACGACGCCACCGATGGTCTTCTGCCCCGAGCCCTCCGCGAGCAGGTAGTAGAAGTGGTTGCCCACCCCCGAGGAGTAGTGCACGTCAAGGTTCCCGACCGAGCTCGACCAGCAGTTGGCCGACTTGCCGTCCGAGGCCGGGTTGTCCATCCGGCGCAGGCCCCGGTGGGTCTTGTCGAACTGCTCGCCGATCAGGTAGTCGCCCGGGTCGGAGGGGTTGTTGGCGAAGAACTCGACCATCGTCCCGAAGATGTCCGAGGTGGACTCGTTCAGGCCGCCCGACTCCCCCGAGTAGCTCAGGTTCGCCGAGTTCTCGGTGACGCCGTGGGACATCTCGTGGCCGGCGACGTCGAGCGAGGTGAGCGGCCCGTAGCTGGTGCCGTCACCGTCGCCGTAGGTCATCTTGGTGCCGTCCCAGAAGGCGTTCACGTAGTTGCTGCCGTAGTGGACCCGGTTGTACGAGCCGGTGCCGTTGCCGAAGATCCCGTTGCGCCCGAAGGTGGTCTTGTAGAAGTCCCAGGTCATGTTGGTGCCGTACTGGGCATCGACCGCCGCGGACTCCCGCGAGGTCGTGGCGCCGTTGCCGAACAGGTTGTCGGGGCTGGTGAACAACGTCCCGGCCGAGCAACCGTAGCCGAGCGCGGTGCACAGGAACCCGTCGGACTTGTTGTTCATGTCGGTCGTGTACGTGGACCCGCGGGTCCCGTCCTTGAGCTGGTACGACGACCCCGAGAGCGTGAGCTGGAGCGGGACGGTGCCGGCGTACAACGACTGGCCGGAGCCGTCCGCGGTCTCGATCTGCTGCTCGCTGCGGAGCAGGCCGCCCGTGCGCGCGTCGACGTAGCTGACCAGCCGGCTCGGCGTCCCGTCCGGCTGGGTGCCACCGGTGGTGACGGCCCACGCGAGCCTCGGCGTGGAGCCGGTGGCGTCGACGACGAGCTGGGACGACTCGGGTTCGGCGCCGGCGATGCGGCGGTTCAGCGTCGATCCGCTCGCGGTCGCCTCGGCCGAGCCCTGGCTGACGGCGGGCGTGGTGCTCAGCGTGAGGTCCTGGTGCAAGGTCTGGCTCAGGCCGCGCCAGGCGCCGGACGAGGCCTGGTGGACGACGAGGTCGCCGCCGACGACGTCCAGACCGCGGTAGCTGCGCTGCATCCGCACGTGGGCGGTGCCGTCGCGGTCGACGATCGTGCTGGTCGCGTGCAGCCCTTGGTGGGCGTCGACGTGGGCGTCGGTGCCGTGGGCGCGCAGGGCCGCAATGGCGCGCTCGGCACGGGTCTGGCTCCCGGCCTGCGCCGGTCCGGTGGCCGCCAGGGCCGGTACGGCCGCAGCGGTCAGTGCGGCTGCCGCAACCAGGAGACGAGCAGGGACACGCATGGTTCCTCCCGAGAGAACACGTCGCCGAGGGGCCCGAGTGCTCCTCAGGAGGACAGCATCACGCCGTCACGGCCGCTGCGGGAACCTGTCAAAAGCTGTGCTGCACGAACCTGCAGGTCACCCGTCCAGGTCGAGGAACGCCTCCAGGCCGACGGTCAGACCAGGAGCAGTGCCGATGCGGCGCAGGCCGAGCAGGACGCCGGGGACGAACGAAGCCCGGTCGAGCGAGTCGTGGCGGATCGTCAGCGTCTCGCCCGGGCCGCCGAGCACGACCTCCTGGTGCGCCACCAGGCCGCGGATGCGCAGGCCGTGCACCCGGATCCCGTCCACGTCAGCACCACGGGCGCCCTCGATGCCGGTCGAGGTGGCGTCCGGCGGCGCACCGAGCCCCGCCTCCCGACGGGCCTGGGCGATCAGCCGGGCGGTCCTGGCGGCAGTTCCGGACGGGGCGTCGGCCTTGGTCGGGTGGTGCAGCTCGATGATCTCGACCGATTCGTAGTACTTCGCGGCCTGGGCGGAGAAACGCATCATCAGGATCGCGCCGATCGAGAAGTTCGGGGCGATCAGCACGCCGCTGCGCGGGGCGTCGCCGAGCTGGCTGCGGAGCGCATCGAGGCGGTCGTCGTCGAAGCCGGTCGTACCCACGACCGCGTGGATGCCGTTCTCGATGCAGAACGCCAGGTTCGCCATCACCCAATCGGGGTGGGTGAAGTCGACGACCAGCTCGGCGCCGTTCTCCACGAGGGTGGCCAGGTCGTCCCCGAGGTCGAGCTCGGCCACCAGCTCCATGTCCTCGGACGCCTGGACCCCTGCACAGACCTCGCGTCCGACCTTGCCCCGGGCACCGAGCACCCCGACCCTCATCGTGTTCACCGGACCAGCCTAGCGGAACAGGTTTTGCCCTTCATCTTCTCTTCATAAGGTTTCTGGCTTATTCTCTGAGAAAGAAGGAAGGAGACTTAACGATGTCCTTCGCTGTCCTCACCGTCGACCAGCGCGGCAGCCGGTCCGGCCCGGACCTGGTGCCGGCGGTGCTGCAGAGCCTGAACTCCCCCGACCTCGGCGGGTGCGCGCTCGCCTTCGAACGCACCGCCGGCGACGAGGTCCAGGGCGTCCTCACCAGCGGCGCGGCCACCGTCTCCCGGATCGCGCTGCTGCTTCGCGACGGTAAGTGGAACATCGGCCTGGGCCTGGGCCAGGTCGAGGAGCCGCTGCCCGCCTCGACGCGGGCCGCTCGCGGCGAGGCCTTCGTGCTCGCCCGCCAGGCCGTCAACCGGGCCAAGCAGACGCCGAGCCGGCTCAGCGTGAGCGGACCGGGCGTCGGGCCCGGTGTCGGGGGCGGTGTCGGCGCGGAGCACTATCGTGCTGACCAGATCGAGACCGTTGCCTGGTTGTGGGCCGGCGTCCTGACCCGACGCAGTCCCCGCGGCTGGGAGGTGGCAGACCTGCTGGCCGAGGGCCTCTCGCACGCCGAGGCCGCGCACCGGCTGGGCATCAGCCAGTCCGCGGTGTCGCAGCGGGCGCAGGCTGCCGGGCTGGTGGAGGCCGACCGGGCGGCGAGGCTGCTGGCCGAACAGCTCGATCAGGTACTCGGGAACGAAGGAGAAAGTCGATGATCATCGCGGTGCTGTTCCTGGCGCTGGCCGGCACGCTGCCCGGCTGGTTCCTCCGCGATACCCAACGCGCGCACCTGATCGGCACCGTCCTCGGGGTGCTGTCGCTGCTCGGCCTCGGCAGCTGGCTGCTCTTCGACCCGCGCTACGTCGCCGACGGTGACGCGCTGCGCGGGACGCTGACCCTGATGGTCGCTGTCGTCGCCACGTTCGGAGGCGGGCCGGTGACGGCGGCGGTGCTGCACCGCGTCGACCACGGCGGCCCGATCGAGCAAGCCGGCAACGTGCTGCGCGGAGGCGCCTGGATCGGCGCCATGGAGCGCGCGGCGATCTTCGTGACGCTGGCAGCAGGCTGGCCGCACGGCCTGGCGATCGTGCTGGCGATGAAGGGCCTGGGCCGCTACCCCGAGCTCAAGCAGCCCGGCGCTGCCGAGCGCTTCATCATCGGCTCGTTCACCAGCGTCCTCTGGGCCATCGCCTGGGCCGGCGTGCTCTGGTCGATGCTCGGCTGACCCGCCGTTCGGCGAGAGGTGGACCGGTCGTGGGTCAGGGGCCGACGACGGCGAGGGTCTCGGGCCGCCGGAACAGGTCGCTGGCGAGCTCGTGCACGTCGTCGAGCGTGACCGCGTCCAGCTTGGCGAGGACCTCGTCGAGGGACAGCAGCCGCTCCTGGAACAGCTCGACCTCGCCGAGGCGCGTCATCCGGGAGCCGGTGTCCTCCAGGGACAGCACCAGACCACCACGCATCTGACCGCGACCGCGGTCGAGCTCCTCCTGGGTCAGGCCCGAGTCGACCATCCGGGTGAGCTCGGACCGGACCACCTCGAGGACCTCGTCCGACTTGCTCGGCAGTGAACCGGCCGCGATCCCGACCATGCCCGCGTCCGAGTAGCTGGTCGCGAAGGAGTACACCGAGTACGCCAGACCGCGACGCTCGCGCACCTCCTGGAAAAGGCGCGAGGAGGATCCCCCGCCGAAGGCCGCGTTCAGCACGCCGAGCGAGTAGCGACGGCCGTCGGACCGGGTCATGCCGCGCATGCCGAGAACCAGGTTCACCTGCTCGAACGGCCGCGACGCGTGCTCCTCCCCGGCCTTGGTCGACCGGGGGGTCGAGGCCAGCCGGGGCGGCAGCGGGCGGGCGTCGAGATCAGCCAGGAAGTGGTTGCGCGAGAACGCCTTGCGCACCAGCCGGACCACGTCGCGGTGCACCAGGTTGCCGGCCACGGCGACGGTCATCGCCGGCGCGGTGTAGCGGGTGCGGTAGTACCGGTTGATCTGGGAGCGGGTGAGCGCGCGGATCGACTCCGCGGTGCCGGCGATCGGCCGGGCGAGCGAGGTACCGCCCCAGGCCTTAGCGGCGAAGAGGTTGTGCACCACGTCGTCCGGGTCGTCGTCGTGCATGGCGATCTCGTCGAGGATGACCTCGCGCTCGGCCTCGACGTCCTCGGCGGTGATCAGCGACGCCGTGAGCATGTCGCCGAGCACGTCGACCGCCATCGGCAGGTCCTCGTCGAGCACCCGTGCGTGGTAGCAGGTGTACTCGCGCGCCGTGTAGGCGTTGAACTCGCCGCCGACCGCGTCCAGCGCGGAGGAGATGTCCATCGCCGAGCGCGTCGGCGTGCCCTTGAAGAGCAGGTGCTCGAGGAAGTGCGAGGCACCGTTGAGCGCCGGGGACTCGTCTCGCGAGCCGACCCCGACGAAGACCCCGATGGCCGCGGAGCGGACACCGGGGACGTGCTCGGTCACGACCCGCAGCCCTCCCGGAAGGACAGTCCGTAGGACGCCTTCGGTGAGGGTGCGGGTCGTGCCGGGCTTCTGCTCAGCTGCGAGCGTCACGCGTCGACGGAGTCAGTCTCGTCAGCGGCCTCGTCCGAGGCGGCGGCAGCGCCGTCCTCGATGTAGGGAATCAGCGAGAGCTTGCCGCGGTCGTCGATCTCGGCGATCTGGACCTGGAGCTTCTGGCCGACCGAGACGACGTCCTCGACGTTGTCCACCCGCTTGCCGCCCGCCAGCTCGCGCAGCTTGCTGATGTGCAGCAGGCCGTCCTTGCCGGGCATCAGCGAGACGAACGCACCGAAGTTGGTCGTCTTGACGACGGTGCCGAGGTAGCGCTCGCCGACCTCGGGCATCGTCGGGTTGGCGATCTGGTTGATCGCCGTCCGGGCGGCCTCGGCAGCCTCGCCGTTGGTGGCACCGATGTAGATGGTGCCGTCGTCCTCGATCGAGATGTTCGCGCCGGTGTCGTCCTGGATCTGGTTGATGACCTTGCCCTTCGGACCGATCACCTCGCCGATCTTGTCGACCGGGATCTTCACCGTGATGATCCGCGGAGCGTGGATCGACATCTCCTCGGGGCCGTCGATGGCCTCGGCCATCACCTCGAGGATCGCCAGACGCGCGTCACGGGCCTGGGTCAGCGCGGCGGCCAGCACGTCGGCCGGGATGCCGTCGAGCTTGGTGTCGAGCTGCAGCGCGGTGACGAACTGCTTGGTGCCGGCGACCTTGAAGTCCATGTCGCCGAACGCGTCCTCGGCACCGAGGATGTCGGTCAGCGCGACGTACTCGGTCTTGCCGTCGACGGTGTCGGAGATCAGGCCCATCGCGATACCGGCGACCGGCGCCTTCAGCGGCACACCCGCCTGCAGCAGCGAGAGGGTCGAGGCGCAGACCGAACCCATCGAGGTAGAGCCGTTGGAGCCCATCGCCTCGGAGAGCTGGCGGATCGCGTACGGGAACTCCTCGCGCGTCGGCAGCACCGGCAGGAGCGCGCGACGGGCGAGCGCACCGTGGCCGACCTCGCGACGCTTGGGCGAGCCCACGCGACCGGTCTCACCGGTGGAGAACGGCGGGAAGATGTACTTGTGCATGTACCGGCGGTACTTCTCCGGGGAGAGACCGTCGAGCTGCTGCTCGAGCTTGAGCATGTCCAGCGTGGTGACACCCAGGATCTGGGTCTCGCCGCGCTCGAACAGCGCCGAGCCGTGCACCCGCGGAAGGACCTCGACCTCGGCCGAGAGCGACCGGATGTCGGTCAGGCCCCGGCCGTCGATGCGGACCTTGTCGCGGAGCACCCGCTGGCGGACCAGCGACTTGTTCAGCGAGCGGAACGCCGCACCGATCTCCTTCTCGCGACCCTCGAACTTCTCGCCCAGGGTGGAGAGCACGTCGGCCTTGATGTCGTCGAGCTTGTCCTCGCGCTCGGCCTTGCCGGCGATGGTCAGCGCCGCAGCGGTGGCCTCGGAGGCGTGGGCGGAGACGGCCTCGTACACGTCGTCCTCGTAGTCGAGGAAGATCGGGAACTCCTGGACCGGCTTGGCGGCCTGCTTGGCCAGCTCGG
>JBJMIP010000331.1:0-5701 GCA_045806825.1 Marmoricola sp.
CGACGCAGCGCCGACTCCGCGGCGTAGAAGCCGGCCATGCCGTGCACCCCGCCGCCGGGTGGGGTCGCGGAGGAGCACAGGTAGTGGCCCGGGATCCCGAGCGAGTACGGGTTGAGCGCCGCGCGCGGCCGGAACACGATCTGCCGGGCGGTGTTCGCTCCCGCGCCGATGTCGCCGCCCACGTAGTTCGCGTTGTACGCCGCCATGTCGGCCGCGCCGCGCACGAAGGTGCCGACGATGCGGTCGCGGAAACCGGGCGCGAACCGCTCGATCTGCGCGGTCAACGCCTCGGTCGCGTCGCCGGTGTACCCGGCCGGGACGTGCGCGTAGGCCCACACCGGGTTGACGCTCCCGGCCGACCGACCGGGGTCCGCGAGGTACTGCTGGCCGATCAGCGCGAACGGCCGCTCGGGCATCTCCCCGCGAGCGGTGGCGGCCTCGACCTGTCGGATCTCCTCCGCCGTACCGCCCAGGTGCAGGGTTCCGGCGCGGCGGCAGTCCGCGTTGGTCCACGGCACGTCGCCCTCGATCGCGTAGTCCACCTTGTGTACCGCGGGGCCGTACTCGTAGCGACGGAAAGCTCGCTGGATCCGACCCGGCAGCGCATCGCCGAGCAGGTCGAGAGCACCGGCTGGGGCGAGGTCGAGCAGCACCACGTCCGGGTCGGCGCCGATCGCCTCGCGCAGCTGGTCGCGCGAGGTGACCCGGACACCGGTGCGGACGGTGCCACCGAGGGTGCCCAGCAGCCGGACCAGGGCGTCCGAGATCGACCGGCTGCCACCCTCGGCGACGGGCCAGCCGACTGAGTGCGCAGCCGCGGTGAGCATCAGCCCGACCGACCCGCTCAGCGGGGTGTCGAGGCGTCCGAAGGCGTGCGCCGCGACCCCGGTGTACAGCGCCCGGGCCGGGTCGTCCTTCCAGTGCCGCACGGTCACGCTGGCCGGCATCAGGGCCTGCGGGCCGAACCGACCGAACGCGATCGGGTGACGCGGCAGGTGCACCGCCGGTCCCATCGCGTCGACGGCGATCTTGTCGAAGGTGCGCGCCAGGGGACCGAAGACCCGGCGCCAGCGACGGGCGTCCGTCCCGAGGGTGCGGTCGGTCTCGTCGAACCCGCGGCTGACCACGCCCGCCCGGCCGTCGTCCAACGGGTGCGCCATGTCGATCTCAGGCCAGAGCCACGTCAGTCCGTGCTGGTCGAGGTCCAGGGTGCGGAAGAACGGGGAGACCACGCCGGTCGGGTGGAACGCGGCGCAGTCGTCGTGCAGCAGGCCGGGGACGATCCGCTCGGTGGTGCGGGTGCCGCCGCCGTAGGTGTCCGCGGCCTCGAGCACGGTCACCTCGAGTCCTGCTTGGGCGAGCCGGACCGCGCCGGCCAACCCGTTGGGGCCGCTGCCGACCACCACCGCTGTCCTCATCGGCACCTCATCCCGCGTTCGTGAGCGTCTGCTGACGAACGTATCCCGGTGCCGTCCAGGTGGCTGTCAGCGGGATGGGTCCGTTCGGGAGCCACGGCTGCTCGGCGACGCAGTCGGCGACGTTCCAGGTGCCGCGCTCGACCACTCCCAGAGCGGCGTCGATCACGCGGTACTCCTGCGGCAGGTTCAACCACGGCAGCGCCTGGGACTCGCAGTACGCGACCACCAGGTCCCCCGGTTCGAGGTTCAGCCGCTTCTGGACCGCGGCGACCATCCTCTCGTCGTGCAGGTGGCCGTCACCGAAGTTCCAGCCGAGCACGGCGTTGCAGACGAACTCGCCGTCGCGGATGATGCGCGACTCGATGTCGTCGAGGTGGACGCGGGCCACCGAGAACAGGCCGCGGCCCTGACTGTGCAGCGCCCGCCAGGAGGTGACCTTCTGCAGGGTCATCTCGGCGTCGTCCTTCTCGTACGGGGTCGGCTTCATCCGCTGCAGCTGGTCGATCTGGTTCTCCACCATCGGCAGCTCGTTGAGCCGCTCCTCGATCCCCGGCTTGAGCAGCCAGATCGCCGACGCCCAGTTGCCGGCGTACTGGCGCATCGAGGGCAGGAACGAGACCAGGTCCGGGCGCACGTTGCCCAGGATCGGGCCGAAGGTGAGCAGCGCGAAGACCGGGATCAGCAGCAGCGGCTTGTCGAAGCTCCAGATGTTGTAGACCGACGCGTCGAAGCCGTCACCGAACCCGCCCCACAGCACGATCGCGATGTAGCCGAAGTAGACGTTCCACTCCAGCGGCACCGCGAGCGGGAAGGTCGAGGTGATGAAGATGTGGAAGGTCAGCATCGCGATCGCACCGAGCATCGCGACGGTGTCGTTGGTGGTCAGCAGCAGCGTCACCGGGATGAGGATCTCGACCGTCGTGCCGCCGACGTGGGCCATGAACCAGGCGAGCCGGCTGGGGCGCAGGTCGTCGGGGAACGCCCGGTAGTGCGCCCTCTTCGCGAAGCGGGGCTGCCCGGGCTGGTTGGAGACCATCGCCGGTACGACGTTGACGAAGTGCAGGCCGAGCTTCGAGGTCCCGGCGCCGATCCAGACGATGCAGATGATGATCTTGAACGCGATCACCAGGTCGAGGAAGTCACCGGCGTTTGACCCGCTCCGCAGCGCGAGCGCGCCGAGGGTCGCGGAGAACAGCATGATCGGCAGGTACTGCTCGGACCGCGCCGCCAGGAAGATCACCTTGTCGCGCAGTCCCATCAGCGGCATGGTCACCAGGATCGGGATGAACGCGTACGCCGGCACGAGCTCCTGCGGCCCGGTTCCCAGCGGGACGTGGTGAACCGGGTCAGCCTGCGTGGCGAGCGGGTAGACCAGGCTGGCCAGCACGGCGAGGTAGAGCACCACGTCCAGCACGGTGCGCTCGTCACCGCCGGTGCCCGGGACGTGCCGGCCCCACGGCGCCATCCGCAGGGTGCCGGGTCGGATCCAGTAGCGGACGTTGCCGAGCATCGGCGTGAAGTGGCCGCACAGCGGCCCGAACGCGCCACCGAGCCCGAGGGCCTCGAGCAGCATCAGCCAGATGGCCAGCTTCTGGTAGACGACGATGTTGTCGAACCAGGTGCTCGGATCGGAGAAGTGCACGCCCGCCGTCGTCGCCGAGGTGATCGCCAGGCCGACGCCGAAGTAGAGGCCGAGCATCTTCAGGACGTAGACCACGTGCAGCACCCGCGGGGTGCCGAACCCGTCGTCGACCCAGTGCGTGGCCAGGATCCGGATCCGCTCGCTCAGCGGGAGCAGGAGGAACTCGCGCGGTTCGACAGGTTGGTCGCTCGGGGTCAGGAATCCCATGCAAGGAGGCTAGAGCCCAGCGAACCGGCGCGGCATTGTGCTCGCAGACCAAGGTTTGATCGAAAAATGCAGTGTTCGGCGACAGTTACGCGGCCATCTTTGGTCTGCAACCATGAAGACGTGCAGCAGACCGACGACGACTTCATCACCCGGACCACCGGCCGGGTCACGGCGACGGCCGATCGGATGACCGAGAACGTCGTGTCGCTGACCGGGGCCCTGCTCGGCGTGCTCGTCGAGGAGATCGCCGAGCTGCAGGGCGACCCGACGATCGTCGAGCTCCTCGAAGCGAGCATCGACGGCAACCTGAAGACGATCGCCGAGGTCATCCGCTACGACATCCCCGTCACCGAGATCACCGCGCCGCCGACTGCCGTCGAGTACGCGCGGCGCCTGGCCCAGCGCGGCGTCTCCTCCAGCGCACTGCTGCGCGCCTACCGGCTCGGGCAGGAGACGGCGACCGCGTGGAGCCTGGAGCGGATCAGCGAGGAAGAACCCGATCCCCGCGTCGCGTACGCCGCAGGGCAGGCCTTCGTGGCGATCACGTTCCGCTACATCGATGCCGTCTCCGAGCAGGTGCTGACCATCTACGAGGGCGAGCGCGAGCGCTGGCTCGCCAACCGGAACACCGTGCGCGCCGAGGTGCTCGCCGACCTGCTCGCCGGGGACGCGATCGACGCGACCACGGCGGAGAACGCCCTCGGCTACCGGCTCCGGCAGCGTCACGTCGGCGTGGTGCTGTGGAGCACCGGCGAGCCGACCACCGGCGACCTCTCCGACCTGGAGCGGCAGCTCGTCCGGGTGGCCCGGGCGCTGGGCAGCACCCAGCAACCGCTCTTCGTCGCGCAGGACCGGGCCACAGCCTGGGGCTGGATCCCGGTCCCCGCCAGCCCGGCACCGGTCGAGACGGCTGCGCTGGCCGACCTCGACGTCGCCGGCATCCGGATCGCTACCGGCGTGCCGGCCGCCGGCGTCGAGGGCTTCCGCGACTCGCACCTCGTTGCGCTCCAGGCCCAGGCAGTCGCGCTGGTCGCGCAGGACAGGGCGCGGACGGTGACGGCGTACGAGGATCCCGAGGTGCGGGCCGCGGCCCTGCTCAGCGCCGACCTGGAGGCGACCCGACGACTGGTGCGCACGGCGCTCGGGGGGCTGGCCGAGGACAGCGAGGCCGCCGAACGGCTACGCGAGACGTTGCGGGTCTTCCTCTCCACGCGCAACAGCTTCGCGGCGACCGCGGACCTGGTGCACCTGCACAAGAACACCGTGAAGTACCGCGTCGACCGGGCCGTCGAGCTGCGCGGCCGCGGCGTCGATGAGGACCGCCTGGACCTCGAGCTGGCCCTGATCGCGTGCCGCTGGCTCGCCCCTGCGGCTTTGGTCTCGCAACCCAACCCGGCCCGCTGATTTCGTGCGCTGCCGCCGTGCCGGTCGGCACGCGCGCGGACGAGCCTGAGGACATGGGACAACTGCTGATGGCCTTCGGCCCGATCCTCATGTTCATGCTGATCCCGTTGTGGATCCCGATCATCGCGATCACTGCGGGCGCGATCAGCGACAGGTGGCGCGCCGGCGCTTGATCGTCACCGCTACCTTGGCGCCGTGAACGACCCCTCCCGCGTGCGCTCCTGGTTCCGTGCGATCGCCTTCGCCGAGGCCTGCTCCTGGCTCGGCCTGCTGATCGGAATGTACCTCAAGTACGTGCCCGAGACGACCGAGGTCGGTGTGCACGTGATGGGCCCGATCCACGGCACGATCTTCCTGGCGTACCTCGCGGTCACGATGGTCGCGCGCAGCACCTTCGGGTGGTCGTTGCGCACCACGTTCCTGGCGCTGGTCTCCAGCATCCCGCCGTTCGCCACCGCGGTCTTCGAGGTGCTCGCCGACCGCCGCGGTCTGTTGGGAACCGAGGCCCCGGCCCTCGCTGGTTGAGGTGCGAGCGCCCCGGCGCGAGCCTCGAAACCGGGTGAGAAACCCGCGAACCGGGCCGAACCATGACTTCCCGGAAACACCGGTGACCACCGGCACAGCGCGTGCCACAGTGCCCCATGGTCACCCGCTGGAAGAAGGCCACGGCCGCACTCACCGTCGTCGCCACCGCACTGTTCGCCCCGACTGCGCTCGGCACCGCGCACGCAGCGACGCCCTCCCCGACCGCGCCCTGCGACGCGATCAGCCCGATCGCGATCCCCTGCGTCGCCCTGGGCAAGACCTTCGACGCCGTGGCGGCCGAGTGCCGCCGGGTCGGGATCCCGGACACGCTGTGCACCTTGCCGCTCGCGCACAACGTGACCCAGGCGGCGCGCGATGCGTACCTCGCCTCGTGGGTGCACCGCACCGCACAGTTCCAGTACGGCCTCGGTGACCAGCTGCCGTTCCGCGACGTCGCCTGGCTCGGCACCCACAACTCGTTCAACTCCTTGAGCGACTCGTTCAC
>JBJMIP010000332.1:0-5069 GCA_045806825.1 Marmoricola sp.
GACCTCGCCGCGCGCGGCCAGGAAGATCACCTTGTCGCGCAGGCTGACGACGGCCAGGATCCCGAGGATCGTCCAGACCTCCCAGGACGGCAGCACGCCGAGGTGGGTGGGGTTGCTGAGCAGTGCGACGACGAGGGCCACCAGCAGGGCGCCGTACAGGGCGCAGTCGAACGGGGTGCGGGTGTCGCCCCGGGTCCCGGGGATCCGGCTCGGCCACGGTGGCAACCGGATGGTGCCCGGGCGCAGCCAGTACAGCGGTGACCCCATCGGCGGGATGAAGCGGTTGTTCAGCGGGCCGAAGCCGCAGCCGAGGCCGAGCACCTCGAAGAGCATCGTGAACAGCACGACCTTCTCGTAGACGACCGGCGCGTCGTACCAGTCCTTGACGCTGGTGAAGCCGTCGATGCCGCTGGTGCTCAGCGCGAGCAGCCAGGCGAGGAGCACGTAGAGCAGGATCTTCACGACGTAGAACAGGTGCAGCACCACCGGCGTGCCGAACCCGACCTCGGCCCAGTGCCGGGCCATCGGCCTGATCTTCTCGGACCGGGTGCCCTGGACCCACTCGGCGAAGTCGACCTGCGGTGCGTCCTGCGTCAGAAATCCCACGAAGGCACTAAACCAGAACTTGTTCTAGTAGGTAAGACCGTTGCAGTGGTAGGCGCGTCCGTCGACCGGCACCCAGGCGCGGCCGTTCCACTGGATGAACCGCCAGCAGTCAGCGATCTTCTTCGACCCGACGTGCTGGGGCGCATGGCCGCCGTGCGAGGTCCAGTTGTCCACGCGTCTCATCGCGGAGATCAGCGCCGGCCGGGAAAGCTTCCCGCCGAGCTTGACCGACTGCTCGACGAACAGGCGCGTCGCGGACCAGGCGAAGAGGCCGAAGAAGGTCGGCTTCGCGCCGGGGGCTACCTGCTGCAGGTAGCGGGTGTAGAGGGTGATCTCCGGGTTGCTCGCGGCTTCCTCGAACGGCGTGAAGTTGATGTAGACCGTGGTCCCGACGGCAGCCGCGCCACCGACCTTGGTGTAGTCCTCGTTGTAGGCCGACGGGTCGATCAGGTAGACCTTCGGGTGGAAGTCCGAGGACTGCATCGCCTGGGCGAGCCGCGCGAACTGGGCCGAGGACGCGATGAACTGGACCGACTGGACGTTCTTGTCCTTCATCTCCTGCACGTACGGCGAGTAATTGAACTCGGCGATGTCCACGCCGCGGTTGACCACGTAGTGCACGCCGCGCTTGGTCTCGTGCTTCACCTGGCTCTGGCCGTTCGCGGCCGCGGCGCCGATGCTGATGTAGAGCATCGCGGCGTTCTTCCCGCCGGTGTGCTTGATCAGGTAGTCCGGCACCGCGTTCTCGAAGGCTTCCGGGCCGGCCGGCTGGGTGCCGAAGCAGGTCGTGCACGCACCCCGCTCGTTGGTCGTCGAGATCGCGCGGATGTCGGGGATGCCGCAGGTCTGCGCGGTCCGGGCGCCGCCGGAGTCGAACGCCGACATCGAGCCGACCATCGCGAAGTCGTTCGCGCAGCCCTTGGTGTAGGCCTGCTGGTCGCCACCGCCGTCGGTGTGGGTGTCGTAGTTGTCGAGCACCAGCTTGCGGCCGCAGACGGTGCCGCCGGTGCTGTTGAAGTACTGGATGAAAGCGCGGCTGGCCTGCTGCGCCGCGGTGAACAGGCCCGGCACCGGGCCACTGATGTCGGAGGCGTTGCCGACCCGGATGGTGCTGTCGGAGATGCCGGTCGAGTTCTTGAACCCGGCGCAGCTGGCGCTCCCCGGGGGCGCCTTCGGCACGTTGGCGACCGGCCCACCGGTAGCGCCGGGGCCGCTCGGGCCGTTGGCCTGGGTCTGGCCGGGGCCCGTCGTGGCCGTTCCGTCGGGCACCGCGTCGTTCGGTCCGCCCGGCCCGTTGTTGTTCGCGACCACCTGCTGGGCGTTGCCGTTGCTCAGCCCGAGGTTGTTGGCCCGGGCCGCGACGCGGGGATCGATGGTGCTGCCGCCGCACGCGGTCAGCGCCGCCGCGAGGACCCCGCTCAGGACGATGAGCAGGCTCGCGCGGACGCGTGGGAGGGAACGCGGGTGCATGGCGTGAAGTTACAGACCGGACGTCCGGAATAACAGGGTCCGTGAGAATCCGGGACCACTGGCTAGACAGGCGACCACCAACACAGGCACAGGGCCGCCACAGGGACCGCCTGGACCGTGGTGGGTGGAACACACCCAACACCAGGAGGAACCACAGATGGACCGATCAACGATCGTGCGCACCGGAGTCGCCGGTGCCATCGCAGGCCTGGGCCTGACGGTCGGCGGCGTCGCGATGGCGAACGCCGACGCACCGAGCACCACCAGCCAGCAGCCGGGACCGGGTCCCGGCCGGGACGGCGGTCGGCTGGCCACGACCCTGGCCAAGCAGCTCGGGCTGAGCGAGGCGAAGGTGAAGGCCGCGCTCGACGTGGTCCGCGAGGACCAGAGGCCGGCCGAGCCGAGCTCGCGCACCAGGCCGAGCCCGCCGACCGAGGCCGAGCGCAACGCTCGCCAGGCCGCGTTCATCAAGGCTCTGGCGGCCAAGCTCGACGTGTCCGAGGCGAAGGTGAAGGCCGCACTCGCGGTGGCCCGGGCCGAGGCCCGCGCCACCGAGCGCAGCAATCTGGAGACCAGGCTCGACGCTGCGGTCAAGGCCGGCACGCTGACCGACGCCGACGAGGCCTCGGTGCTCAAGGCGTTCGACGCAGGCGTCATCGGAGGCCCGCGCCCCTGACGCCGGTCCCCGCAGGGGGTTCGTTCATGGTGCGTTCAGGTTCGACGGCCTAGCGTCGTCGGCATGAACGAACCCTTTGCGGTGGACGCCCGTGGCGTGACCAAGTCGTTCGGTTCGGTCAAGGCCGTCGTGGACGTCTCGCTCCAGGTCGCCCCGGGCGAGGTCTACGGGATCCTCGGGCCGAACGGTGCCGGGAAGACCACCCTGCTCCGGATGCTCTTCGGCCTGATCCGCCCCGACGCCGGCGAGCTCACCATCTTCGGCCGCACCTGGAATGAGGCCGGGGTCGGCGTGCTCGACGGTGTGGCCGGCTTCATCGAGAGCCCGCGCTTCTACCCGTACCTGACCGGCCGGCAGAACCTCTCGGGCCTGGCACGCCTCGACGGTGGCGTTGCGAGCGGCAAGATCGCCGAGGTGCTCGACGTCGTCGACCTCGGCGAGGGCGCGGACCGCAAGGTCGGTGGCTACTCCTACGGCATGAAGCAGCGCCTCGGCGTCGCCGCCTCGCTGCTGCGTGAGCCGCGGCTGCTCGTCCTCGACGAGCCCGCGAACGGCCTAGACCCCGCCGGCATCCGCGACATGCGCGCACTGGTCAAGCAGCTGGCCGCGAGCGGCCTGACCGTGCTGCTCTCCTCGCACCACATGGACGAGGTCGAGGAGATCTGCGACAACGTGACCATCATGAGCCGCGGAAGCGTCTCCTTCCACGGCTCGATCGCCGACCTGCGTGCGATGGCCCCGGACCCCGGCCACCTGCTGCGCACCTCCGCCGATGACGACTCCTTGAGGGCCTCCGAGCAGCACTCGAGGGTGACCGTCACGCGGGTGGAGGATGCGCTGCGGGTGGCCGGCCCGCAGGACGCGGTGGCGGCGTACGTCGCCGACCTCGTCCGCGCCGGCATCGAGCTGCGCGCGTTCACCCCGACCGAGACGCCGCTGGAGGCGCTGTTCTTCATGCTCACCGACGACACCGCGCACGCCGATGCCGAGCACCGGCACCTGATGACGCAGGTGGCGCGCTGATGGCCGCCCCCTCGACCGCCTCGGTCCTCGCCTGGGAGATCCGCAAGCTCAGTGCGCAGCTGCGCGCGAAGTTCGTGCTCCTCGGCGCCCTCCTCGGCCCGATCCCGGTCGTGGCCGCGATCAACGCGCAGGCCCAGGCGCCCAAGGACACCCTGTTCGGCCGCTACGCGACCACGTCGGGGTACTCCCTGGCGCTGCTCATCCTCGGCTTCGCCGGGCAGTGGGCACTCCCGCTGCTGACCTCGATCGTCGCGGGCGACATCTTCGCCAGCGAGGACCAGCACGGCACCTGGAAGACCGTGCTCACCCGCTCGGCCAGCCGGACCAAGATCTACTGGGCCAAGGTGATCACCGCCTTCGGCTTCGCCACCCTGACGGTCGCGGTCCTGTCCGCCTCGACCATCGCCGCGTCGGTGCTGCTCGGCGGCAGTGATCAGCTCACCGGTGTCTCCGGCCAGCTGATCACCAACCACGACGCGCTGAGGCTGGTCGTGGAGAGCTGGGCCAGCGCCCTGCTCCCGACCCTCGGCTTCACCTGCCTGGCGATCCTGATCTCGGTGGCCACCCGGAGCACGGCTGCCGGTATCGCCGCACCGGCCGTGCTCGGCATGCTGATGCAGCTGGTCGGCTCGCTCGGCAGCATCGCCGGCCTGCGCGCAGTCCTGCTCAGCACGCCGTACGAGGCCTGGCACGGTCTGCTCGCCGCACCGCGCTTCACCGGCCCGCTCGTCGACGGCCTGCTGGTCTCGGCGGCCTGGGCCGCGGTCTGCCTGGTCGCCTCGTTCGTCCTGGTCCGCCGTCGCGACATCACGGGAGGCTGACGTGCGACGCATCATCATCACCCTCGTCCTGGCCCTGGCCGCCATCGGCTGCGCGGCCGCGATCGCCAACGCGATCGGCGGCGGCACCTCGATCACCAAGGCCCGGATGGAACGGGCCCTGCCCACCGCCTTCGCGAACCAGTACCTCCAGCAGGCAGCACTGCTCGGGCACACGGGCATCACCGCGGCCTCGCTGGACGCCCGGGCGATGTGCGAGAAGGGCGGCCCGACGATGCCCGACCACGGGCCCGGTTCGGACTGGATCTGCCTGGTCGGCTGGACCGACCCGAACGTGCCGATGCCGCCCGAGGGCTACGGCAAGTTCGAGATCACCGTGCACTCCAACGACTGCTTCACCGCTGGCGGACCGAGCAAGCTGGTCGGGTTCCAGACGATCAACGACACCCGGGGCCGCACGGTGAACAACCCGGTCTACGAGTTCGACGGCTGCTTCGACCCCGACAGCGACAACA
>JBJMIP010000333.1:0-4457 GCA_045806825.1 Marmoricola sp.
GAGGCGCATGACACCTGTCGACCAGATCCACCGACAGATCGTAGAGGCTTCGGTCGACGGTCTGTGGCTGGTCGACGCCCGCGGCCGCACCGTGTTCGCGAACGCCCGGGTCGCCGAGCTTCTCGGCCGTTCCGAGGACGAGATCGCCCGGATCAGCGTCGGGGACGTCCTCGCCCCCGCGGACCGCGAGCTGTTCGAGGCGGGGCTGGTCTCACACCGGCGCCGGCCGGCGAGCGAGCTCGAGGCCATCGAGGCGATCGACGTCGAGCGGGTGTACCTGCGTCCGGACGGCTCCTCGGTGCCGCTGCTGGTCAGCGTGCGAGCCCTGCGCAACGACGCGGGTGAGCTCGCGGGAATGCTGCACCGGCTCGTCGACGACGGCCGCCGACGCTCGCTGCTCGAGGAGCTGCGAGCCAGCCAGTCCCGGCTCGACGAGGCCCAGTCCATCGCCCGGCTCGGCAGCTGGGACCTGCACCTCGAACCCCGGGAGGTGAGCTGGTCGCGCGGCATGTACGAGGTGCTCGGGGTCGACCCGGACACCTTCGTGGCGGGACCGGACGAGTTCGTCTCGATGATGGTCGAGGGCGACCGCCAGCGAGCCACCGACAACTGGCGCCAGATCGCTGAGGGTGGCGGGCAACGGGTCATCGACGTCCGGGTCCGGCGCGGGGACGGCGAGGTCCGTTGGGTGCGCGCGGTCGGGGAGCTCCTCGAGCGTGACGCCGACGGGCGCCCGGTGCGCTTCGGCGGGACGGTGCAGGACGTGCACGAGCTCAAGCAGGCTGAGCTCGACCTGCTCGACGCCGTCGAGGTCAACACGCTGATGCAGTTCCTGGCGACCGCGGCCAACGAGGCCACCACCTTCGACGAGGGCCTGGAGTCGCTGCGCGACCTCCTGCTCACCCACCCCGACTGGCAGCGCGCGGTCGCCTTCGACGTCGTCGGTGACGCGCCGGTCTTCCACCCGCTCAACGCCGAGGACACGGTCACGCCGACCCCGTTCGAGCAGGCGGTGGCGGTGCGCACGCTGAACGCCGGCGCCACGGTCTTCGAGGAGGACTGGGTCCCCGAGCACCCGATGATCGGGTTCCTGGTCCGGCTCGGCGACCAGGTCCTCTCGGTCCTGGTGATCACCGCGCGCTCACCGTTCGAACGGCACTCGATGCTGGAGTCGTTGGTCGACCAGACGGCCGGCCAGCTCGCCCAGGTCGCTGCCCGCGGCCACGCAGCCCTCGAGCTCGCCGCCGCCCGCGACGAGGCGATGGCCGCCTCGCAGGCCAAGTCCGACTTCCTGGCGATGATGAGCCACGAGATCCGGACGCCGCTGAACGGCGTCATCGGGCTCAACGACCTGCTGCTGCACACCGACCTGGACCCGCGCCAGCGCGAGCTCGCCGACGCGATGGCCGGAGCCGGTCGCGCGCTGCTGGTGCTGATCAGCGACATCCTCGACTTCTCCAAGATCGAGGCCGGCAGCCTGGAGCTGGAGAAGGTCGACTTCCAGCCGGCCGTCGTCGTCGAGGGCGTGCGCGACCTGTTCGAGGCGGACGCCTTGAGCCGGGGTGTGGCCCTGGAGGTCGACATCGACGCCGGCGTACCGAAGCACCTGCTCGGGGACCCCAGCCGGTTCGGCCAGATCCTCTCGAACCTGGTCTCGAACGCGGTGAAGTTCACCCACGACGGCCGGGTCCGGGTCAGCGTCTCCGCGACTACCCGGAAGAAGAAGGTCGTGCTCGAGGTCAAGGTCGCCGACACGGGTATCGGGATGGACGCCGAGCAGCAGGGCCGGATCTTCCAGCCGTTCCGGCAGGCCGATGTCTCGACCAACCGGACCTTCGGGGGCACCGGCCTCGGGCTGGCGATCGCCTACCGTCTGGCCCACGCGCTCGGAGGTGAGATAGGCGTGCGCAGTGCCCCGGGCAGCGGCAGCACGTTCTGGTTCACCAGCCGGTTCGGGGTGCCCGCGGAGCCGCCGGTCGCGGCTCCGGCCCGCTCCGCCGTCCGCGCCGCCGGCGGCGGTCACGTGCTGGTCGTGGAGGACAACGAGGTCAACCAGCTGGTCGCGGTGGGCATGCTCGAGGTGCTCGGCTACACCTGCGAGGTCGCCGGCGACGGCGCGGCCGCCGCGGCCCGTGCCGCTGCGGGCAGGTTCGACGCGGTGCTGATGGACCTGCAGATGCCGCGCCTGGACGGGTTCGGCGCGACCCGGCTGATCCGTCAGGCCGAGGCTCCGGGCGTCCACGTGCCGATCATCGCGCTGACCGCGTCCGCCACCACCGGGGAGGAGGAGCGCTGCCTGGCCGCCGGGATGACCGGCTTCCTGACCAAGCCGGTCCGGCTGGCGGCACTCGGTCAGGTGCTCGGCGAGCAGCTGCGCGGGGAGGCGCCGCTCGCTGCCGCGACCCCGGTCCCCGACGCCGTGCCGAAGGAGCCGGCCGTGCTCGACCCCGCTCGCCTCGACGAGCTGGCCGAGATGGGTGCCGAGGCCGCGCCGCTCATCCAGCGTGCCATCGACAACTTCTGCGCCGGGGCGGGCGACGTCCTGGAGAGCCTGTGGCGGCTGTGGCGCGAACGCGACGCCGTCGCCCTGCGCGCCGACGCCCACAAGCTGAAGGGGAGCGCCGCGAACCTCGGTGCCGAGCGGGTGGCCGCCGTGGCTCTGGAGGTCGAGGTGCTGGCCGGCGAGGGAACGCTGAGCCAGGTCGGCCCGAAGCTGATCGAGCTCGCCGGCGAGATCGACGAGGCCACCGAGGCGCTCAAGCGCTTCGAGCTGCCGACGGTGGAGGACCAGCCGCGCTCGGCGTGAGCACCTCAGCCGACGGCGTCGCCGGCAGCCCCCGACGTACGCCGCAGCACCCGCATCGAACCCACGGTCTCGTGCGGCTCGAACGCGCCGGACGCGACGGCGCGCTGCCAGACGTGGAACGGGGCCTGGCCGCCGTCCTCGGGACGCTCGAAGACGTCGTGGATGACCAGGACGCCACCGGGCTGGACCCAGGGAGCGAAACCGCTGTAGTCGGCCTGCGCGGGCTCCTCGGAGTGACCGCCGTCGATGAAGAGCAGGGCCACCGGGGTGCGCCAGTGCCGGGCCACGGTGAGCGACTTGCCGATGATCGCGACGACCTCGTCCTCGAGCCCGGCCCGGGCGATCGTCCGGCGGAAGGTGGGCAGGGTGTCCATCAGGCCGAGCTCGGGGTCGACCACCGTGTCGTCGTGGTGCTCCCAGCCGGCCTGGTTCTCCTCCGACCCGCGGTGGTGGTCGAGGGTGTAGACGGTGCTGCCGGTCACCCGTGCCGCGGCGCCGAGGTAGATGCCCGACTTGCCGCAGTAGGTCCCGATCTCCAGCGCCGGTCCGGCGGCCAGGTTCTCCACGGCCGTGCGGTAGAGCAGCTCGCCCTCATCGGTGGGCATGAAGCCCTTCGCGGCCAGGGCGTGCTCGAGGAGGGTGGGATCCATGGTGGTACTCACGCGCGGAACCCTATCCGTGGCAGAATGTGAAACACGTTCTAGTTTAGCCAGGAACCGCGCGGGACCTGGACGACGCAGGAGATGGCATGCCGATCGGGATCAGTGACGAGCACAGCGAGCTCGCGGCGACAGTCCGCAAGTGGGCCGAGAGCCAGGGCTCGATCGCGGCCGTCCGTGCCGCCGAGACGGACCCGTCCGCGCTCGCGCCGTGGGGTGGCCTCGCCGCCGAGATGGGTCTGTCCACGATCGCGCTGCCGGAATCGGTCGGCGGGGGCGGCGGAACGCTGCTGGACCAGGCTGTCGCGATCGAGGCCGCCGGGTACGCGCTCGTGCCGGGACCGCTGCTGACGACCGCCGTGGCCGGCCTGATGACCGACGACGACACCTTGCGCGCCGGGATCGCCGACGGCTCGGTGACGGTAGCGATGGGCACCAGCACCCAAGCCGTGATCGAGGCACCCGGTGCCACCCACGTCTGCATCCCCGGCGCGGACGGCGACTACGTCGTGCTGCCCGCGGCGGAGGTCACGATCGAGGAGGGCGACTCGGTCGACCTGACCCGCAGCGTCGGGCGCGTCGGCAACGAGAACCGGACCGCCGCAGCCCCGCGCGAGCTGGTCGTGCTGGCTGCCGCGGAGGCTTCCGGCATCGCCCGTTGGTGCTTGGACACCGCGGTCGAGTACGCGAAGGTCCGCGAGCAGTTCGGCAAGAAGATCGGTGCGTTCCAGGCCGTGAAGCACCTGTGTGCCGAGATGCTCGAGATCAGCGAGAGCGTCACTGCCGCCGCGTGGGACGCGGCCGAGGCAGCCGAGCACGACGGCGACCAGGCCGCCTTCGCCGCCGGCGTCGCGGCCACGATCTGCTTCGACGGGGCCGTCGAGGTCGCCAAGGCCTGCATCCAGGTCCTCGGCGGCATCGGGTTCACCTTCGAGCACGACGCCCACTTCTACCTGCGCCGCGCGATCGCCCTGCGCGCGTTCCTCGGTGAC
>JBJMIP010000334.1:0-6882 GCA_045806825.1 Marmoricola sp.
GCGCTGCAGCTGCACGCTCACCCCGGCCAGCGGGCGCGAGTCCGGGGACGTGAGCGTGGCGCGGACGGTGACGTTGCTCCCGATGCGCGCGCTGGCCGGAGCGACCAGGACCAGGCCGGGATCGTCAGCGACCGCGGCGTCGGCCGGCGTACCGGACCAGAGCAGCGAACCGAGCAGGAGAGCAGCAAAAGGGGTCGCGAGAACACGCAGAGGATGCCCGAGCACGCATCGCTCCTACCCCGGTGTGACCCAGGCCATGCACGCATTGGTTCCCCGGTAGGACGCGCCCCGCGCCGAACGCCGGGACACTTCAGAGCATGAGTCCCGAGGGTCCCGAGTCGTCCAGCCTGGCCAGGCTGGCGCGCTTCACCATCGCCAGGGCGCCGTGGATGATCGGCGGCTGGCTGCTCTTCGTGGTCCTCGTCAACGTGCTCGTCCCGCAGATCGAGTCGGTCGTCGCCAAGGACAGCACCCCGTTCGTGCCCGAGTCCGCGCCCTCGCTGCGCGCGGTCAAGGCGATGGACACCACCTTCGGCAACGGCCGCAGTCGCAGCTTCATCGTGCTCGTCGCCGCGCGCGACGGCGGGCTCACCTCCGCCGACCGCCGGTACGTCGTGACGCTCGCCGACCGCCTCCGCGCGGACAAGGAGCACGTCACCTACGTCCAGGACATCAGCTCCCCGACGCTGCGCAAGGCGCTGGAGAGCAAGGACGGCGAGGCGACGTACTTCCAGATCGGCCTGGCCGGATACACCGGTGCGCCGACCTCGGTCGGTCAGGTCGAGGCGGTCCGCGACGACGCGGAGATCGGACGGCCCGCCGGTCTGGACGTGAAGGTCACCGGAGCCAGCGCGACCATCACCGACATGGTGGTCAACGTCGAGCACAGCATCGTCACGATCACTGCGGTCACGCTGGTGATGATCGCGATCATCCTGATGCTGATCTACCGCTCGGTCGTGGTGACCGGGTTCATCCTGGGCGCCATCGGGGTCGCGCTCGCGGCAGCCCGCGGCACCGTCGCCTTCCTCGGCGACCACCACTTCTTCCACGTCTCCACGTTCACCGGCTCGTTCCTCACCGCGATCGTGCTCGGCGCGACGACCGACTACGCGATCTTCCTGATCAGCCGCTTCCACGAGGAGCGCCGCAAGGGCGTCGAGCCGCGGGAGGCCGCGCGGGTCGCCGCCAGCCGGGTCTCGGCCGTCATCATCGGCTCGGCGCTGACGGTGATCCTGGCCAATGCGTGTCTCGCGCTGGCGCACGTCGGTCTGTTCCGCACCACCGGACCGGCGATCGCCGTCAGCATCGTGCTGGCGCTGGGCATCTCGCTGACGCTGATCCCGCCGCTGATCGCGATCATCGGCGCCCGCGGTCTGCTCGAGCCGCGGGAGCGCAGCACCAGCGAGGGTGGCTGGGCTCGCTGGGGACAGCGCGTGGTTGCCCGCCCCGGACTGGCGTTGGCCGGGGGTCTGGTCCCGCTGGTCCTGCTCGCCGCGTTCCTGCCGGCGTTCAAGCCGAGCTACGACGAGCGCAGCGTGCAGCCGAAGGACACCGACAGCAACAACGGCTACGCGCTGATGGACGCGCACTACCCGCTGAACGAGGCGTTGCCGGACTTCGTGCTGATCACCTCCGAGCACGACCTGCGCAACGCCAAGGACCTCGCGGCGCTCGAGCAGGCCTCGGCGATGGTGTCCCGGGTCGACGGCGTCGGCTCGGTGCGCGGCGTCACCCGGCCGACCGGTACGACGATCACGCAGGCCTCTGTCGGCTACCAGGCGGGCCTGATCGGCAACCGCCTCGCTGACGCGAAGGACCAGCTGGCCGGCGGGGCGAAGGACGCGAGCCGGCTCACCGACGGGGCCGACCAGCTCGCCGACGGCGCCGGCCGGCTCGCCACCGGGGCCGACCAGGCCGCCTCCGGGGCGAACCGCGTGCTCGCCGGTGTCGAGTCGTTGCACGGGGGTCTGGAGAAGCTCGCGTCCGGCAGCAACGACGCCGTCGCGGGTAGCGCCCAGCTGCGCGCCGGCGCCCAGGCGCTCGCTGAGGGTCTCTCCACCGCGGTCGACCAGACCCAGGTCGCCGTGGACGGGCTCGGCCTGGCGTACCAGGCGCTCACCCAGAGCCTGACCTGCAACCTGGACCCGTACTGCAGCGGCGCCCGGGACGGGATCAAGAAGATCTACGAGGGGGAGCGCGACCAGCTCATCCCCGGGATGCGGAAGGCCGAGCGGGGTGCGCGGGCGCTGGCCACCGGCACCCTGGACCTGCAGACCGGGCTGCGCCAGATCCGCAGTGGCCTGGGCGCTGCGAAGGACGGCGCGGCTCACCTCCGCGACGGTCAGAGCACGCTGGCGAACGGCCTCGACGCACTGGCGACCGGCAGCGACAAGGTGGCGGGCGCCAGCTCCCAGGTGGCGGGTGGCACCAAGCAGCTCACCGGGTCGGTGGCCGAGCTCCAGTCCGGTCTCGCAGCTGCGGCGGCGTACCTGACGTCGACGGCGGCGGCCACCAAGGACACCGGGGGCGGCGGCTTCTACCTCCCGCCAAGCGCCCTGAAGGACGCGCGGTTCGCGCTCTCCAGCGGTGCCTACCTCTCACCGGACGGCAAGATCGCGCGGATCATCGTGCTCGGCAACACCAACGCTTTCGGTCACGCCGCCGCCGACCGCAGCGCGCGGATCACCGCTGCCGTCCGCTCCGGCCTGAAGGGAACCCCGCTGGCGGGTTCCCCGGTTGCGATCACGGGCATGTCGGCGACCAACGCCGACATCGCGAACCTCTCCGCCTCGGACTTCCGGCTGGTCGCGATCGTGGCGCTGATCGCGGTGTTCCTGATCCTCCTGCTGCTCATCCGCAGCCTGGTCGCGGCGACCTTCCTGCTCGCCTCGGTCGTCCTGTCCTACGCGGCCACCATGGGTCTGGCGGTCCTGGCCTGGCAGATCATCGGCGGTACGCCGATCGAGTGGACGGTCGCGTGCATCGCGTTCGTGCTGCTGGTGGCAGTCGGCGCTGACTACAACCTGCTGCTGATCAAGCGGATGCACGAGGAGTCCCCGGACGGGTCGCGCGCAGGCATCGCGCGCGCGGTCGCACTGACCGGCGGCGTCATCACGGCCGCCGGCGTCATCTTCGCCACCAGCCTGTTCGCGATGATGAGCGGTTCGGTGACCACCCTGGTGCAGCTCGGGTTCACCGTCGGGCTCGGACTGCTGATCGACACCTTCGTGGTCCGCACCTTGGTGGTGCCGGCGTTCGCCGCTCTGGTCGGTCCGCGGTTGTGGTGGCCGGCGAAGGCCGCACCGGTCAGCCCGGCACCGTAGGCAGCACCGTCGCCGGCAGGGGCTCGTCGGCGAGCTCGGGGCTGAGCATCTCGATGATGCCGAGCATGACCCGGTACGTCGTGTCGATGTCGGCGTCGCCGAAGCGCTCACGGAAGACCCGGTCCAGCTCGACGATGTGGTCGAACCCGTCCGAGGCGACCCTCTTGCCGTGCTCGGACCACTTCACGATCTTCGCGCGACCGTCAGTCGGGTCGGGAACCATCACCAGGGACCCGGCCGCCACCATCTCGCGGATGATCTCGCCCATCGACTGGCGCGTGATGCCAGCGCGGTGGGCCATGTCGGCGGACCTTGCGCCTTCCGGGGGAAGGGTCGCGTAGACCGCGTTGTGCGATGCCTGGATCTCGGTGTGACCCATCGCCCGGGCGTGCTTGAGCATGTCGAGCTTCAGGGCGCGTGCTGCTTTCTCCGCCAACGCGATCATCGGCAGGAAATCAGGTCGGACGGGTTCTCTTGACATTCGTAAGGATGCCTTCCTATATTTGACAGGCAACCTTACTTTATCAGGAGATGCCATGAACTACACGCAGGTCTTGCGAACAGTCGCCCCGCTGTTCGCCCGCACCGGCCGCAGCACCCGCGTCGCCGTCGAGCAGGAACTGTTCGCGATGGACGTCCTCAGCGGTCACAGCGTGGCGCCGACGCGAGTCCTCGAGGCGATCCAGGGGCGCGGCTACGCCCGCTGGGTGACCTTCGAGCCGGGCGGCCAGGTCGAGCTCAGCCTCCCGCCGGCCGAGACCCCGGCCTGCGCGGCCGCCCAGCTGATCCGGGTCACCGACGCCCTGGCCGACGACCTGATGGCCCGCGGCATCGCGATCGCGGCCCGGCCGGTCCGCGGACAGGACCCGAACACCCCGCGGCACCTGCACACGCCCCGGTACGACGCGATGGAGCGGCACCTCGACGCGATCGGCCCGGCCGGACGCCGGATGATGCGCTCCACCGCCTCCACCCAGGTCTGCCTGGACTGGTGGTCCGGACGCGCAGGCCTCGAGCAGTGGCGGGTGCTGCTGCTCGCCGGCCCGTTCCTCGCCGCGGCGACCGCCCGCGCGACCGGGCCGGGCAGTCGGCTGGCCACCTGGCTCGAGGTCGACCCGGGGCGTACCGCGTTCGACGACCGGTTGCTGCACGGGCAGGACCCGGTCGCGGCGTACGCGGAGTTCGCGGCCGGCGCGGCGGTGTTCGTCGACGGGGGAGTCGCGGACCACCTGACGACCCTCTTCCCGCCGATCCGTCCGCGCGGCAGCTACCTCGAGGTCCGGTTCCCCGACGCCCGCCCGGCCGCCCAGGTCGAGGCGCTGGTCGAGGGCTTCGCCGGTCTCCTGTACGACGACGAGCGGCGCCGCAGCGCCCTGGCGGTCCTGGCCGGCGAGCAGGACCGGCTCGCCGAGCACTGGGCGGCGGCGGCCGCCGGGACGCTCGACCTCGAGCTGGGCGACTGGCTGCTGGGTCGCACGCGCCGGGCGGTGGCGGCATGACGATCCTGGTCGTCGCCGACCCCTTGGAGAGCCTGGACCCGCAGATCGATGCCAGCGTGGGCCTGATGGATGCCGCCCAGCGGCTCGGGCACGACGTCTGGTTCTGCACGCCGGAGGACCTGTCGGTCCGCGCAGGCCGGGTCCAGGCCCGGGCCCAGCGGATCAACCTCGCGCCGCGGCACCGCGGCGGCGACCACCGCTGGCAGGTCGAGCCCACGTGGTTCGAGGTCCTGGCGACGAGCGACCTCGACGTGGTCGCCTCGGTCGAGCTCGTCCTGCTGCGGATCGACCCGCCGGTCGAGGGTCGCTACCTGCACACGACGTACCTGCTGGACCTCGTCGAGGCCGGCGGGGTCCGGGTGGTCAACCGCCCCGAGGGCATCCGCGCGTTCCACGAGAAGCTCGGCGCCCTGGGCCTGCCCGACCTCTGCCCGCCGACGCTGGTCAGCACGGACCCGGTCGAGCTCAGCGGCTTCATCGCCGAGCACGGGTCCTGCGTCGTCAAGCCGGTCGACGGCTTCGGCGGCCTCGACGTCTGGCTCGTCGAAGCCGGTCGCGGTGCGCGCGCGCTGCTCGAGTCCGCGACCCGCAACGGAACCCGGCACGTGATCGCGCAGCGCTACCTGGCCGAGGTCGACGGCGGCAACAAGCGCCTGTTCCTCCTCGACGGCGAGATCGTCGGTGCGGTGCTGCGCCGGCCGAGCGCTGAGGACTTCCGGATCGGTCCGCCGTGCGCCCCGGCCGGGATCGACGCGGACGACCGGCGCATCGTCGCCGCCGTCGCACCGCTGCTGGCGCAGCACGGACTCGCCCTGGCCGGACTCGACGTCATCGACGGCCGCCTGATCGAGGTCAACGTGACCTGCCCGGGCGGCATGCACAAGACCGATGCCCTGCTGGGCACCGACCTCTCCGGCGTGATCATGCGCCACCTGCTTCACCACCACCACGAAGAAGTCACCCTCCCGAAGGAGTTCCACCCATGTCTGACACCGTGATCGTCTGCATCGCCCTGCTGGGCGCCCTGGTCTTCGTCCTGGGCGCCAACGTGACCCGCCACCGCGCGATGCGCGGCAAGTCCGGCGGACCCCAGATGTCCACCGACCCGACCGACCGTCTCTTCATCGCGCAGCGGGCCCACGGCAACGCCACCGAGTACGTGCCGACGATGATCGGCCTGCTCATCGTCTGCTCGACGCTGACCGACGGCTGGTGGCTGAACGCCCTGGCGGTGGTGGCGGTCGTCGCCCGCTACGTCCACGCCGTGGGGATGCTCACCTCCAAGAGCCTCGCCGAGCACGGACCGATTCGCGACTCGGGCGCGATGTTCACCTACCTCTCCGGCATCGCGCTCGCCGTCACCGCGATCGCCGCGCTCTGACCATGTCCGGACGCAAGCCCGTGGTGGGGGTGGTCGGTCACGGCTACCTGGTCCCGAAGCCTTTCGGGGACCTGCCCGTGACCGGCACCCCGCCCACCTACCCGGACGCCATCTGGGCTGCCGGTGGACTCCCGCTGATCCTGCCGCCGCGCCAGGTCCCCGAGCTGCTCGACCTCGTGGACGCCCTGGTGCTCACCGGCGGTGGCGACATCGACCCGGCCCGGTACGGCGGCACCGGCGAGGCCGAGGAGGTCGACCCCCGGCGTGACGCGGACGAGATCGCGGTCGTGCACGCCGCCGCCGAGGCCGGCCTTCCGTTGCTCGGCGTGTGCCGGGGGATGCAAATCCTCGCGGTCGCCTTCGGCGGCACCCTCGTCGGAGGCCTCGACCACCGGCTTCCCGAAGGCGGGCACGAGGTCCGCACCGCGGACGGCTCGGTGGTCCGGCAGCTGCTCGGCGCGACCGCCCGCACCTCGGCGTTGCACCGCCAGGCGGTGCTCGATCCCGGCCCGCGCTGGCGGGCGACTGCCTGGTCGCACGACGGCACCAACGAGGCACTCGAGCCGGCTGTCCCGGGCTGCGCGGTCCTGGGTGTGCAGTGGCACCCCGAGCTGTCTGCCCACGAGCACCTCGACGACGCGACCGGTCCGGCCCTGTTCGGCTGGCTCGTGGACCA
>JBJMIP010000335.1:0-2980 GCA_045806825.1 Marmoricola sp.
GAGGTCAGCGCCGTACTGGGCGTCCTGCTCGAGGACGGTGAGCTCGGGCTGGACGTTGATCAGGTTGACCGCCATGGTCGCCGCGACCGCGTCCCGGGTGCCGATGGTCTCCACGAAGTGGTAGCCGGTGTCGAGGAAGAGCACGTCGACGCCGGGGGACACCTTGGCGACCAGGTGCGCCAGCACGGCGTCACCCATCGAGGAGGTCACGCAGAAGCGCGAGCCGAAGGTCGCGACCGCCCACTCGATGATGTTCTCGGCCGGCGCGAGCTCGAGCTCGGCACCCACCTGGAAGACCAGGTCCTTGAGCTCCTCGGTGCTGCGGCCAGCGGTCAGCGAGCCGCGCGCGTTGCGCGCTGCGATCGTGCTGGAGGCAGTCATCGGTCGCCGCCCAGCTCGGGGCGGGACAGTTGTCCGATCATGGTCACCTTGAACGCTCGCAGGCACGACCGGCATTCCCACGCCCCCGTGACGTCCTCCGCCTCGTGAGGCCAGAGGTTCTCGTCACCGCAGTAGGGGCAGTGGTTCAGCACGGTGCGCTCACTCATCTCAGGCGCTCTCCAACGTCTTCTCGCCGTTGAGCAGCACCTCGTCGGCGCGCAGCACCCAGGTCTGGAAGCGCTCGCCCTCCTCGCGGTCGGCGAGGTAGTTGGTCACCACCGTGATGACGTAGGCGTCGAGCCCGGCGCTGGTCACCTTGTGCGCGCGCAGCTTGCGGCCGAAGTTCGCGCCGAGGCCCAGGCCGCCACCGAGGTGGACCTGGAAGCCCTCGACCTGGGCGCCGTCGTCGTCGAGGACGAGCTGACCCTTGAGGCCGATGTCGGCCACCTGGGTCCGGGCGCAGGCGTTCGGGCAGCCGTTGACGTTGATCGAGATCGGGGAGTCGAGATCGGGGAAGCGGGCCTCGAGGGTGTTGATCAGGTCGACCGAACGCTGCTTGGTGTCGACGATCGCGAGCTTGCAGAACTCGATGCCGGTGCAGGCCATCGTCCGGCGGCGCCAGTTGCTCGGCTGGGCGGTCAGGCCGATGGTCTCCAGGTCGGCGACGAAGGCGTCGACGTTGGCGGCGGCGACGCCGATCACGACGAGCTTCTGGTACGCCGTGAGCCGGGCGCCCTGGGCGCCGTGCTTCTCGACGAGGTCGCCCAGGCCGGTCAGCGCGGGGCCCTCGATGCGGCCGACCACCGGCGCGACGCCGATGTAGAAGTTGCCGTCCTTCTGCTCGTGCACACCGATGTGGTCACCCTGGAGCTGCGGGACCTCGGGGGAGTCGCAGCTGACCAGCGCCTCGCCCAGGTACTCCTTCTCGAGCACCTCGCGGAACTTCTCGACGCCCCAGTCGGCGACCAGGAACTTCAGGCGGGCCCGCGAGCGCAGCCGGCGGTAGCCGTAGTCGCGGAAGATGCCGGCCACGCCCTCCCAGACGTCCGCGACCTGGTCCAGCGGGATCCAGACGCCGAGCTTCTGGGCGAGCATCGGGTTCGTGGACAGGCCACCGCCGACCCACACGTCGAAGCCGACACCGTGCTCGGGGTGGACGGTCGCGACGAACGAGACGTCGTTGACCTCGGGGGCCACGTCGTGGCTCGGGTGGCCGGTCAGCGCGGTCTTGAACTTGCGGGGCAGGTTCGAGAACGCCGGGTTGTTCAGCGCCCGCTTCTTGATCTCGGCGAGAGCCGACGAACCGTCGATGAGCTCGTCCTTGGCGATGCCGGCGACCGGCGAGCCGAGGAACGGCCGCGGCGAGTCACCGCAGGCCTCCATGGTGGTCAGGCCGACTGCTTCGAGCCGCTCCCAGATCTGCGGGACGTTCTCGACCTCGATCCAGTGGTACTGGATGTTGTTGCGGTCGGTGACGTCGGCGGTGCCGCGGGCGAACTCGCCGCTGATCCCGCCGAGCGCGCGCAGGGCGGCGGCGTCGAGCACCTGGCCGTCGGTGCGGACCCGCATCATGAAGTAGCGGTCGTCGAGCTCGTGCTCCTCCAGCGCGCCGGTCTTGCCGCCGTCGATGCCCGGCTTGCGCTGGGTGTAGAGACCCATCCAGCGGAAGCGGCCGCCGAGGTCGGCGGGGTCGATCGAGTCGAAGCCGCGCTTGGAGTAGGTGTAGAGGATCCGGTCCCGCACGTTCAGCGGGTCGTTGTCCTTCTTCGACTGCTCGTTCTTGTTGAGCGGCTCGCGCAGGCCGAAGGACCACTGTCCCTCGGCGCGCTTGGGCCGGGGCACCTCGGTGTATCGAGGCGGCTGCGAGTCGAAACGCTGGTCAGGCATGTTCCGGGTGGGTCCTTCGCTGAAAAGGGGCGCACGCGACGCTGCGTACAACGGAGTTCGTCGGCGGGTTCAGCGGGGCCAACACATCATGCTGCCGGTACGACCGAGGTCCACGTGACGACGCGTCACGAGCCAGGTCGAGGTGGCGGCACTGATCATGGGACAAGTCTCAGGTTCCGGACGGCTCTTCCACAAACTCTAATCTCATGCAATGAGATGCGTGTCCGTCATTTGGTACACGTGCGGGTGCGCCGGACGCCCCCGGGACCCGCCTCTAGGCTGTGCCCATGAGCGCTGAATCCCTCGCGAAGACGACCTCCACCGCCTACGACGCGATGCTCGAGGTGATCGCGTCGGTCGAGCCCCGTGTGGCCGACGCCACACGCAAGGAGCTCGCCGACCAGCGCTCGTCGCTCAAGCTGATCGCCTCGGAGAACTACGCCTCCCCGGCCGTGCTGCTCACCATGGGCACCTGGTTCTCCGACAAGTACGCGGAGGGCACCGTGGGCCACCGCTTCTACGCCGCGTGCCAGAACGTCGACACGATCGAGTCGCTGGCCGCCGAGCACGCCCGTGAGCTCTTCGGCGCGCCGTACGCCTACGCGCAGCCGCACTCGGGCATCGACGCCAACCTCGTTGCGTACTGGTCGATCCTCGCCCACCGCGTCGAAGGCCCGTGGCTGGACAAGTACGGCGCGAAGAACGTCTACGA
>JBJMIP010000336.1:0-8686 GCA_045806825.1 Marmoricola sp.
ACAAGGCGCTCAAGCGTGATCGCCGGGCTCGCAAGCGGGCGGCCGAGCTGGCTGCCGACCGGGCCGTCACCGAGGCCACCGCGACCGGCTCGGCGATGCGGATCGACGACGAGACCCGGGGCATCCCGCTGGTCTCCAGCACGCGGGGCGCCTTCGCCGGCGAGCTGATCAACCCCCGCGGCTGCTACATCTGCAAGAACGACTACACGCTGGTCGACGCCTTCTACCACTACCTGTGCCCGGCCTGCGCCGCGCTCTCACACGCCAAGCGCGACCAGCGGACCGACCTGACCGGCAGGCGCGCGCTGCTCACCGGCGGCCGGGCGAAGATCGGGATGTACATCGCGCTGCGCCTGCTGCGCGACGGCGCCCACACGACGATCACCACGAGGTTCCCCAAGGACGCCGTACGCCGGTTCGCCGGCCTCGGGGACAGCGGCGACTGGCTGCACCGGCTCAAGGTGGTCGGGATCGACCTGCGCGACCCGACCCAGGTGGTCGCCCTCGCCGATGACGTCGCGGCGGCCGGTCCCCTCGACATCGTCATCAACAACGCCTGCCAGACCGTACGCCGCTCGCCCGGCGCCTACGCCAACCTCGTCGAGATGGAGTCCGCCCCGCTGCCGGACCTGCCGTCCCTCCCGGAGATGGTCAGCTTCGACCGGATCTCCGAGGCGCACCCCGCCGCGATCGCGGGGGCCCTCGCCGCGCACTCCGTCGCCCACCACGAGGGTGAGTCCGACGAGCACGCGCAGGCGATGCACACGGCCGCCTCGCTCACCGCCCTCGCCCTCAAGGCGGGGAACGCCTCGCTGGAGGCACACCTGGCCGGCACCGCGGTCGACGCCGGCGGCCTGCTGCCCGACGTGCAGACGAACAACTCCTGGACCCAGGTGGTCGACGAGGTCGACCCGCTGGAGCTCCTCGAGGTGCAGTTCTGCAACTCGATCGCGCCGTTCCTGCTGGTCTCCCGGCTCCGGCCCGCGATGCGGGCGGCCGTGCAGGGCGGCGCCCGGCGCGCCTACGTCGTGAACGTGTCCGCGATGGAGGGCCAGTTCTCGCGGCGCTACAAGGGCCCCGGCCACCCGCACACGAACATGGCCAAGGCCGCCCTCAACATGATGACCAGGACCAGCGCCGGCGAGATGTTCGAGAGCGACAAGATCCTGATGACCGCCGTCGACACCGGCTGGATCACCGACGAGCGCCCGCACCACGAGAAGCTGCGCATCGCCGCCGAGGGCTGGCACGCGCCGCTCGACCTGGTCGACGGTGCGGCCCGGGTCTACGACCCGATCGTGCTCGGCGAGGCCGGCGAGGACGTGTACGGCTGCTTCGTGAAGGACTACAAGCCCAGCCCCTGGTGAGCGCGCGCGGCCCGTTCAGTCCTGGAGGCCGGCCGCTTCCTCACGCAGCCGCGGCTCGGTCCGGCTCGACGGGATGATGCCGCGCTTGTCGGCGTAGAAGGCGCGGACGAAGTCCATGTCGGCGACGATGTCGTCGGTCGGGTGGAACGACGGCCCCATGCCGAGCGAGCGGGTCGGACCGTCGACGAACCCGAGCGAGATCGGCAACCCGGTCTGCTTGGCGATCCGGTAGAAGCCCGGCTTCCAGAACTCGCCCTTGCCGCGGATGCCCTCGGGCGCGAGCACCAGCAGGAAGGACTCGTGCGACTCTGCGCGGGCGAGCAGGGCGCGGATGGTGGCGCCGGGATCCTCACGATCCAGGGCGATCCCACCGGTGGCGCGCAACATGGGACCGAGCGGGCCACGGAAGTAGGTGTGCTTGATCAGCACCTCGGGGCGCTTGCCGTTGGCCCAGGCGATCATCAGCATCACCACCCAGTCCCAGCGCGAGGTGTGCGGGGCGCCGACCAGGATGCCGCTCTCCGGGACACTTCCGGACAGCTTCCAGCGCGTCGCCCGGAGAAGTCCGCGAGCAAGGGCAGGGCGGAGCTTCATCGTGTGGGCCATCCGACGACGCTACCTGGTAAACAGGCCTCACCCGCGCTCGCGCAGGTACCGGCCGAAGTGAGGGACGGTGAAGGCGATCCGGCCGCGCTCCCCGGAGTAGATCAGGCCCTTCTTCAGCAGCGCGTCGCGCGCCGGCGAGAGCGACTGCGGCTTCTTCCCGAGAACGGCCGCGACGTCGGCGGTGGGGACCGACCCGACCTCGTCAACGTCATCGTCGTGGAGCTCGACGGCGGCGTCGGCCATCGCGCGCAGGTACTCCCGCTCCCCCGGCGTCGCGCGCTCGTAGCGGCTGCCGAAGAACCCGACCGCGAGCTCGGCCTCCGCCTCCGGAGCAGCGACCGCGACGTCCGCGGCCGTCACCGGCGAGCTCGGCGCGACGTCCCAGACCGCCTTGCCGTAGGCCTGGATGAAGTACGGGTAGCCGCCGGTGGCGAGGTACAACGCGTCCAGCGCCGCCGCGTCGTACGCCGCGTCCTCTTCCAGCGCCGGAGCGGCCAGTGCCTGGTCGGCGGACTCGCGGGAGAGCCGGTCGATGCGCTGGTAGCGGAAGAGCCGCTCGGAGTAGGACTTGCTGGCCGAGAGCACCGCGGGCAGGTGCGGGAGTCCGGCGCCGACGACGATCACCGGCAGTCCTGACTGGCTGATCTCGTGGCAGGCGGCGCAGAGGGCCGACACGTCGTCGGGCCCGAGGTCCTGCATCTCGTCGATGAACACGGCCACGCCCTTGCCGACGTCCGCGGCGAGCCCGCCGACGTCGGTGAGCAGCTCGACCAGGTCGATCTCGATGTCGCCGGAGTCGGCGCGCCCGCGGACCGCGGGCACCTCGATGCCGGGGTTCCAGACATCACGCAGCTTCGTGCCCGGGGCCGCGTCGCGCTGCGCGAACGACCGGATCACCCCGAGCACCCCGTCGACCTGGCCGGCCTCGGGATGACCGAGCTCGCGGACCGCCTGGTGCAGCGCGCTGGAGAGCGGCCGCCGCAGGCTCTGATCGGGTCGCGCCTCGAGCTTTCCGGTCCCCCAGCCACGGCGTACGGCGGCGGAGCGCAGGGCGTTCAGCAGCACGGTCTTGCCCACGCCGCGCAGGCCGGTGAGCACCAGCGAACGCTCCGGGCGGCCCTTGGCGATGCGCTCCAGGACGATGTCGAAAGCGGCGAGCTGCTCGTCGCGACCAGCCAGTTCGGGCGGGCGCTGGCCGGCCCCGGGGGCGTAGGGGTTCCTGATCGGGTCCACGATCAGAAGTTATCCGTTTGTATTGCAAATACCTTAGATTTGGTTAGCGAGTCGTATCGCCATTTGGGCTCAGCACCTACGGGCCGCTTAGGATCGTCAAGTTGTCGACCCAGGAGCTCCCATGGCCATCACGCTGGCGCAAGACGCGTTGAGCGACGCCGAGATCACCGACGGGATCGGTCTCGGGGACCTCGAATCCGCAGCGCGCCTCTGGGTGCGGCACTGGCCGACGGCTCTGGAGGCCGCCCGCCAGTACGTCACGGCCGACGAAGTTCCGGGCCTGGCGGCCGAGGCGCTGATCGCCACCGTGTCCGCGATCGCCATCGGTCGGGGCCCGCGCGAGGACGTGCACGGGTTCGTGATCGACGCCGTCCGCGAGCTCGGTGAGGACGACGAGCCGCCGGCGCCGGGGCCCGAGCACCCCGCCGTGTTCGTCTCGCCGATGATGACCCACGCGTTCTCCGAGCTCGAGTCCGACCTCCAGGACACCCTGCGCGTCGCGGTCGACACAGCCCACCTCGACGAGGGCGGCGTGCGTGCGCTCACCGTGCTGCAGCACTACTACCTGGCCGAGCACACCGACCGCGCCGAGTCGCCGGCGTGCCGCCGCGCGCACATCGCGATGATGTCGGTCGCCGACAGCTCCAGCACCGAGGGCGTCCCGGGCAAGACCTGGCTGCACATGAGCACCTGCGCGTGGTGCACCGAGGCCTTCCACGAGATCGCGTTCAGCAACGTCGCCCTGGGCGACTTGATCGCTCCGGCGGTGCTGGCTCCGCCGGTCGTCGCCGCGCCGGTCGAGACGTTCCCGCTGTTCGCCGACGAGGTCGCCGACGACCCGGCGCCGTTCCTGGAACCGGTGTTCGTCCAGCCTGACGAGCCGCTGCTCCACGACGCGCTGCCGGTCCCCGAGGAGGACGAGGACGAGGCCGTCGCCGTGGTGGGCGCGGCCCACGTCGGCAGCCGCCGCGGACGCCTGGTCGCCGTCGCGATCGCCGCCGCCGCTGCGGTCTCGGTCCTCGCGGTGATCCTGGTGGGCCAGGACGACGACACCACCTCGCCCACAGCGGCCGGCACGGACACCACCACCCAGGCCGCGCCGACCACGGGATCGGGTGCCGACACCCAGGACCCGCTCACCGAGAGCCCCTCGGCCTCCACCACGGTGGATGCTCCGGTGGCAAAGCCGACCACGAGACCGACCCAGAAGCCGGCCGCCGGACCGACCGCCCAGGCGACCCCGACCAAGCCGCGGACCACCCCCACGAAGTCGGCGTCGCACACGCCGAGCCCGACCAAGGCACCCACCTCGTCCGCGCCGCCGTCCACCCCGACACCGACCCCCAGCCCGACCCAGACGCCGTACTGCAATCCGCTGCAGCACCTGTTCGGTCTCTGCTGACCCTCCGCACCCCGAGCCGTACGGTAGGTCCATGCCCGAGCTGCCCGAGGTGGAGGCGCTGGCCCGAGACCTCTCCGGCCGGCTGGACGGACGTGCGATCGTCCGCGTCGACATCGCCGCCTTCAGCTGCCTGAAGACCTACGACCCTCCGATCACCGCCCTCTCCGGCGCGATGGTCGACGGGGTCAGCCGACGCGGCAAGTTCCTGGTCTTCGACGTCGGCGGCACGTTCCTGGTGCTGCACCTCGCGCTCGCCGGCTGGGTCCGCTGGAAGGACGAGGTGCCGAAGCTCCCGGCCAAGCCCAACAGCAAGTCGCCGCTGGCCGCCCGGATCGTGCTCGACAACGGCTCCGGCCTGGACATCACCGAGGCCGGCACCCGCAAGAGCCTGGCCCTGTACGTCGTCCGCGACCCGAACGAGGTCGAGGGCATCGCCCGGCTCGGCCCCGACCCGCTCTCGGACGACTTCACGCCCGCGGTGCTCCAGGAGATCCTGGAGCGTGCCGGGAGGGCCCAGATCAAGGGTGTCCTGCGGATGCAGAGCAACATCGCCGGGATCGGGAACGCCTACTCCGACGAGATCCTGCACGCGGCGAAGATGTCGCCGTTCAAGCCGGCCAACAGCCTGACCGAGTTCGAGCTGGCGGGCCTCTACGCCACGATCCGCGACGAGCTCGGTGCCGCGCTCTCCCGGGCCGACGGTCTCGCCGCCAGCGAGCTCAAGGGCGAGAAGAAGTCCAACATGCGGGTGCACGGCCGCGAGGGTGAGAAGTGCCCGGTCTGCGGCGACGTCGTCCGTTCGGTGTCGTTCGCGGACCGCAGTCTCCAGTACTGCGCCACCTGCCAGACCGGAGGCAAGCCGCTGGCCGACCGACGGCTGTCGAAGCTTCTCAAGTGACTCGATAGACTTTGAGCATGAACGGCATCCCCTCGGTCTCCGTCGCCCAGGTCCCCGACCCGCTGCCCGAGGGCCTGTTCGTGGTGGACGTGCGCGAACCCGCGGAGTGGGCGCACGGCCGGATCGACGGCTCGGTGCACATCCCGATGTCCGAGTTCATCGAACGCATCGACGAGGTCCCCGTGGACCAGCAGGTGCTGGTCGTCTGCAAGGTCGGCGGCCGCTCCGCCCAGGTGACGCAGTACCTGGTGCAGTCCGGCTTCGAGGCGGTCAACCTCGACGGCGGCGTCCTCGAGTGGGTGGCCGCGGGACGTGAGCTGGTCTCCGACGCCGGGGACCCGGTCGTCTTCTAAGACCCTGCTTCAGGTCTCGCTCCGGCCCACTCGGTGGTGCCGTCACGGCTTGGTCCGCCTGGTTCAAGGTTTACTGGCTCAATGAGCCGTGTGATCCGAATGGTCGTCGTCGGCGTGCTGACGGCTGCTGGAATGTCTGTGGGCATCTCCGCTGCGACCGCGAGCACGCTCGCGTCCGGCGTCGTGACCACCGGAGACGGCACACCGCTGGCCGGCGCGGAGGTCTACGTCTTCGACGAGACCGGCAAGGGCATCGCTGAGTCGACCACCACCGCACCCGACGGCAGCTACACGTTGGCGGACTGCCCGAGCTGCCTGGGTCAGATCGCGGCGAGCGCAGACGGCTACTACTCCGCGCGCGGCGGCCCCAACTACACGCTGTTCGCGCGGACCAACCCCCGCGTCGGCTTGGCTCGGGCGACGGCACTGGGCTTCACCTGGGACACCGTCCCCGGAGCGGTGGCTTACCGGCTCACCCTGGCCTCCGAACCCACCTTCAGCCATCCCAAGATCATTGTCCGCGCGACGCACACCAGGCACTACTACACGTCCCTGCTGAAGAACCACGTGTACTACCTGCAGGTCTATCCGGTCGATGCCGACTCCCACGTCATCCGTCCCGACGTCTTCCTCGGCGACGGCAAGCGCCCGGTCGCCGGTCGCCCCAACTACGTGAACGACCTGCACGGGACGAGCAGGACCGGCACGTCGCTCACCGTCCAATGGGCACCCTTCTACTTCGCCACCGGCACCGCGCAGTACGAGGTCGAGCTCTCCAGCTCGTCCACCTTCGCGGGCTACCGGACGCGGTGGAGCCTTCACGGAGTCCTCGACCTCACCTTCGAGAACCTCGCTCCCCGCACGGCCTACTACGCGCGCATCCGCGCCCGGAACAACGCGAGCGGCAGCGTGACGACCGGCGGCTGGTCGGGAACCCGGCTGGTCAGCACGCTCTGACCCAAGTTGTGTGCCCCAGCGCGTCGTATAGGGCGCGCTCAGGCACACGACGCTGATCGAGCCTCAGCTGAGGTGCTGCGCGGCGAAATCGCAGAAGTCGACCGCCCCCGAGGCGATCGGGAAGTCGCCGACCTGGGAGACCATGGTGCGGCTCAACAGCTCGTCGCCGGCGAAGACGTAGTCGACCACCAGGCGACCGACATCGGCCACCACGACGCCGTCCCACGCCACGAACTCGCGCTTGATGCCGGAGAAGACGACCCGCTTGGTCATCGTCCCGTCATCGTTGACGACCGCCGACAGCAGCTTGGCAGGCCCGGAGAAGTCGTCCTCCATCCAGTGGCCGTTCGACACGTTGGTGATGCGCAGCATCAGGTGACCCGTGTTGATGGTCAGCGGATCCCCGTCCTCGGCCAGGTGACCAGTCTCGACGACCGGGTTGCTCGCGCGGATCACGACGTGCGAGCTGATTCCGCAGACAGTGTCGTCAAAGGCGTCCCGATACTTCGGCGGACTGATCAGCGTTGCGCTGGCCGGAGCCGCGCCGGTCAGGGCTACGGCGGACATCAGGACGGCTGCGGCGACGATACGAGGGGCGGACATCTGGGACCTCCTGCGCGGGCACCAGCTGCCTGCTCACTGCTCACACGTCACAGGGGCCAGCAAGGTTTAGCTGATTGCTGATAAACCTCAAGGTGTGTACCGGCGTGTGAAGAGACGTGGACCTCTCGAAGCGTGATTTCACGACTGCTGCTCCGGCGGCAGACTTCGACGCGTTCTACCGCCGTGAGTACCCCAACATCCGGGCCCTGACCTGGACCCTGACCGGTGACGTGGGCACCGCCGAGGACATCACCCAGGAAGCCCTCATGCGAGCGCACACGCGCTGGGCAGTGGTCTCCGGCTACGACGAGCCCGGCGCGTGGGTGCGCCGCGTGGCCATCAACCTCGCGACCTCGGTTCTGCGCCGACGGGGCCGGGAGGTGCGTGCACTGGTCCGCATCCAAGCCCGCCCGAAGGACGACTGGGATCACCTGCCACCGCACGACCGCGAGTTCTGGGCTGCCGTGCGGGCGCTGCCACCCCGACAGGCTGCCGTGATCGCCCTGCACTACTACGAGGACCTGCCGGTCTCCGACATCGCTGCGGTTCTCGACGTCGCCGAGGGGACCGTCAAGGCCCAGCTGCACCAGGGCCGTCACAACCTGGCTCGAAGACTCGGAATCGAGGAGGAACCCTCATGAGCGACCACGACCCGCTGACCCGGCGCGCACTGCAGGCTCGCGCAGGCTTGCAGGCTGCGACATCGGAGCGCCCGGTTCCGCCGCTCGACGCTCGCCCCGGACTTCGGACCCCGACCGTGCGCTGGTCCGCGCCGCTGCTGGCGGCAGCCGTCGTCCTCGGCGTCGTGATCGCCGGTGTGTGGAGCGGTTCGGGTGCTCCGAAGTCGGTCGTCGCGTCAGGATCCGTGGCGTCGGTCGAGGCGGGGCAGTCGCCGACGGCGATCTGCACCGACGGAGACCTGATCTGGGTCGCGGACGCCGGGGACAACAAGATCCGCGCGTTCGATGCGCACACGCTGCGCCAGCAGTGGACCGCGACCACCGGCGCGCGACCGGTTGCGATGGCCGCGGGGCTCGGCGCGATCTGGGTGGTCACCGGCGACGCGAAGCTCCTCAAGCTCGATCCGCGGACCGGACACCTGCTGAAGGCAGCACGCACTTCACTCGATCCGGTTGCGATCGACGTCGCGTTCGGGAAGGTCTGGATCCTCGCCGCCGGCAACCGAACCGTGGACCGGTACGACCCGACCACGGTCGCCCAGACCGGTTCCGCGATCCTCGATGGAGCCGGAACCGGACTGACCGAC
>JBJMIP010000337.1:0-3569 GCA_045806825.1 Marmoricola sp.
CCATCGCGATGCCGCGGGCGCGCGGGTCGCGCACCCCGATCCGGTCGAGCACCCACGGACCGAGGATCGCACCGGTGATGCCGGCGAGGATCGTGAGCACCGCGGTCAGCGCCGGGATCCCGCCGATCTGGGTGGACAGCGCGATCGAGACCGGCGTCGTGGCCGCCTTCGGCGCCATCGTCAGCTGCAGCTGCCGGTCGCCGCCGGCCAGGTCGGTGACGAGGATCGCGGAGCAGATCGAGACGATCGTCCCGGCCACCACCCCGGTCAGCACCGGTACGGCGGCGCGTCGGACCAGGTGCCACTCGTGGTGCAGCGGCAGGGCCAGGGCCACGGTGGCCGGTCCGAGCCAGAACGCCACGAAGCTGCCGCCGGTCAGGTAGTCGGCATAGCTGACGTCGCCGACCTTGAGGACCGCGACGATCACCACGATCGCGACCAGCACCGGCTGGAAGACCGGGCTCCCCGTGCGGTGGTGCAGCCAGCGGCCCAGCGCGTACCCGGCCAGGGTGAGGGTGATCCCGAAGAGCGGTGAGGCGGTCAGCCAGTCCCAGGTCTCCTGCCCGTGCAGGGCGAGCGGGGTCATGCGCGTTCCTTGAAGATCCGCAGGAGCCGCTCGGCGACGAGCGCGGTGACGACGAACCCGACCAGCCAGGAGACCCACAGCCCGGCAGCGAGCGGGGCGGCGTCCGCGGCGATGCGGTGCAGGTAGACGACGACTCCGACCCCGGCCGGGATGAACAGCAGGTGCAGGTGGCGCAGCAGCAGCGTCGGGGCGGCGACGAGGCTGCTCGACTCGGCGGGGCGGCGTACCTGGAGCAGGACGAAGAACAGCAGCATCCCGACCACCGGGCCGGGGAACTCGATGCCGGTCAGCCGGACCGCGAGCTCACCGAGGAGCTGACAGGCCAGCAGGGCCAGCAGGCCCTTGAGCACGGGAGGGTTCGCCACCGGAGCAGTGTGGCAGTCACCCGGCCGGCCAACGACCCCCGATGCCGCGCCTGAAACAACCCACCAGGTGGGTGTCCACGATGCCGGTCGCCTCGAACAGCGCGAACATCGTGGTCGGCCCGACGAAGGAGAAGCCGCGTTTCTTCAGCGCCTTCGACAGCGCGAGCGACTCCGCCGAGGTGGTCGGCAGCTGCGAGGTACGGGCCGGTCTAGGGGTCCGGGCCGGGGCGAACGACTCGACGAAGGCCTCCAGGCCGCCGTCGGAGCGCAGGTCGATGGTGGCGCGGGCGTTGCGCCGGACGGACTCGACCTTGCCGCGGTTGCGCACGATGCCCGGGTCGAGCAGCACCTTCTCCAGACGCGCGTCGGTCATCCGAGCGACCTTGTCCACGTCGAAGGCGTGGAAGGCCTTCCGGTAGCCCTCGCGCTTGTTGAGGATCGTCAGCCAGGACAGGCCGGCCTGCGCGCCCTCGAGGCAGAGCCGCTCGAACAGGGCGGACTCACCGAGCACGGGCCGGCCCCACTCGTCGTCGTGGTACGCGCGCAGCACGCCGTTGCTCCCCCAGGGACAACGGGCGACGCCGTCGTCCCCGAGAACCGGTCCGGTCATCCGCGTCGGACCATCCGGACGTTCGGTAGCGGCGGCGCCGGGATCGGCGGCAGCAGGTCGCCCGTCGGGAGGGCGAACCGGTCGTCCACGCCGTTCTCCAGCAGGCTCTGCCACTGGTCGCGGTACGCGACGATCTCGTCGTGGTCGCGGCCGATGAAGTTCCACCACATCACGATCTGCTCACCGAACGGCGGGCCGCCGAGGATCAGCAGCAGCGCGTCCTCGGTCGCCTCGAGCACCAGGTGGTCACGGCCCGGCTCGAGGTACCCGAGCTCGTTCGGAGCCAGCGGTTCGCCACCGACGGTGATCGCCCCGGAGTCGAGCAGGATGCCGTGCTCGAAGTCCTGCTGGACCGGCACCTGCAGGGTCGCTCCCGCCCGCAGACGGAGCTCGGCGCCGAGCAGTGGCGTGTAGGTGCGCACCGGCGACGTGGAGCCGAGCAGGGACCCGAGGAACACCCGCGCCTCGCCGTCGTCGACCCGGACCGGCTCGGGGGCGAAGTGCTCGAAGCCGGGGTCGGTGTGCCGGTCGGAGTCCGGGAGCGCGAGCCACAGCTGGGCTCCGTGCAGCACGGTCGTCTCCGGGGTCGAGTACTCGGAGTGGCTGATCCCCCGGCCGGCGGTCATCAGGTTGACCTCGCCCGGCCGGACCATCGCGTGGTGGCCGGCGGAGTCCCGGTGCTCGATCTCCCCGGAGAACAACCAGCTCACGGTCTGCAGCCCGGTGTGCGGGTGCGAGGAGACCACCATCCCGCCGCTGCCCGGGTCGATGTGGTCAGGGCCGTAGTGGTCGACGAAGCACCAGGCCCCCACGAAGGTGCGCCGACGCTGCGGCAGGGTGCGCCGGACGTTCATCGCCCGGAGCCCGCCGAGCGGGACGTCGCGCGGGGTGAGGATCTCCACGGACCCAGAGTGCCACGCGGCACCGACCCCGGGTTGGTCCCAGGGTCGGAGCCGCGGTCAGAGCCAGGCCCGCTGAGCCGGCTCAGCGGCTCCGGCGACCGCCGCTGAAGCCGGCTGCGCTGTGGCTGCTGGAGGTGCTGTAGGCGGTGGTGCTGCCGCCCTGGCCGCGACTGCTGCGGCTGCGACGCGGGCGTCCGGACGACTCGCCGGTCGCCGCCTTCGGGGCGCCGCCACGACTGCCACCACGGGACCGGGTGCCGCCCTGGCCTCCGCTCTTGGCGCCGCTGCCGCCGCGGCTGCGGGAGCCGCCACCGCCGGAGCGCTGGCCGGTTCCGCGACCCGGACCGGACTCGTCGGCGGTGATGCCGAGGCCGCCGGCGACGAGCACCCGCTCGCCCGGCGCGAGCTCGCGCAGGATCTCGTGGTTCGGTCCGGTGACCTTGGTCGTCGTCGGCTTGATGCCGGCAGCGCGGGTCAGGTCGCGGACGTCGCGGACCTGCTGGTCGGTCATCAGCGTGATCACCGTGCCGGCAGCACCGGCCCGTGCGGTCCGACCCGAGCGGTGCAGGTACGCCTTGTGCTCGGCCGGCGGGTCCGCGTGGATCACCAGCGCGACGTCGTCGACGTGGATGCCTCGGGCCGCGATGTCGGTCGCGACCAGCGTGGTGGCCTTGCCGGAGTGGAACGCGTCCATGTTGCGGGTCCGCGCGCTCTGGCCGAGGTTGCCGTGCAGCTCGACAGCGGGCACGCCCTTGCTGTTGAGCTGGCGGGCCAGGGCCTTGGCGCCGTGCTTGGTGCGGGTGAAGACGACCGTGCGGCCCGGCGCGCTGGTCAGGTCGACCAGCACCGGGATCTTGTGCTGGTGCTCGAGGTGCAGCACGTGGTGGTCCATGGCGACGACCGGCGACTGCGCCGAGTCCGCCTCGTGGGTCTTCGGGTCCACCAGGAACCGCTTGACCAGCACGTTGACACCGGCGTCGAGGGTCGCGGAGAACAGCATCCGCTGACCGCCGGCCGGGGTCTTCTCCAGCAGCCGGCGCACGGCCGGCAGGAAGCCGAGGTCGGCCATGTGGTCGGCCTCGTCCAGGATCGTGATCTCGACCGCA
>JBJMIP010000338.1:0-6206 GCA_045806825.1 Marmoricola sp.
CCTGCTGGTCGGCCAGCCGTGCCCGGCACTCGCCGGGACTGAGGTCGTGGAGGTCGCCCACGAGAATCACCTCTCCTTGGTTCTGGACCACCATCGTGGGCGCTGTCCCGCGGGCAGGTCAGGGTCGATGGTCCTCAGGGCCGCTGCCGGAGGGCCCCAAGGCAGGTGCGTGGCTGGTCGGCAGCAGCTCAGCGGGTGGTGATCGGGGCGATCCAGCGCAGCACGGTGCCGGAACCGTTCTCGGACTCGACGGTGAAGGTGCCGCGGCGCTTCTTCGCCCGCGTCGACAAGTTGTCCAGGCCGCTTCGTCGCGCCACCTCGTCGAGCCCGTTCCCGTTGTCGGAGATGCACAGCTCGATCCGTTCGGTGGACGCCGCGATCGAGACCTGCGCGCTGGACGCCTGCGCGTGCCGGGCGACGTTCGTCAGGGCTTCCCGCACCACGGCCACCACGTCCTCGGACAGTGGCGCCTCGACGAGGGTGTCCACCGGTCCGGCGAAGCGGACCTCGGGCTCGAACCCGAGGGCCTCCGCCAGACCGGAGACGACGTCCAGCACGGCGGCGCGCACGCCGGGGCCCTCCGGACCGAGGTGGTCGCGCAGCTCGAAGATCGAGTTCCGGATCTGCTGGATCGCCCGGTCGAGGCCGTCGACGACCTGGTCGATCCGCTCGGCGCGGGTCTCGTCGAGCCCCATCGAGATGCCCTGGAGCGTCATCCCGGAGGCGAAGAGCTGCTGGATCACGTGGTCGTGCAGGTCCCGGGCGATCCGGTCGCGGTCCTCGAAGAGCTGCATCCGCTCCTTGTCCTGGCGCGACTCGGAGAGCTCGAGCGCGATCGCGGCCTGGGTGGCGAAGCCGGCCGCCAGCTCGAGCTCGGCCTCGCTGAACTGACGGCCGCCGGTGAGGCGACCCACCACGAGCGCACCCCGCGAGGACTCGGCGCCGGCCAGCGGCAGCACCATCACCGGTCCGATCGGCAGGAAGTCGCGCAGCCGTACCAGCTGGTCGGGTCGGTCGTCGGGCCCGAACACCATCGCCGGGCGGCCGGTGTGCAGGACCTCGTCGCTCAGCGTCTCGGCCCGCGGGTAGGTGCGACCCTCGAGGTCCTCGGCGCTGTGCCCGACGGCGACCGCCACCTCGAAGGTGTCGTTGTCTGGTCGGGGCAGCACCAGGGTGACCACGTCGGCGCGGGCCAGCCGGTGCACCCGCTCGGCGACGCTGCGCAGGGCGTCCTCGCCGGGTGCGGTCACCATCTGCATCGCGACGTCGGCTGCGGCCTGGGACCACTCCTGGCGGCGTCCGGCCTCCTCGTAGAGGCGGGCGTTCTCGATCGCGACCGCGGCGGTCGCGGCCAGTGCCGAGGCGAGCTCGACGTCGGAGTCGGTGAAGTCGCCCTTGCGTCGCTCGGTCAGGTACAGGTTGCCGAACACCACGCCGCGGATGGTGATCGGGACGCCGAGGAAGGTGTTCATCGGTGGGTGCCCGGCCGGGAAGCCGACCGAGCGGAGGTCGTCGGAGAGGTCGTGCAGCCGGATCGGCGCGGGGTCCTCGATCAGCGCGCCGAGCACGCCCTTGCCCTGGGGGAGATCACCGATCGTGTCGACGGTGGCCTGCTCGATGCCGACGTGGATGAACTGCTCCAGTCCGTGGCCGTCCGGGCTGAGGACGCCCAGCGCGCCGTACCGGGCCTCGAGCAGCTCGCAGGCTGCTTCGACGATCCGTTGCAGCACGGCCTCGAGCGACAGGTTGGTGATGATCGACTGGTTGGCGCGGAGAAGTCCGCGGAGCCGGTCGTGCGCACCACGGACGTCCTGGGCGCGATCGACCAGCTGAGCCAGCAGCTCGTCCAGGTCCAGGGTAGGCACGAACTCGTCCCGAGCTCCCTCTGTGCCGCGGCGACGCGGTTCCCTCACGTTGCCCACCGTAGCGATCCGCTCGGCTCGGCGGGGCCGAAACGGACCAAACGGCCCCAGGTCCCGGGACGTCTGCCCCTGACCGGGTCGGCGCGGCGGGACCGAGGGTGGGGTCATGGACAGCAACGAGATCCCTGCGGGGGCGGTCGTGGTCGGGGTGGACGGCTCGCGAGAGGCGAACCACGCGATCGACTGGGCTGCGGACCAGGCGCGGAACGAGGGCCGTGACCTGGTCCTGCTCCACGCTGTCGGCACCTCGGCGGCGACGGTGGGCTGGATGGCTTCGGGCGGGGTCGACCCGACCGACTACCTGGCGGAGACGGGCGCGCTCGGCGCCGCCACCCTGGCCACCGCCGCCGAGCGGGCGCACGACGCTGTCCGGAGCGACCGCATCCACACCCTGGTCGTCCGTGACGACCCTCGCAACGCGCTGATCCAGGCATCCGGGCTCGCGAGCACGGTGGTGGTCGGATCGCGTGGCCTGGGGCCCGTGCGCGGACTGCTGCTCGGTTCGGTCGGGGCCGCGATCGCGCGGCACAGCCACTGCCCGGCGATCGTGGTCCGACCGCACCACCCGGGCCGGGTACGCCGCGGGGTGCTGGTCGCGGTCGACGGGACCGAGGCGTCGAGGTCGGTGCTGGAGTTCGCGTTCCGCCAGGCCTCCGAGCGCCGGCTGCCGATCACCGCGATGCACGCCGAGCGGGACCCTGATCCGGCCCCTGGGGACGGGAGCCTGACGCTCGCCGAGGCGCTGGCCGGGCTGGCGGAGAAGTACCCGGACGTGGCGGTGGCACGGATGATCCTTCGCGGCTCGCCCGCGGACGCGATCCTCGAGCACGCCGACGAGATGAACCTGGTCGTCGTCGGCCATGGCCGTCGGAGTCCGGTCGACCGGGCTTTCGGGGGCTCGGTGGCCCTCGGTGTCGTCGAGCACGCGCAGACGGTCGTCGCCGTGGTGCCGCAGGGATGAGCCGGGGCACCGTGACGACGATCCCGAGCCAGCAGCGGCCCATGCCGACCCACGTGCCGAAGTCGGCCGAGGCCCTGCTGCGTGCCGTCCTCGCCATCTCCGGCGAGCTCGACCTGCGCAGCGTCCTGGTCCGCGTCATCGAGGCGGCCGCCCACCTCACCGACGCGCGCTACGGCGCACTCGGGGTGGTCGGCAGCGACGGACAGCTCAGCGAGTTCATCACCACCGGGCTCGAGGCGGAGACGGAGGCGGCCATCGGTCCGCGCCCGCGCGGCAAGGGCCTGCTCGGGCTGCTGCTCGAGCACCCGCACCCGATCCGGCTAGACGACCTCGGCGAGCACCCGGCCTCGGTCGGCATGCCTGCCAACCACCCGCCGATGGGCTCCTTCCTCGGCGTCCCGATCCGGATCCGCGGCACCGTCTTCGGCAACCTCTACCTGACCGACAAGGCCGGGGGAGCGTTCACCGAGAACGACGAGCAGCTCGTCCTCGCGCTGGCCAGGGCCGCGGCCCTGGTGATCGACAACGCCCGCACCTACCGGGTCAGCGAGCGGCGGCGCCAGTGGTTGGAGGCCTCGGCCGAGCTGGCGAACGCGCTCCAGCCGCCGATCACCCTGGAGACGGCGCTGGAAGCGGTGGTCGTGCGGGCCCGCGCGACCTGCGCGGCCCGGGCCAGCGCGGTGCTGCAGCTGCCCGAGGGTGGCCACCCGGTGATCACGGCCTTCGACGGCGACACCGTCGAGGACGTGCGCGAGGTGATCCGCCGGATCATCTCCGACGTCCGGACCTCGGACAGCCAGGCCGTCGCCCTCGACTTCGACCTCGGCGACCGGATCGCGCGGGTCATCCCGATGCGGGCCCAGCTGGCCGATCCCGGCGTGCTGCTGCTGATCCTGGACCGGGACGGCGCGACCGACCAGGAGGAGCGCGAGATGCTGGCCGGTTTCGTCGACCAGGCCGGGATGGCGCTGGACCGGGCGCAGGCCTTCGCGGACCGCGACGAGCTGGTCGTGGTCAAGGAGCGCGCTCGGATCGCCCGCGACCTGCACGACGTGGTCATCCAGCGGCTGTTCGCTGCCGGGATGAAGCTGCAGGCGCTGAGGCGCTCGGACGCCGTCGGGCCCGAGCAGCTCGGCACCGCGGTCGACGAGCTCGTCGGTGACCTGGACACCACCATCGCCAACATCCGCACCACGATCTTCGGGCTCCAGAAGCGGAGCAGCGACTCGCTGCGCGGCGAGGTGATCGCCCTGGTCGAGGAGTACGCCGGGGTGCTCGGCGCCCGCCCGTCCCTGCGCACCGACGGGATGGTCGACCTGATGGTCCCGACCGGCGTCGGGGAGAACCTGCTCGCAGTGCTGCGCGAGGCGTTGTCCAACGTGGCTCGGCACGCCCAGACGAACGCGGTCTGGGTCGAGGTCCGGGTCAGCGGGTCGGCGGTGACCCTCGAGGTCTGCGACCGGGGTCGCGGGATCCCGGCGCAGCGTGTCGAGAGCGGCCTGCGCAACGCGCGGGAACGGGCGAGCGAGCTCGGTGGCACGCTCGAGGTCGCGCTGAACCCGGACGCCGGGACGACCCTGCGCTGGTCCTGCCCGATCGCTCAGTACGTCTGAGCGTCAGCTCCGGTCGAGCAGCTTGGCTGCCAGCACGGCCGCCTGCGTGCGACGCTCCACGCCGAGCTTCGAGAGCACGCTGGAGACGTAGTTCTTGACGGTCTTCTCGGCCAGGAACATCTGCTCGCCGATCTGCTTGTTCGTCATGCCCTGGGCGATGAACTCGAGCAGCTTCATCTCCTGCTCGGTCAACGTGGACAGCTCGGGGGCGACGGTGACCGGGTTCCGCACCCGCTCGAGGACCCGGGCGGTCAGGGCGGGGTCGATCATCGACTGGCCGGAGGCCACGTGCCGGATCGCGCTGAGCAGGTCCGAGCTCTTGATCTCCTTGAGCACGTACCCGGCGGCGCCGGCCATGATCGCGGAGAACAGGGCTTCGTCGTCGTCGTAGGAGGTGAGGATCAGTGCGTTGATGTCCGGGTCGATCGAGCGGACCGTGCGGCACACCTCGATGCCCGAACCGTCGGGCAACCGGGCGTCGAGGATCGCGACGTCCGGGGCGAGCGCCGGGATCCGCGCGGTGGCGTCGGCCGCGGAGCCGGACTCGCCGACCACCTCGATGTCGCCGGAAGCTTCCAGGAACGTGCGAATGCCCTGCCGGACGATCTCGTGGTCGTCGAGCAGGTATACACGGATCTTGCCGTCAGCCATGGCGGCAGCCTTTCACATCGGGACTTGTCGAGGAGGACTTCCGGACCTTGTCCGGGATCACCGCACGACCACGACCGGACAGGCGGCGCGGTGCAGGGTCTCCTGCGACACCGAGCCGAGCAGGAGCTCGTGCACCGGGGTGCGGCCGCGGGACCCGATCACCAGCAGGGACACGTCGTCGGAGAAGCGGGTCAGCACCTTCGCGGGGCGACCCATCACGGCGGTGCTCCGCAGGGGCACGTCCGGGTGGTCGACCGCGATGCCGGCCACCAGCTCGACGGCCAGGCGCTCGGCGGAGTCGATGTCAGCACTGTTCATGTCCATCGCCAGGGCGCCCAGGCCGCCGCCCCCGTAGGTCAGCGTCGGGTAGGCGTGCACGGCCAGCACCGCCTCGCCGGTCAGCTCGGCGCGCCGCGCGGCGAAGTCGAGCGCCCGGATGCTCGAGGGTGAGCCGTCGATGCCGACCAGGATCCGATCGGCGCGCGGGTTCGCCTGCGGGCGGATGACCGCGACCGGGCACTCTGCGTGACCGGCGAGGTGCTGGCTGACCGACCCGGCCCAGTGGTTCTCGAAGCGGTTGTGCCCACGGCTGCCGACGACCAGCATCCGAGCGCCCCGGCCGGAGCGGAGCAGCACCGGGAGCGGCCAGCCCTGCTCGACGACGACCGTGGCGTCGACCTCGGGCTGGACCTTGACCTGGTCGCGCGCCGCCGAAGCCGCGCTGCGCGCGAAGTCCTCCTCGTAGTCGCGCAGGTGCGCCGGGAGCTCTCCGCGCGGCATCGTCGCGACCACGACCCTGACGCTCGCGTGCATCAGTGCGGCCGTCTGCAGGCACCAGGCGAGGGCGATCTCCGAGTCCGGTGATGCGTCGTACCCGATGACGATCGGGCGGGTGGGGTTCACGACCCTGGCTCCTGTTCTTGTTCAGGCGGTGGTGGTGCCCTCAGGCTGCGCTGGGTGGTGCGGCCCGGCTCGTCCGCGCGGCGCTGTTCCGGACCGGAGCGGTCGCGGGGACCGGCTCGGTCGCGGGGGTCTCGACCGAGGCGAGATCGGAAGAGC
>JBJMIP010000339.1:0-3454 GCA_045806825.1 Marmoricola sp.
CGGCTGCGCTCGACCGGCGGTGGTTGCGGGCGGTGGTCGACTGGTGGGGGTCTCGGCTGCGCTCGACCGGCGGGGGTTGCGGGCGGTGGTCAACTGGTGGGGGTCTCGGCTGTGCTCGACCGGCGGGGGTTGCGGGCGGTGGTCGAGCGGTGGGGGTCTCGGCTGTGCTCGACCGGCGGGGGTTGCGGGCGGTGGTGACCACCGGTGGTCGAGCAGCGAGGAACGAGCGGACAGCCGAGACCTTCAGTCGCCGAGGACCCGGCGCAGGTAGGTGTTGCTGAAGACCCGGTCCGGGTCGAGCCGGTCGCGGACGGCCTGGAACTCAGCCCACCGCGGGTAGGCCGGAGCGAGGTCCGCCGCGGTGCGGGTGTTGAGCTTGCCCCAGTGCGGGCGGCCGTCGTAGCCGCGCAGGATGTCCTCGACGCCGGCGAAGTACGCGGTGTGGTCGGTCTGCTCGTTCATGTGGAACGCCAGGTACATCGACTCGCGTCCCGAGGAGGTCGAGAGCGCGATGTCGTCGGCGGGCGTGGTCCGCACCTCGACCGGGAAGCTGATCATGATCCCCGAGGAGTCGATCCAGCGGCGCACCTCGGCCAGTGCCTCGAGACCGACCTCGCGCGGCACGGCGTACTCCATCTCCCGGAACACGACCGACCGCGACGACGTGAAGACCTTGTGCGGCACGTCGGAGTAGGTGCGCTCCGACAACATCTGTCCGGACAGGTTGCTGATCCTCGGGATCAGCGACGGCCGCGCGTTCCCGATCTTGTTGACGACTCCGAACAGGGTGTTGGACAAGAACTCGTCGTCCAACCAGTGCCGGAACCGACCCAGCGGTTCGGGATCCTCGAGCACCCGGTTGTTCTCCTTGGCCAGGATCCGGTCGGTGTGCGGGAACCAGTACAGCTCGGCGTGGTGGTTCTCGCGGGTCATCTCCTCGAAGCGCTCCAGGGCCTCGCCCCACAGCATCGGGAACTCGTGCGCCTCGAGGGTGAACAGCGGCTCGACGGCGAAGGTGATCGAGGTCAGCACGCCGAGCGCGCCCAGACCGAGACGGGCGGCGGCGAACACGTCCGGGTTCGTGGTGGCGTCGGCGGTCAGGACCTCGCCGGTCCCGGTGACGAGCTCGAGCGCGGCGATCTGCGCGCTCAGGGACGCGACCACGCCGCCGGTCCCGTGGGTTCCGGTCGAGGTCGCGCCGGCGATCGTCTGCTCGGCGATGTCGCCCATGTTGTGCAGCGAGAGACCCTCGGCCGCGAGTGCGGTGTTCAGCACCTTCAGCGGGGTGCCGGCCCGGGCGGTCGCGGTGAGACGCTCGCGGTCGATCGACACCAGGCCTGCGAGACCCCCGGGCTCGAGCATGATGCCCTCGGGTGCAGCGATACCGGTGAAGGAGTGGCCGGTGCCCGGCATCTTGACGGTCGTGCGCAGCTCGCGCGCCACCTCGACCGCCGCGACGACGTCCGCGACGCTGGTCGGGGTGCGGACCTCGGTTGGGCTGGTGGAGGTCAGGCCGGACCAGTTGCGCCACGCGTTCATGGCGGCAGGCTAGTCCTCGCCCCCGGCGGCCGGAGCACGGCTGGTCAGGGCGGCACCCAGGGCGAGGGCACCCGAACCCACGCAGACCCAGTACGCCGCCGCGCCGCTGTGCACGTCGGCGAGGTGCCCGGCCAGGTAGGCGCCCGGCGCGATGCCGGAGGCGATACCGGTCTGGAAGACGGCCATCGCCTCGGTGAGCCGCGAGCGCGGCGTGCTCGACTCGAGCAGGGAGACGACGGCGATGAGGGTCGGCGCGAGGGTGAGGCCGATCAGGAACAGCACGCCGCCGAGGACGACCAGGTCGTCGAGCAAGGGGAGCGCCACCATGCCGGCGGCCAACAGGGCTGTACCCGTTAGGAACCGGCGTCGGTCGCTGGACTTCCACGTGAGGGCTCCGGCCACCAGGCCGGCCAGCATGCTGCCGGCCGAGAAGATCCCGAGCAGTGCGCCCGCGACCGCCTTGTGGCCGTGGTCGTCGGCGACGGCGACGGTGGCGACCTCGAGGGCACCGAACAACGAGCCGAGCGCGAACGCTGCCAGCGCGATCGGGACGAGGTTGCCCCACCGCATCGGGTCGCGTGCGGTCTCGGCCTGCACCGGGTGCGGCTCGGGCGCGGTCCGGGGCTGGGCGGCGAGCCCGAAGGTGCCGACCGTGCCCAGACCGAGGGCCACCAGCAATCCGGTCTGCGGCGCGTACAGGGTCGAGAGGAAGGTGACCAGGCTCGGGCCGGTGACGAAGACGACCTCGTCGACGACCGCCTCGACCGCGAAGGCGGTCAGCCGCTCGGTGTCGTCCCGGACGATGCCGGCCCAGCGGGCCCGGACCATCGAGCCGACCTGCGGCATGGCGGCGCCGGACAGCGCGGCGAGCAGGTACTGCCAGCCGGTCGCCCAGTGGTCGGTGATCGCGTGCACGAGCAGCCCGGTCGTCAGGGCCCAGCCGACAGCGTCGAGGTGCAGCACGCGGGTCTGGCCGAACCGGTCGGCGAGCCGCCCGTGCGGGATCGCGACGACCGCATTGCCGATGACGAACGCGGCCGAGACCTTGCCGGCCAGGCCGTAGCTGCCGGTCAGGGTACTGACCAGGATGACGATGCCCAGCGTCATCATCGACATCGGCAGCCGGGCTACCAGGCCGGTGGCCGAGAACGCGGCGGCTCCGCGGTGGGTGAAGACGCGGCGGTAGGACTCGAGCATGACCTGGCGAGGTTAGTGCCTAGGATCGGGCTATGCCTGCCGACCCTCGTCCGGACCCCGTCTACGACGCCCTCCTCCTGGTCTCCTTCGGCGGACCTGAGAAGCCCGAGGACGTGGTGCCGTTCCTGCGCAACGTGACCGCCGGCAAGAACATCCCGGACGAGCGCTTGGTCGAGGTCGGCGCCCACTACGCCCAGTTCGGCGGCCGGAGCCCGATCAACGACCAGAACCGGGAGCTGCTCGCGGCGATCCGCGAGGACTTGGCGAGCAACGGCATCGATCTCCCGGTCTACTGGGGCAACCGGAACTGGGACCCCTACCTGGCTGATGCGATCGGCAAGATGAAGGCCGACGGGGTGACCCGGGCCGCGTGCCTGGTCACCTCGGCGTACTCCTCCTACTCCGGTTGCCGGCAGTACCGGGAGGACCTGGCCGAGGCGGTCGCCGACATCGTCAACCCGCCGCGCCTGGACAAGCTGCGCGCCTACTTCAACCACCCCGGCTTCGTGGAGCCGAACGTCGATGCGACGTTGTCGGCGCTGGCCGACCTCCCCGACGACGTACGCCGCGAGGCGCACCTGGTCTTCGTCACGCACTCGATCCCCGAGGCGATGAACGAGCGCAGCGGACCGACCGGCAACGCCTACGTGCACCAGCACCGCGCGGTGATGGACGAGATCAGCGACCGGGTCCGCGAGGAGACCGGGCACCGCTACCC
>JBJMIP010000340.1:0-4630 GCA_045806825.1 Marmoricola sp.
CAGATCGACCGGCCTCGAACGCCTCCAGCTCAAGCAGCTCGTGCTGGCGGGCGTGCTGCTCCTGCCGGCGATCGCGATCTCGATCCCCTACTACGAGGGATCGGTACTGGTCCAGGTGATCCTGGCGGTGGCGTTCCTCGGCCTCCCGGTCGCGGTCGGCGTCGCGATCCTGCGCTACCGGCTCTACGACATCGACGTGATCATCAACCGGACCCTGGTCTACCTGACGCTCACGGCCACCCTCGCCGGCACCTACCTCGGCAGCGTGCTGCTGCTGCAGCTGGTGCTGAGCCGGTGGACCGCCGGCTCCTCGCTCGCGGTGGCGGTCTCGACCCTTACCGTCGCTGCCCTGTTCGGGCCGGCACGCAGCCGCATCCAGACCGCTGTGGACCGTCGCTTCTTCCGCGCGAAGTACGACGCCTCCCGCACCGTGGCGCAGTTCGCGGTCCACGTGCGCGACCAGGTCGACCTGGCAGACATCGGCGGAGACCTGCTGACCGTCGTGCGAACCACCGTCCAGCCAGCGCACGCCTCCCTCTGGCTCCGGGACCAGGAGGTGTACCGATGAGCGCCCGACTGGTTCGCGCGCTGCCCTGGCTGCTGGTCGCCCTGTCGCTCGCGCTGGGGGCGACCGCCGAGACCGTGACGCTCGCCGCCGGGATCAGCAAAAGCCTCGGCGGCTCCGCCTTCATCTGGGCGATCACGATCGTCTTCGGCGCGACGGGAAGCCTGATCGCCTCGCGGCACCCGCAGAACCCGATCGGCTGGCTGTTCCTCGCCGCCTCGGTCGCGGCCGGGCTGGGCAGCCTTGCCGGCACCTGGGCCGAGGTCTACGTCGAGAACGGAACCGGACCCGAGCTGCTGGGCCGGATCGCCGCCCAGTACGGCGAGCTGTCCTGGATGCCGTTCATCATCCTGCCGTCCACGTTCCTGCTGGCTCTGTTCCCGGACGGTCACCTGGTCTCGCGTCGCTGGCGCCCGGTCGCCTGGTGCGCCGGTGTCGGGATGGTGGCGGGGTTCCTCGACGAGGGAATGAAGCCCGGACCGATCACCGACCACCCGGAGCTGACGAACCCATTCGGCGTACACAGCCCCTTGATCAGCCCGATCGACGGCCTCTCGCTGCTGCTGATCGGCATCGGCATCATCGGGTGCGCGGCCTCCCTCGTGGTCCGCTTCCGACGCTCGCGCGGCGCCGAGCGCGAGCAGATGAAGTGGCTCGCCCTGGCCGGCACGGTGGTGGCGATCACGATCGTGGTCGTGATGCCGCTCTACGACGTGCTCGGCTCTGGCCTCTCGAACGCCTTGATCATGCTCGCGGTGATCGGTCTGCCCCTGGCAGCCGGGGTCGCGATCCTGCGCTACCGCCTCTACGACATCGACCTGGTCATCAACCGGACGCTCGTCTACCTGACGCTGACGGCGATCCTCGCCGGGGTCTACCTCGGCAGCGTCCTGCTGCTGCAGCTGGCGCTGGAGAAGGTCACCCAGGGATCGGGCCTCGCGGTGGCCGCCTCGACCTTGGCGACGGCGGCCCTGGTCCGCCCGGCACGCATCCGGGTCCAGTCGGTGGTCGACCGGCGCTTCTTCCGCCGCCGGTACGACGCCGCCCGCACGCTCACCGAGTTCGGAGCCCGGTTGCGCGACCAGGTCGACCTCGACGCGTTGCAGAACGACCTGCGCACCGTGGTGGCCGAGACGATGCAGCCGACGCACGTGTCCCTATGGACGGCGCCCGGACGAGGAGTCTCGCGGTGAGCGGCCGTTGGATCGCCCGCTTGATGTGCACCGTGACCGTCCTGATCGCGGTCAGCCGGCTGGTCGTGGCGATCCTCGACCCTGCTTCGTCGGACTCCGCCAGCGGGCCCAAGGTGCCCGGCGGCGGCGTGCCGGTCGCTGCCTTCGAGGCCGTTGTGCTGGTGATGCTCGCCGTGATCGGCGCGGTGGTGGCCTCCCGGCAGCCGCGCAACGCGGTCGGCTGGGTGCTCTGCGTCATCCCGCTGTCGCTCGGGTTGCTGATCCTCAGCGCCCACCTGTACTGGTCGCTGAATCTGCACGGCCACCCCACGAGCACCCCTGCCGCGCTCCTCGCCTGGCTGGCCAGCTGGATCTGGATCCCGGCGATGCTCCCCACGCTGACCGTGTTCCCGCTGCTGTTCCCGACCGGACGGCCACTCACTCCGCGGTGGCGCTGGGTGCTCTGGGTCATCGGCGCCGCCGCGGCCCTGCAGCTTGTCGGCGAGGGATTCCGCCCGGGGCGGTTGCAGGACTACCCGGTCGACAATCCGTTCTCGGCAGGGGCCGTCGCCGAGATCGCCGGCGGCTTCGGATTCCTGCTGATGGCGGTGGCCACGGTCGCCTCCGTGGTGTCCCTGGTCCTCCGTTTCCGACGGTCGCACGGGGACGAGCGGGAGCAGCTGAAATGGGTCAGCAGCGCTGCCGTCGTCTTCGTAGCACTGTTCGCCATACCCACCCAGCAGCTGATCGGCGAAGACTTCGGCTTCGAGACCCTGCTGCTCGGGATGCTGGTGATCTCTTCCGCGGTCGCGGTGGCGATGCTGCGCTACCGGCTCTACGACATCGACGTCGTGATCAACCGCGCCCTGGTCTACGGATCGCTGACGGCAACCCTGGCGGCGGTCTACCTCGGCAGCGTGCTGCTGCTCCAGCTCGCACTGGAGAGCCTCACCCAGGGTTCGGGCCTGGCCGTGGCCGGCTCGACCCTGGCCACTGCCGCGCTGGTACGTCCCGCGCGGGCGCGCATCCAGCAGACCGTGGACCGCCGCTTCTTCCGGCGCAAGTACGACGCTGCGCTGACCCTGGCCCGGTTCTCCGCGCGCGTGCGCCAAGAGGTCGACCTGGACGCGCTCACCGTCGAGCTCCGCAGGGTCGTCGACGAGACGCTGCAACCCGCCCACCTCAGCGTGTGGACGCGCGGGAGCACCCGATGAACCCCGTCGTGCGTAGGAGCTTGTACCTCCCGCTCACCAGCGTGCTGCTGATGGCGATCGGGATCGCGGCCGGTGCCGCCACCCCGCGCGAGAATGCTGGTGACACGTCCGGCCTGGTCGCCTCGATCACCTTTGCGGTACCCGTAGCGATCTTCGGAGTCGTAGGTGGCCTGATCACGTCACGTCGGCCACAGCATGTGATCGGCTGGATGCTCGCGACGATCAGCCTGCTGTTCTCGGTGGTGGTCGTCTGCAGCACGACTGCCCGCTGGGGACTGGTGACCGGCAACATCCCGCGAGACCTCGCTGTGTGGATCGATGTCCCCTCCAACGTCTGGGTGATAGCGCTCGGGTTGATCGGGACCCAGCTCCTCCTCCGGATGCCTGACGGCACACTTCCGTCGCCGAAATGGCGGTGGTACTCGCGGGCGACGATGCTGTTGATCGCGGTCGCGCAGGTCGGGATGGCGACCGCGACGAGTTCGGTCGAGGGTGTCGAAGGCGCCAGGAACCCCCTCGCATCGAAGGCACTCAACCAGCTCTCGATCGCGTTCCTGGTCGTGATCATCGGTTTCGTGGTGAGCATCGTCGCGCTGGTGATGCGGTACAGGAGAGCCTCCGGCCACGACCGGGCCCAGCTGCGCTGGGTCGCCTTCAGCGGCATCGCGTTCGTCGTGATCTATGTGGGCACGCTGCTGGTCGGCAGCTTCTTCAAGGCGAACAGCACCGCTGAGACCGTCAACACGTCGATCGCGGTCGCCGCCTTCGCAGCGCTGCCGATCGGCATCGGCTTCGCCGTGCTGCGCCAGAACCTCTACGACATCGATGTCGTCATCAACCGCGCGCTCGTCTACGGCTCGCTGACGGCGATCCTGGCCGGCACCTACCTCGGCAGCGTCTTGGTGCTGCAACTCCTGCTCAACCGGTTCACCGAAGGCTCCGGACTGGCGGTCGCGGTCTCCACGCTGGCCACAGCGGCGCTGGTCCGTCCGGCACGCGCGCGCATCCAGAGGGTCGTGGACCGGCGCTTCTTCCGCCACAAGTACAACGCAGCGCTGACGTTGGCCTCGTTCGGCGCCCGGGTCCGCCAGGAGGTCGACCTGGACGCGCTGAGCTCCGACCTGCAAGCGGTGGTGGCCGAGACCATGCAGCCGGCGCACGTGTCCTTGTGGGTCCGAACGACGGAACTGGCACGATGATCGCGCGCGTGCTGACGGCCGTGTCCTGGGGCGTCTGCGTGCTTGGCACCGTCGCCTCCCTCGTCCTGCTGGTGATGGGCGTTGGTCACAAGACGCCCGGGGACACGTTCGTCCTCGGCGGGGCAGGTGGATTCGCGTTCGCGTTCTCGGGGTTGGCGTTCGGCACCGTCGGCGCGCTCGTGGCACGCCGGATGCCGAGCAATAAGGTCGGCTGGGTGTTCTGCGGCATCGGGCTCGCCCTGTCGCTCGGCAACGGGGTCTACCAGTACGCCGACCAGGTGCTCTACGGCTCGGCGACCGGACTGCCCGGCGGAACGGCGGCGGCGGTGTTGCAGAACGCGCTCGTGCCGCCGGTCTTCGGGCTGCTGGCGGTGGCGCTGATGATCTTTCCCGACGGCCACCTGCCGTCGCGGGGCTGGTGGCCCGGCGTCGTCGCAGCGCTGCTCGGTGGAGCGTTCACCCTCGTCGGCTACACACTCC
>JBJMIP010000341.1:0-9177 GCA_045806825.1 Marmoricola sp.
ACGGCAACAGCTACAAGACCCGCCTCGGCGGCTCCCGGGGCCAGAAGATCCGGATCATGGCCACGCTGACCAGGTCGGGCTTCACCGCCGACGGCAGCTCAAGCTGGTACTACGTCCTCTTCACCTGATCCGCCCGATTGGCCCCCGGGGCCCCGCTCCGGTTACCCTTTCCCGTCGCGCTCTCCAGATGAGAGCCGACGAACGCTAGCCCTCCTGCCACGGAAACGCCGTGGCCGCCAAGTCCGAAGGAGGTGGAGAACGCTATGCGTGCCTATGAAGTCATGGTCATCCTCGACCCTGAGCTCGAGGAGCGGACCGTCGCTCCGTCGCTCGACACGTACCTGAACGTCGTTCGCAACGACGGCGGTGTCGTCGAGAACGTCGACGTCTGGGGTCGTCGTCGTCTCGCCTACGAGATCAACAAGAACGCCGAGGGCATCTACGCCGTCGTCACGCTCCAGGCCGAGCCGGCCACCGTGAAGGAGCTCGACCGTCAGCTCACCCTGAACGAGTCGGTGCTTCGTACTAAGGTCCTTCGACCGGACGCTCACTGAGCTTCCGGATCCGAATCCTAGGGAGAAACCCATGGCAGGCGAGACCATCATCACCGTTGTCGGCAACCTGACGGGAGACCCGGAGCTCCGGTTCACCCCGTCGGGCGCGGCGGTCGCGAACTTCACGATCGCGTCCACCCCGCGCACCTTCGACCGCCAGTCCAACGAGTGGAAGGACGGCGACACGCTGTTCCTCAACTGCTCGGTGTGGCGCCAGGCGGCCGAGAACGTGGCCGAGTCGCTCCAGCGAGGCATGCGCGTCGTCGCGCAGGGCCGCCTCAAGGCGCGGTCGTACGAGACCCGTGAGGGCGAGAAGCGCACGGTGATGGAGATGGACGTCGAGGAAGTCGGCCCCAGTCTCAAGTACGCGACTGCCAAGGTCACCCGCGCCACCCGGAGCTCGGGCGGTGGCGGTGGTTTCTCCGGCGGCGACGACCCGTGGGCCTCCCAGCCTGCTGCCCCTGCTGCTCCGCAGCAGGGTGGCGGTTCCTGGGGCGGCCAGCAGGGCGGCGCCCAGGGTGGGCCCCCGCAAGGCGGCAACGGCGGGCAGCAGCCCGCCGGCGACCCGTGGGCAGTGCCCGGCGGGTCCGAAGAACCGCCGTTCTGATCAATCCATCAAGCCAACCATTCCGGCGTGAGCCGGGCTCGAAAGGAGCACCACAATGGCCAAGGCAGTGATTCGCAAGCCCAAGAAGAAGGTTTGCCAGTTCTGCAAGGACAAGGCGTCCGAGATCGACTACAAGGACACCAACCTGCTGCGCAAGTTCATCTCCGACCGGGGCAAGATCCGTGCCCGTCGGGTGACCGGCAACTGCGTGCAGCACCAGCGCGACGTGGCCACGGCCGTCAAGAACGCCCGTGAGGTCGCACTGCTTCCGTACACGTCGACGGCTCGCTGAGAAAGGGGACTGACGACATGAAGCTCATCCTGACGCAGGAAGTGACCGGACTCGGCGCCCCTGGCGACGTGGTCGAGGTCAAGGACGGCTACGGCCGCAACTTCCTGATCCCCCGTGGTTTCGGCATCCGCTGGACCCGTGGTGGCGAGAAGACCATCGAGTCGATCAAGAAGGCCCGCGACTCGCGTGCCGTGCGCGACTCCGACCACGCGGCCGAGGTGAAGGCGACGCTCGAGGCGTCGGTCTTCCAGGTCAAGGTCCGTGCCGGTGAGGGTGGTCGCCTGTTCGGCGCCGTCACCACCGCGGACATCGCCTCGGCCATCACGGCTGCCGGCGGCGAGGTCGACAAGCGCACGATCGTGGTCGGTAACCCGATCAAGTCGCTCGGCGCCCACACGGTCACCGTGAAGGTGCACGACGACGTCGAGGCGAAGGTCAACCTGAACGTCGTCTCCGCCTAGGTTTCGACCGGCTCGTCACCGAGCCCGACTTGTGCCGCCCCACTTCAGCTCGAAGTGGGGCGGCCTTCGTCGTTCTTGGGCTTCGGGTGGATCAGCAGCGGCCCGGGGCCGCCGAGCCAGGTCCGCCGGTGCACCCGGAAGAGCTGGTAGATGAAGGCGACGTCGACCAGGCCGATCGCCACGGCCGCCGCGTCGATGAGGTTCGCCCGGCCGGTGCCGTAGCCGATCGGCGGCAGCACGATCACCGCGACGGCAGCCCACATCAGCACGCCGTACCGACCGGCCACGAAGCTGTCCCGCGGGTGCTGCTCGATCGCGGTCTTGCCGATCGTGCGCGCGAGCAGGAACAGGAACGCCGCCTGGGGCAGGAAGAACGCCCACTTGATCGACGCCTCGCCGACCTTGTCGTCGGGCAGGAACAGCTCGAACAGCGGCGGGATCCACTGCACCACGCTGACGACCAGGGCGATCCGGGCGAGACCGAGGACCCACTCCAGGTCGAGCTCGGTGCTCGCTCGCAGCGTGAGGACCCCGGAGATCACCAGCAGCCACCCGAGCGGGTCAGGCAGGCCGTCCCAGACGTAGCCGCCGATCTCGAAGCCCGCCGGCACGGTCATCAGGACCAGGCCCATGGCGATCTTCTGCAGCGGGCTCACGGGCTCACCCTACGGTCATCCACGCGGTGCCCCGCTCCCGTGCCAGCAGCACCACCGCACGCCCTCCCATGAAGGCCGTCGCGAAGGCTGCCCACAGCCAGACCAGTGTTCCGCCGAGGGTGACCGCGGCCCACGCAACAGGGGCGAAGACCACCAGGACGACCAGCCCCGCCCAGGCCAGGTAGCCGCCGTCACCGGCACCGATCAGCACCCCGTCGAGGACGAAGACCACCCCGGCCAGCGGCTGCGCGAGTGCTGCGACGAGCAGGACGCCGGTGAGCAGGTCCTGGACGCGGTCGTCGGAGGTGAACACCGGTCCGAGCAGCGGCGAGGCGGCCGCGAGCCCGATGCCGGTGGCGACCCCCGACCAGGCTCCCCAGCGGAGCATCCGTCGGGTGATCCTCCGGGTGCCGTCCAGGTCACCCGCGCCGAGGTAGCGCCCGGTGATCGCCTGGGCCGCGATCGCGATCGCGTCGAGGGTGAAGGCGAGGAAGGTCCACAGCGTCATCGCCAGCTGCATCGCAGCCAGGTCGGTCTCGCCCAGGGAGGTGGCACCGAAGGTCATCACCAGCAGGCTGGCTCGCAGCGTCACCGTCCGGAGCAGCAGGGGTACACCTGCGCGCCCGGCTCCGGCGATGCCTGCGCGGGACGGGCGACGGGGGACGCCGTGGCGGCGTGCGGCCCGGTCGACGACCACGAGCATCACGGCCGCCGACGCGGCCTGGGCGAGCACCGTGCCCAGTGCCGAGCCCCCGATACCGAGGCCCAGGCCGTACACGAGCAGCAGGTTCAGGCCGACGTTCACCGCGTTGCCGACCACGGAGACCACCAGCGGCGTGCGGGTGTCCTGCAGCCCGCGGAGGATCCCGGTGGCCGCCAGCATCACGAGTAACGGCACCGCGCCGAGGAATCCGATCCGCAAGTACTGCTCCGCCTGATCAGCGACGCGGTCGCCGGCCCCGAACAGCGCCACCAGGGATCGGGTCGTCAGCGCGCCGACGGTCGTGATCACCAGACCGATCAGCACCGCGAGCCCGATGCCGTCGATCCCGGTGCGCACCGCTCCGGCGACGTCGCCGGACCCGATCCGGCGTGCGACCGAGGCGGTGGTGCCGTAGGCGAGGAAGATGCACAGGCTGATCAAGGTGCTGAGCACCGCGCCGGCGATCCCGAGCCCGGCAAGCTCGGCGGTGCCCAGATGGCCGACGATCGCCGAATCCGCGAGCAGGAACAGCGGCTCGGCGACCAGAGCCAGGAACGCCGGTACGGCGAGCCGGAGGATCTCCCGATCCTCGTCGCGTGCTCCTGGCGAATGCCTGTTGATAACCGTCCTGGCCTGTGGGTAATTGAATCGTTCAGAGGATAAGTCGACATAGCCACCGACCCATCCCAGATGACGAAACGGTGAACAGAAACCAGACCGAATTCTTTTTTCCACAGGCCGTGGATGGACGAAACCGCAGGTCAGAGTGGGTGCAAATAGAAAAGCCAGAATTGCGTCCACAGCGGGACCACCAGCCTGTGCACAGGATTTTCTGCGTGTTCCACACCGCCCACAGGGTTATCCACACCCTGGTGTGGATAACGGACTTGGTCCGACCTCCGGGAGGACTTAGTGTCGCGCAGTCGGGGATCCTCAGGTCTTGGGGGTGGTCACCCCTAGCGTGAAATCCAGCACCACCTGCACCACTGTCACCAGGGTCGATTCGGAGGGGGAATCCGATGAGCATGACCGAGTCCGCCGGAGTGGGCGAGGCCGGTTTCGCGGGCTACCCGGACGATGCCCCAGGCCCCGTCCCGGTGTTCGGTGGCGGTGGCGACCACGGCAACCAGGAGCACTGGGCCGGCCGGATGCCGCCGCAGGACGTCGACGCGGAGCAGAGCGTCCTCGGCTCGATGCTGATCTCCAAGGACGCGATCGCGGACGTGCTCGAGGTCGCGAAGGCGCACGACTTCTACCGCCCGGCCCACGAGACCATCTTCAACGCGATCATCGACCTGTACTCGCGCAGCGAGCCGGCCGACCCGGTCACCGTGTCCGCCGAGCTCCAGCGCCGCGGCGAGCTGGTCAAGATCGGCGGCGCGCCGTACCTGCACACGCTCTCGGCGAGCGTCCCGATCGCAGCCAACGCCGGTTACTACGCGGACATCGTCCGGGAGAAGGCGATCCTGCGCCGCCTCGTCGACGCCGGCACCAAGATCGCCCAGCTCGGTTACGCCGGTGAGGGCCAGGTGGACGACACCGTCGACCGGGCCCAGGCGGAGATCTACGCGATCACCGAGAACCGCTCGTCGGAGGACTACGCCCCGCTGAGCGCGATCATGGAGGGCACGCTCGACGAGATCGAGGCGATCTCCAACCGCGACGGCAGCCTCACCGGCGTCCCCACCGGGTTCACCGACCTCGACGAGCTCACCAACGGCCTGCAGGCCGGCCAGATGGTGATCGTCGCGGCGCGACCCGCCATGGGCAAGTCCACGCTCGGCCTGGACATCTGCCGGGCGGCGTCGATCCACAACAACATGACCAGCGTGATCTTCAGCCTGGAGATGACGCGCTCCGAGATCACCATGCGACTGCTCTCGGCCGAGGGCAAGATCCCGCTCAACCACATCCGCAACGGTCCGATGAGCGACGACGACTGGGCCAAGCTGGCGCGGAAGATGGGCGAGGTCTCCAGCGCCCCGATGTTCATCGACGACTCGCCGAACATGACGATGATGGAGATCCGGGCGAAGGCGCGGCGGCTCAAGCAGCGCCACGACCTGAAGCTGATCGTCATCGACTACCTCCAGCTGATGAGCTCGGGCCGCAAGGTCGAGTCCCGTCAGCTCGAGGTCTCGGAGTTCTCCCGGCAGATCAAGCTGCTGGCCAAGGAGCTCGAGGTCCCGATCGTGGCGCTCTCGCAGCTGAACCGTGGCGCCGAGCAGCGCGCGGACAAGCGCCCGATGATGAGCGACCTGCGTGAATCAGGCTCGATCGAGCAGGACGCGGACATCGTCATGCTGCTGCACCGCGACGACGCCTACGAGAAGGAGTCGACCCGCCCCGGCGAGGCAGACATCATCGTCGCCAAGCACCGCAACGGACCCACCAGGGACGTGACGGTGCTGTTCCAGGGTCACTACTCGCGCTTCGTGGACATGGCCCACTAGCGACAGAGCTCAACTGCGGGCGGCGACCTGAGCCTGACGTGCCCGCGAGCCGGGCAGCAGGTCCATCACCGAGGCCAGGTAGGCGATCGGGTCCGCAGCCTCGGCGTCCCAGACCGGGATCGGGTCACCGTCCAGGGTGGTCAGCGCGTCCGGCAACGGCGGCTCGCTCGCATGGCGTCGTTCAGTGCGCTTGGTCGTGTGGCTCATCGGTGGTTCCTCCGCAGTGCCCGAGTTGTGAGGAGAGTCGATGAGGCATACCCACCGAGACGGAGAATCATTCCACCGGATCTAGGCTCCGGGTCATGAGCACCCCGAACACGGACGTCCGCTGGCTCGCGACCGACGAGCCGCACCCGGCCCGCGACGCCCAGCGCAAGGCCCTGGCCCGTGCCTGCGCTCGCGACCGCGAGGGCTGGCTCGCGCTCTGGGCCGCCGAGTGCGAGATCTTCGACCCGGTCGGGCCCTCGATCTTCGACGCCGACGGGGTCGGCCACCACGGGCGCGCCGGGATCGAGCACTTCTGGGAGGTCGCCATCGCGCCCGTCGCGCAGTTCGACGTGGAGATCCGCTCCTCCTACGCCTGCGGCGACTCCGCAGCCCAGGAGGGCACGTTCCGGACCTGGTTCGCCGACGGCTCGGGGGCCGAGATCGACATCGTCACGGTCTACCGCGTCGACGCGGATGGCCTGATCACCTCGATGCGGGCGTACTGGGAGCTCGACAAGGTCCGGACTGCTACCAGGGTCTGATCTTTTGGAGGAGATTCGTTCTCCTCGCGCCCGATCTGCGACCATTCATCGGGGGAACGACCAGGACAACCGATCGAGGAGGGAACGTGCTGACGCGACGCACCAAAGCGCAGCTGTTCGTCTTCGTGCTCGTCAGTCTCATCGGCATCTCCTACGCCGGCGCCCGGTACGCGCGTCTGGACCGGCTGGTGTTCAACACCAACTACCAGGTCAACGCCCACTTCTCGCAGTCCGGCGGGATCTTCACCGGCGCCGAGGTCACCTACCGAGGTGTGCGGATCGGCCAGGTCACCGACATGGAGCTGATCAAGGACGGCGTCGACGTCCAGCTGAGCATCGACAACCAGTACGACCGCATCCCGCGCGACACGCTCGCGCTGGTCGGCAACAAGTCTGCCGTGGGCGAGCAGTACGTCGAGCTCGACCCCAACACCGACGCGGGCCCGTACCTGCACAACGGCTCGGTGATCCAGCCCGAGGACACCGCGGTCCCGGTCTCCACGACCGAGATCCTCACCAACCTCGACCAGCTGGTGACCTCGGTGCCGCAGGACCAGCTCCGCACGGTCGTCGACGAGCTGGGCGCCGGCTTCCAGGGCACCGGTCCGGCACTGGCACAGATCATCGACACCTCGAACGCGTTCATCAAGAGCGCGAACGACAACTTCGACGTCACCACCGCCCTGATCAAGGACGCGAACACGGTGCTGCGCACGCAGTCGGACAAGGGCTCGGCGATCCGCAGCTTCGCGCAGAACCTGGCGCTGTTCAGCGGCACGCTGGCCGACAACGACACCGCGCTGCGCACGCTGATCGACAACGGCTCAGCGACCGCCAACGAGCTCCGCACGTTCCTGGAGACGAACAAGGTCGACCTCGGTGGCCTGATCAACAACCTGGTCACCACCGGACGGGTGATCAGCCACCACCTGCCGGGCATCCGGCAGGTCCTCGTCGTCTACCCCTACATGGTCGCCACCGGGTTCACCGTCGTGGCGAAGAACCCCGACGGCTACGACGCACGTTTCGGGTTCGTCTTCAACCCGACCCCGGCCGTCTGCGAGCAGGGCTACGACCCGAACGAACGCCGCTCGCCGACCGACGGGTCGAACAAGCCGATGGACACCGACGCGCACTGCTCGGAGCCGGCGTCGAAGTCCAACGCCCGCGGTTCCCAGAACGCGCCCCGGGTCGGGACCGCGCTGCGCGGCGACACCCCGGTCGCGACGTACGACGTCGCGACCCACCGGCTGACCTGGAGCGACGAGCCGGGCGCGTCCAACGTCGTCTACGACGGCGGCGCCCAGCGCCTGTACGGCGACGACTCGTGGAAGAGCCTGCTGCTCCAGCCCGCCTACTGAAACGGCGCCGGCCCTGGTGGGTTACCCGTTCACAGGTAAGCATGCAGGTATGAGCACTGGATCGAGCACGCAGAAGCTGACCGGGCTCGAGGTCGCCGACCTCGGGCTGAGCTCGTGGGCCAACCTCGTGGGGGGCCTGCAGACCCGCATCCGGACGGGCGACTTCGCCACCGGCCTGGCGGTCCTCAACGCCATCGGCGCGGCCGCCGAGGAGATGAACCACCACCCGGACCTCGACCTGCGGTACTCACGGCTCGACGTCCGCCTGAGCAGTCACGACGCCGGCGGCATCACCGACCGCGACGTCCGGCTGGCGCGCAGGATCGAGGACATCGCTGCCGCAGCCGGGGTCGAGCTCGACCGCAGCGGCCAGTCCCGGTTCGAGCTCGGGCTGGACAGCCCGGACGGCGCTGCGATCGCGCCCTTCTGGGCTGCCGTGCTGGACGTGGAGCTCGCGGGAGGCGACGGGTGGCGCGACGTCACCGACCCGGCCGGGGTGCTCCCGCTGATCTGGTTCCAGTCCTCGGGCTCCCAAGAGCCGCGGCAGCGCTGGCACCCCGACGTCTGGGTCGAGGCGGACCTGGTCCAGCCGCGGATCGACGCGGCCGTCGCGGCCGGGGGCAGGTTGGTCAGCGACGACCGCGCACCCCGGTTCTGGGTGCTGGCCGACGCGGAGGACAACCGCGTCTGCCTGTGCACCTGGCAGGAGCGCGACTGACGGCTACTTCTTCAGCGACGCCAGCGTGATGTCGTCGCGGGCGACGTAGATCTTCATCGAGCCGCTGTTGTCCGCCGGCGTCGGGTCGACGTACCGGGCGTAGAGCCGCTGGGTCACGGTCGGGGTGAACCAGGCCTCGTAGGTGTGGGCCAACGTGCAGTCGCCCTCCCAGCGCAGCGCGTTGCCGACCAGCAGGCCGCTCGTGGTCAGCAGCGGGAGCGCGTACGGGCTGGCGGCGTGGTCGCTGCCGGGGGTGTCGCCCCAGCCACCCCCGCCGTTCCAGCTGCCGCCGGAGCCGCCGTCCCAACCGGTTCCGGGGTCGGTTCCGGGGTCGGGCGGCGTAGTGGGGTCCGGGAGCCCGAGGAGATCACCGCGATCGGTGGGCACGTAACCGGCGCTGGTGTGCACGCAGTTCGCGTCGCCCAGGGTGACTGGGTCGATGCGGACCGCTCCCGTGGCGACCACGCGGTAGGTGACGCCGGCGCGGAGCAGGAACGGGGACGATCTCACCGTGCCGTCGGCCGGCACCGAGAAGCCGGTGACCGCGGTGTCGTCCGGGTCCAGCTCGTGGGTGCCGGGGAAGAAGACCGGCTGGGAGGCGACGTTGCGGTCGCGGTACCAGG
>JBJMIP010000342.1:0-10543 GCA_045806825.1 Marmoricola sp.
CAGTCCGCCGGTCGCCGGGTCGTCGAGGAGTGCCTGCACCGCCGCTTCGTGGTGCTCCCACGCTGCGACCGGGTCGTCGGCCGCGGAGGGCCCGGCCTCCAGCCGCGCGGAGGACCCGGAGCTCAGCAGGTCCGGTAGCCACGTGACCAGGTGGTCGACGACGTCGCGCGCCCGCCAGTCGGGGACCGGGGACTGGTCGTCCCACCGGCTGGGATCGGCGCTGCGGACGAGCGCACCGAACGCGCCGGCGATCTCGCGGTGCTCGGAGGCTGGGTTCGACGTCATGCCGCGACCATACTCAACCAATTGGTTGAATACAAGGAACGCTAGCCTCGACACGTGCCCTCCGAGCCTTTCGAGCCCCGCGAGACGGTTGCGGAGCAACCTCCTGCTGAGCCGAGACCGGCCCGGCTGATCGCGACGGACCTGGACGGCACGCTCGTGCACTCGGACGGGACCATCACGCCGCGCACCCAGGCTGCGCTGCTCGCCGCCGAGCAGGCAGGCATCGAGGTCGTCTTCGTCACCGGGCGTCCGCTGCGCTGGGCCAAGGACGTCTTCGACCACGTGGGCGGGCACGGTCACGCGATCGTGTCCAACGGGGCGCTCATCTGGGACGTCGCCTCGTCCTCGCCGTACCTGGTCCGGGCGATCGAGCCGACCGTCGCTGTGCAGGTCGCCGACCGCATCCGGGCCGCGGTCCCGGGCACGAACTTCGCCGTCGAGACCTTGTCCGGCATCGCGCTGGAGACCGGGTTCATGGAGCGCTACCCGGTACCGGAGGGCAGTCGTCGTTCCAGCTTCGCCGAGATCGCCGACGGACCGGTGCTCAAGATCCTGGCCCGCCACGAGGAGCTCGACCCGCAGCCGTTCTGGGACGCGGCGCTCACGGTGGCGGCCGACCTGGCCGAGATCACCTGGTCGTCGGCATCCACGCTGCTGGAGATCAGCGCGCACCAGGTCACCAAGGCCTCAACGCTTGCCGTTTTCGCGGCTGAACGGGGGATCGGCCCCGACCAGGTGATCGCCTTCGGAGACATGCCGAACGACCTGCCGATGCTGGAGTGGGCCGGGACGTCCTACGCGATGGCGAACGCGCACCCGAGCGTCCGGGAGGTGGCCAGCCACGTCGCGGGGACGAACGACGCCGACGGTGTGGCCGAGGTCATCGAGCTGCTGCTCGACTCCTGACCGGGCGCGCGGCAGGCTGGAACCATGCTCAGGTCCGCGAGGCTCGTCTTCGTCCTGGCGGTGACCGCCGGGATGCTCGTGCTGACCCCGCAGACCTCCTGGGCCTGCAGCTGTGTCGCGCGGACCACCGCCGAGCAGGTGCAGTCGGCCGGCACCATCGTGGACGCCACCCTGGACTGGGTGGCCACCAACGGCATCAGCACGACGTACAGCGTGAACGTCGCGAAGGTCTACAAGGGAAAGGCTGCCGAGAAGGAGAAGCTGACCGGCGCCGCCCAGGAGTCGGCCTGCGGTCTGGGGTCGCTGGTCACCGACAAGCGCTACCTGATCTTCATCCAGGGCAGGCACCCCGGCCAGATGGGCGTCTCGCTGTGTGCCGGCGGCGCGGTCCCGTACGACGCGGCGCTGGCGGCCAAGATCGCCACCATCACCGGGGAGCCACCGACTGGTCCGTTCGCCACCCCGGGCAATCAGCCAGGAGCGGTCGACCAGGCCCCGATCAACGGAACCCCCTGGTACACGGTGGTGATCACCGGACTGGTGCTCGCAGGTGCGCTCGGCTTCCTGATCTGGATCAGGCGCAAGGCCTAGAGGCACATCCCGCCCGAGCTGCGCTCAGCGGCGGCGTCGACCGGGCCGGGTGGCGCGCCCGGAACTGCGCCGGGCGGGAGCGCCCGCATCTGCTCCAGCTGCGCGCGGGCCGCCATCTGCTGGGCGTAGATCGCGGTCTGGATGCCGTGGAAGAGACCCTCGAGCCAGCCGACCAGCTGCGCCTGGGCGATCCGCAGCTCGGACTCCGACGGCGTCTGGTCGGAGAAGGGCTCGATCAGCCGGTCGAGCTCGTCACCGAGCTCGGGGGCGAGGCCCTGCTTGAGCTCGGCGATCGACGTCTTCAGGACGCTCGCGAGGCGGCTGCGCCCGGCCTCGTCGACCGGCGCGGCCTTCACCTCTTCGAGCAGCGTCCGGATCATGCTGCCGATCCGCATCACCTTGGCAGGCTCCTCGACCAGGTCGGTGACCTGCTCGCCGTCCTCCTCGGCGTCAGCGTCAGCGGGCGCGGCGAACGTCGGCTGACCCTGCGGGTCGATGATCACCACGCGCGGGTCCTGCTCTTCGGGCTGCTGGCTCGACATGGTCGGAAGCCTAGCCAACGGGCCGAGGACGCCCTTCTGGGGTGCTCAGGACTTCGCGGTGCTCAAGAGGATCTTGCCGGTGTGCTCGCCTGCCTCCATCAGCGCGTGCGCGGCGCCGGCCTCCTCGAGCGAGAACTCCGCCTCCACCATCGGCTTGATCTTCCCGGACTCGACCAGCGGCCAGACGTGCTCCTCGACGGCACGGCAGATCGCCGACTTCTCCGCGGTCGGACGTGCCCGCAGCGAGGTCGCGATCACCGCACCGCGCTTGGCCATCAGTGCCGCGACGTCGAGCTCGCCGCGGGTACCGCCCTGCATGCCGATGATCACCAGCCGACCCTCGGTGGCCAGCGCGGAGACGTTGCTGCCGAGGTACTTCGCGCCCATGTTGTCGAGGATGACGTCGGCGCCGCCGGCCTCGCCGAGGATCGCGACGAAGTCCTCGTCGCGGTAGCTGATCGCCCGGTGCGCACCGAGATCCAGGCACAGCTGCTGCTTCTCGGGAGTCCCTGCGGTGGTGAAGACCCGGGCGCCCAGGGCTGCCGCGGTCTGGATCGCGAAGGTGCCGATGCCACCGGCGCCACCGTGCACCAGGAAGGTCTCACCGGGCTGGAGGTGGGCGAGCATGAACACGTTCGACCACACCGTGCAGGCGACTTCGGGAAGCGCCGCGGCGAGCTCCAGCGGCACTCCCGCCGGGATGCGCATCAGCTGTCCGGCCGGAACCAGGACCTGCTCGGCGTACCCGCCGCCGGCGAGCAGGGCGCAGGCCTCGTCGCCGACGGACCAGCTCTCGACGCCCTCCCCGACGGCGCGCACGCGGCCGGAGCACTCGAGCCCGATCACGTCGCTGGCGCCGGGCGGAGGTGGGTAGAACCCCATCCGCTGCAGGGTGTCGGCGCGGTTGACCGCGCTGGCGACGACATCGAGGACGACCTCGCCGGGACCCGGCGTCAGATCGGGACGCTCGGTGACGACGAGGGCTTCGGGACCGCCCGGTTCGGGCACGACAACAGCTCGCATGCCCTCAGGTTAGGGGCAGCGCTCAGGCGTCGACCGATGCGAGCTCCTCCTCGACCTCGGGGTCATCGTCCTCGTGCTCCAGCACGTCCGCCGGCTTGTCCCAGCGGAGGGCGAGATCTTGCGCAGCGCCGGCAAGGCGCTCGATCTCGTCCGGGTCGCCGTTCGAGCTGGCAGCGGCGTACCCGAGCAGGAAGGTCGTGATCGGTGCGGCAGGTCGCGCAACGTTGTGCGCGGCCTCGCGAGCCACATCCAGGATCAGCGCTTCGTCGAGGTCGATCTCCACGTCGAGGGCGTCGCAGAGCTCATCGATCCAGTCGTGCAGATTCACCCTGCAACGATCACCCAGGATCGCGGCGTGATGCAAGGGTCAGAAGCAATCAGTCGCCGAAGGTTTCCCGAAGTTCCACGAGGTCGGCCCAGGTGTCCAGATCACGGGTCTCCGGCCCGTACGCCGGGATCCGGACCAGCTCGAGCCCGCTGACCAGCGCGCGCATCGACAATCCGTGCTCCTCCTCGTAGGAGGGACGCACCCGGTCCAGGCCCTCGGGCCGGTACGCCGCGCACAGGTACTGCAGCTTGCCGTCCTGGTCCACCAGCACGGCCCCGTCGCCGCTGGCCGCGTCGCGCAGCCTGCGGACGGTCGCGCTGGTGACGAGCGGCATGTCGACGGCGAGCACGACCAGCAGGTCGGGCCGGCGGGCGAAGGCACGCAGGCCGGCGAGCACGCCGGCCGCAGGACCGCCGCCGGCCGGGTCCTCCCGGGTGAACGTCACCGGGCGGGTGGTGGGGACGGGGTCGCCGACCACGACGACCTCGTCGACGTCGAGCATCGCGCCCAGGGCGTGCTCGAGGAGGGTCAGGCCGCCCAGCTCGATGGACGCCTTGTCGGCCCCGTCCAACCGGACGGAGCTCCCGCCGGTGAGGATCACGGCACCGGTCCTGCTCGTCTCCACGCGGGCAGTCTGTCACCTGGAGTGCATCTAGTCTGGTCGCATGGGCGAGCAGCTGCAGGTAACGGTGTGGCAGCACGCCTCCGACCTCGATCCCGCTGTGAACCGTGCCGCCCTCGCCGACCTGCAGGTCCCGGACGGGACCGACCTGCTGGTGCTGCCGGAGGCCTTCGCCCGCGACTTCGGTGAGCCGGGCTCACCGCTCGCGCCGGTCGCGGAACCGCTCGACGGTCCCTTCGTGAACGCCGCCCGGGCCAAGACCGAGACAACCGGTGCCGCTGTGATCGCTGGCATGTTCGAGCAGTCGCAGGACCCGGAGCGCCCCTACAACACGACAATCGTCGCCCAGGCCGGGGACCTGCAAGCTCCGTACCGGAAGATCCACTTGTACGACGCCTTCGGCCAGCGGGAGTCCGACATCGTGAGCGCCGGCGAGACCCGGCCCGTGGTGGCCGAGGTCGGTGGGCTGCAGCTCGGCCTGATGACCTGCTACGACCTGCGCTTCCCCGAGCTCGCGCGGGCGCTCTCGGCGGCTGGTGCCGAGGTGCTGGTCCTGCCGGCTGCGTGGGTCGCCGGTCCCGGCAAGGTGAGTCAGTGGCAGACGCTGATCCGCGCGCGGGCGATCGAGAACGTGGCCTGGTTGGTCGCCGCTGCGCAGCCCGGCCCGCGGTACTGCGGCCACTCCGCGATCATCGCGCCGACCGGCGACGTGGTCGCCGAGGCCGGCGAGGGCGAGGAGCTGCTGACCGGGCAGATCGATCTGGCGACGGTCCGTGCCGCCCGCGAGCGGAACCCTGCGCTGGCGCTCCGACGGATGTGACGCGTTGATAATCTTCGAAGTTGTTCCGGTGAGATCCGCAGACGAAGGTGGGCCAGGTGTCTGTTCCTGAGGGCACGCCCGAGGGCACCCCAGAGCAGCCTCCGGGTCGGTCCGAGCCCCGGCCCGCGGGCTGGCGGAAGGCGACCCCGGAGAAGCCCGGCGCGTCCCGTCGCTACGGCGGTGCGCCGACCCATGCCCGACCTGCTGCTCGCCCGGCGTCCCGCCCACCAGCCGGCGGCTACCCGGTGCTGCCGCCGTCCGAGCGACCCACCGCCCGTCCGCCGGCCCGCCGCCGCGCGGACGAGCTGCGTCCCTACCTGCCTCCCTCGGCCGACCGTCCGCCGGAACCCGCACCGTTCGAGGCCCGGACCGAGCCCCGGACCGAGCCCCGGAGAGATCCACAGCCGCCGGTTCCCGAGCACGCGGCCACGCCCACTCCTGCCCCGCCCGTCGCAGCAGCGCCGGCCGCCGCACCCCTCGCAGCGCCCGCACCCCCGGCGACCCCCGCTCCCGCGGTTCGGACCGCGTCACCGAGGCCGACGAGGTCGACGACACCGACCCCGGCCCGCAAGCGTGCCGAGACCCGGGCCGCGACCGCACGCCCGCACGCCCGCAACCACGCCCCCGCCCGTCCGCCGCTGCCGAAGGCAGGAGCCGGTGTCGAGCGGATCACTGCGGGCGACGGTGAGGGTTGGCTGGTCCTGCTCCTGCTGGGAGCGCTCGGCATCGTCCTGGTCCGGATCGCGCCGGACCTCCCGACCCTGATCCGCGAGATCTCGGCGGTCGTGGTCTCGGGCTCGCTCGCGTGGGGTCTCGCGGTCCGTACCGGCGGCAGGCCGATCTGGGCGGCCGGCCTCGGTGCGGCGATCGCGATCGGTGCCGTGGTCAGTGACTGGCACCCGCTGGTCGCCGGAGCAGCGGTCGGCACCGGGGTGATGGGCGCGACCCTGGCCGTGATGATGACGACTCCCGCCGCGACGTTCCTGCTGGCACTGCGCGAGGCGGTCCTCGCCACCGCGATCTCCGCGGTCGGTGCGATCGGTGCGGTCGGGTACGCCGTCGACAAGAACCCCGAGGTAGCCGCCGACCGCTTCGGGTACGCCGTCCTGGTGCTGTCACTGGTCGGCACCTTCGCGCTCGTCTACCGCCTCGGCGCGGGCCTGCACGGCCTCGGTCGCCGCGGTTACGTCGTGGCCGGCGGCGCGGTGGTGATGCTGGTCCTGGCGCTCGCCTACAGCGAGGCGATCGCGCACTGGGGTTCGCGCGACCTGGTCGGGATGCTGGACGACTTCCGCGACTCGACCCGGGACAACCTCGGCGCCGTGCCGCACCCGATCGTCGCCCTGCTCGGCTACCCGGCCCTGGTCTGGGGCGTGTTCATGCGCGCCCGGCGCCGCCAGGGCTGGTGGGTCTGCGCCTTCGGCGTCACGGCCACCGCTCCGATCGCCACCCGGCTGGTCTCGGCCGACCTCGGTGCCCGCAGCATCGTGCTGGGCGGCCTCTACAGCTTCGTGGTGGGTGCCGTCGTCGGCTACCTGGTCATCCGGCTGGAGCAGTCGCTGACCGGCAGCCACGGACGGCGTGCCCGGCGTGACGAGGAGGCCGAGGCGCACCGCCCCGAGCCCCGGCGTACGCGCCCGTTGCACTGAACGCGCGAGTAACTGCTGCGGGGCGGTAGCGTCGCGAGCATGTCGACGTCCGAGGTACTCGCCGAGATGGTGGCCAGCGTGCTCACGGTGCCGGTCGCCGTCGGCGACCGGGTGAGCGTCGGGGACACGGTGATGCTGCTGGAGTCCATGAAGATGGAGATCCCGGTGCTGGCCGAGGTCGACGGGACCGTGGCCGAGGTCCGGGTCGTTCCTGGCGACGTCATCCAGGAGGGTGACGTGCTCGCGGTTCTCGAGCACTGACCTAGACTCAGGCCCTGCGTCAGGGTTCGCCCGGGCGCGAGGAGGGGTGCCGGAGTGGCCGATCGGAACCGCCTTGAAAGCGGTCGTTGGGAAACCAACCGGGGGTTCGAATCCCTCCCCCTCTGCCGAGCGTCAGCCCTGGGAGACGGGCAGGGGCTACTCCGACCCGCCGATCTCCATCGACACCGAGTCGTAGACGAGGTCGTGCACCTTCTGCCGGTAGTGCTCGACGTCGAGCAGCACGCGCCGTACTTCCGCGGCCACCCGGTCGGTGTCGAGCCGGTCGAGCAGGCCGCCACCGAGCGCGGTGAGCCGACCGACGAGCTGGAGTCGCTCACGGTCGCTGGCGCCGCTGCGGGCAGCCAACCAGCCGTCCCAGTCGGTGAACCGCTCGTCGCTCAACGCCTCGCGCACGGCAGTCAGCTGCCGACGTGTCATCAGGCGCCAGTTCGAGGCCGAGCGACTCCCTCCCAGGGTGCTCCGCAGGTCCGAGATCGCTGACTCAAGTGTCATGAGCCACCACCTTCCACGTCTTCGTTCGTGCACAGTGGAGCCTTGAGTGTGACCCAGGCCACAGTCCGAAACAAGACCCAGGTCGGGATTCGGGACCTCCGTCCTACCCCGGTTCGCGTGCCGGCACCCCGCAACGATCTAATCGGAGGATGAGCACCGCTGAACCGCGCAGCTACGGGCTGGCCCCGCAGCTGAAGGCACGGCTGATGGGGGCGTTCCTGGCCGCCGTCGGGTTGACCCTGCTGGTGATGACGATCGTCGTGGTTGCACTCGAGCTGCCCGGGGACGTGCTCAGCGTGGTGATCCTGCTGGTGGTCGTCGGAGTCTTCGCCCTCGCGTTCTTCCTCGGCCGCCGCTGGTACGTCGTCCGGGTCGACGACGTCGGCTACCAGGTCCGGTTCGTCCGGGGTGCCGGGGCGACCCAGGCGCGCTGGACCGACGTGGAGGACCTGACTACCGCTGTGGTGGCCGGCGCGGACTGCGTGCAGCTCCGTCTGCGCGACGGCCGCTCGACCACGATCCCGGTCGCGCTGATCGAGGGCGACCAGGAGGAGTTCGTCGACGAGCTCCAGCGTCGGCTCGACGCGGGGCACGGCTACCGCCGGCTCTGAACCAGGCCCGATTTCCCGCCGGGGCTCCGCGGTGGGTAACCTTTCCCTCGCTGTCGGGGAGGTGTCGCCTAGTCCGGTCTATGGCGCCCGCCTGCTAAGCGGGTTTGGGGCTAAAACCCCATCGAGGGTTCAAATCCCTCCACCTCCGCCAGTACGGAGAACCCCGCCCGAATCGGGCGGGGTTCTTGCATGTTTGAGCAATTTCACGCGGGGGAACGGTCATTGCACGAACTTGCAGGAAGGTGCAGTGCAACTTCATGAGGTAACTGGTCTACTTCCCGCGGGAACGGCACCTTCGGAAGAATCAGGGATACCGGGCGCACCCCTTGGCGCTGGGGTTTAAAGGGAGGAAATCGACCGATGACGAAGTACTTGGCTCGTCTGGGAGTGGCCGTTGTCCTCGCTACCGGAATCTTCGCCGGGGGCTCGGGCCCGGCGAACGCAGCACCCGCAAGTCACCTGAACCAGCACGTGGTCTCCCCGTTCTCACTGGGCGACACCGGGTGGGGCTGATCCTGCGGGACAACTGAAGAACCAGAGACGAGGACGTACCGTCACCCCCCAGGCGAACGTCGTAGCCCGCGAAGGCCCGTCTCGTGAACAAGAGCGGAGAGAACCCCCACTCTCCGCTCTTGTCATGCCCGGAGGAGGTTGCTCCGTCCGGGGCTACGGCTGCGTCGAGGTCGTGCTGCCCGGCGTGCCGTCGCGGGCGTTGTCGCGCATCTCCTGCTGGCCGATGGCGTAGCCGAGCTGGAACCTCGTCTCCACGCCGTACTCGGCCTTGAGGGCGGCGACGTAGCCGGCGTAGGTGCGGGTGCTGACCCCGACGCGCTTGGCGCTCGCGTTGTCGCTGTGGCCCTCGACGAGCATCCGGATCGTCATGTTGTGCACGTCGTCGGCGATCTCGCGCTCCGTCGCCGTCTCCCGGTCGCTGAAGATCCGGGCGCGCTCCCAGTACCGCTCGAACATGTCGACCAGGTACGCCACCAGGCTGGGGTCGTGGATGGCGATCGCCACGTGGGTGCCCTCGGCGCCCGGCACGATCGCCAGTCGACGGTCCACCACGATCAGCCGGTTGAAGAACTCGTCGAGGGTGCGCACCTCGGCGCCGACCTTCATGACCTCCTCGACGTACTCGCGGGTGGCCACGCTGCGCCGCGCCGAGTGCTGGTAGAGCGTCCGCATCTTCACGCCACGCGCCAGCGCCCGCTTGTCGCGCTCGATCGCCTCGTTGAGGACCGCGGTCGGCCGCGCGCCGTCCGGCTGGGCGGTGAGCAGCTCGCTGGCGGCGTCGCCCACCGCAGCGGTGAGGAAGCGGTTGATGTTCGGCAGCCCCCGCAGCTCGACGATCGGCAGGTCGCTGGGCGCCGTCCGCCGGTACGCCAGACCCAGGTCCGCGAAGGTGGTGGCCCAGCCGGTCGACTCCGCGAGCAGCTCGGCGGCGCGCTGCCCCATCGGGGCGACGACGCGGGACTGGACGATCGCCGGGTCCACCGGCAGGTAGCTGTCGGTGGACGGATCGAGCGCGAGCAGGCCGAGGTCGAGCAGGAACGCGAAGTTGACCCGCTCGGGTCCGCCCTCGACGATCCGCTCGTCGTCCCGGGCGATCGAGCCTTCCAGGACGATCTTCTGGAACAGCGCTCCAGCGTCGTTCTGCAACAGCTCGCGATGGGCGCTGTCGAACTCAGTGCTCACCCTTGGACTATCGCAGAAACCTGCAATATCGGACACCCGTTGGTGCCGGTACGCGACGAGGGCCGCACCCACCGGGTGCGGCCCTCGTCGTCGTGCCGCTGGGTTAGACCCCGAGGCGCGCCTTCAGTCCGTCGAGCTCGGTCCAGAACACGCCCGGCAGGTCGTCGCCGAACTTGTCGAACCACTCCTGGATCTGCGGGATCTCGGCCTTCCACTCCTCGACGTCGACCTTGAGTGCCTCGGTGAGCTGCTCCTCGGTCATGTCCAGGCCGTCGATGTCGAACGATCCCGGCGCCGGCACGTGGCCGATCGGCGTCTCGATCGCCGCGGCCTGGCCGTCGATGCGCTCGATGATCCACTTGAGCACGCGGCTGTTCTCGCCGAAGCCCGGCCACAGGAACTTGCCGTCCGCATCCAGGCGGAACCAGTTCACGTAGAAGATCTTGGGCATCTTGGACGCGTCGTTGTCCTTGCCCATGTTGATCCAGTGGCTGAAGTAGTCACCGGCGTTGTAGCCGATGAACGGGATCATCGCCATCGGGTCACGACGCACGACGCCGACCTGCCCGACGGCGGCCGCCGTGGTCTCGGACGACAGGGTCGCACCGAGGAACGTGCCGTGGGTCCAGTCACGAGCCTCGGAGACCAGCGGGATCGTGGTCTTGCGGCGACCGCCGAAGAGGATCGCGTCGATCGG
>JBJMIP010000343.1:0-8422 GCA_045806825.1 Marmoricola sp.
ACCATGATCACGTCGAGCTTGTCGCCGATCGCGGGGACCAGCGTGGTCAGGTCGTCGAGCACCCAGGGGGAGTCCAGGGAGTTGATCCGGGTCCAGAACTGGGTGGGCCCGAAATCAACTGACTGGCCGATCTTGACCAGGCCCTCGCGGGCGATCTCCTTGTTCTCGGCCTTGACGGCGTCCTCGAGGTTGCCGAGCAGGACGTCCACGGTGCCGACCATGTCGGGAACCTTGGCGGCCATCTTCTCGTTGCCGGGGTCGAAGAAGTGGATCGCGCGGCTGGGCCGGGCCGGGATCTCCCGGAGGGGGGCCGGGGCGCCGACGGCGAGGGGCGTGAAGAAATCCTTGGCGGAACGCATGAGCCGGAAGTTATCACCGGGACTTACCGGCCGGTATGACGCATCCGACAGGCGGCTAGGGTTCTCGAGTGCAAGATCTCACACCGTTCCGCCTCGGCTACGCCCCTGGCGTGCTGCCCGGCAAGTGGGAGCGCACCTGGGCCGAGCGCGAGCGGCGCCCGTTGGACCTGCGGATGGTCGCGGCGCAGGACGCCGAGCGCCAGCTGCGCGACGGCGAGCTGGACATGTGCCTGGTCCGCGGGGAGATCGGCCGCGACGGGATGCACCTGATCCCGCTGTACCGGGAGGTGGCGGTGGCGGTGTTCGCGAAGGAGCACCCCGCGACGGCGTACGAGGAGCTGAGCCTGGCCGACCTGGCCGACGAGCTCGACATCCTGGCCGAGTTCGGAGACCTGGACCTGCCGATGGCGCTTGAGACGGCCGCCGCGGGCTCCGGCTACGTGCTGGTGCCGATGTCGTTGGCGCGCCTGCACCACCGCAAGGACGTCGAGTACCGCCCGGTCACCGACGCCGAGGAGTCCCCGGTGGGGCTGGCCTGGCTGGTCGCGAACGAGGACCCGGCGGTGCAGACCTTCATCGGGATCGTCCGCGGGAGGACCGCGCGCAGCAGCCGTTGAGCGCAAGGATTTGCTGAACCTCAGGGTTCATCTAAGGCATCTTCCCGATGTGGCGCCCTACCTCAGATGACCAGTCTGGGCTCCATGAACGAGCTCCCCTGCAGCACTCACGCGGACCTGTTCTTCGCCGACGGCCAGTCCCAGCTCGCCGTCGCCCGTGACCTGTGCGCGTCCTGCCCGGTGAAGGACCTGTGCCTGGCCGGCGCGGTCGAACGGCACGAGCCCCACGGCGTCTGGGGCGGCCAGATCTTCCTCAACGGGGTCGTGGTCGACCGCAAGCCCCCGCGCGGGCGCCCGCGGAAACACGCCGCCTGAGCGTCGTTCACCTGTTGTTCACCTGCGGGTGGTCAGAATGCTGGTGACCCCCTAGGTCATCTCTCTCCTGAGGAGCAGGCCCGTGGACGCACCAGGAATCGAGCAGCAGATCAGCACGATCGTGGAGGACTTCAGCAAGGAGTTCTCCGCCACGCACAGCAGGGAGCAGGTTCAGGCGATCGTCACCCGCTGGCGTCAGGACATCGAGCCTTCGGCGAAGATCCAGGACTTCATCGCCGTGCTCGTGCGCCGCTTCGCCCGTGAGGAGATCGTCGCAGGGCTCAAGCCCTCGCGCGTCGCCGTCTGACCGGTCAGTCCAGGAGCGCGGCGCGGAGCCGGTGGGCCGGCCCGTTGAGCTGCGCAAGTGCGTGCGCGCGCTTGAAGACCAGGTGCGCGTCGTGCTCCCAGGTGATCGCGATGCCGCCGTGCAGCTGGATCATCTCGCTGGCGACGAGGTCGAACGCGTCCGAGCAGTACGAGCCCGCGGCCGCCGCCCGGCGCTCGAGGACGGCGAGCGTGCCGGGGCCCGGTGCATCCAGGTACGCCGCGGCCGCAGCGGTCGCGCCCCAGCTGGCAGAACGCGAGGCCTCGACCTTGACGAGCATGTCGGCCATCCGGTGCTTCAGGGCCTGGAACGAGCCGATCTGGCGCCCGAACTGCACCCGCTCCTTCGAGTACGCGACGGTCATGTCCAGCGCCCGTTGCATTCCTCCTACCTGGAGCGCCGTGGTCAACGCCACGGCGATCCAGCGGACGTCCTCCGGCATCCCGGCCTCGGCTGGAGCCACACCCAGCCGCAGGGTCTGGTCCATCGAGACGCCCGGGTCTGCAGGCTCGAGGACGACCTCGCCGAGGACGAACGGGAGCACCTCCCCGGCCGCCAGCCGGGGGAGCAGGTCCGCCTTCGCGTCCTGGGATCCGTGCAGCTGTGTCTGCGCCGCGAGCAGCGCGCTGGCCAGCAGCGGCGCCGGGGTGAGGAACTCGCCGAGCAGCTCGAGGACGACCGCGGTCTCGACGAGCGAGGCCCCGAAGCCGTCGTGCTCCTCGGGCACGGCCAGCGCGGCGACGCCGACCTGCTCGCACAGGGCCGACCACAGGCCCTCGTCGTACCCGGCCTCCGTCTCGAGCGCGGCTCGGACGGCCGCGCTGTCGGACCGCTTGGTCAGCAGCGCGCGGACGGTGGCGGCTAGCTCGTCCTGCTCCTCGGTACGGGCGAAGTGCATCAGCCGGCCCGCGTCTCTTCGAGCACAGCCAGGACCCGGGCCCGGTGGTAGGCCGGCGTACCCCAGGCAGTGACGAGGGCCCGGATCCGGTTCAGCCAGAGCGACAGGTCGAACTCCGCGGTGTAGCCGATCGCTCCGTGCACCTGGAGGCCGGTGCGGGCCGCCAGGTACGCCGCGTCCGAGGCCGCGACCTTGGCCGCGGAGGCCGGCACCTCGCCCAGGGCGGCGCCGAGCACCAGCGGACGGGCGAAGTCGAGCGCGATCCGGACGTCGGCGAGCTGGTGCTTGATCGCCTGGTACGAGCCGATCTCACGGCCGAACTGCTTGCGCTGCTTCACGTAGGTGACCGAATCGGCCAGCACGCGCTCGCCCGCCCCGAGGAGCTGGGCCGAGGCGGCGAGAACCGCACGGTCGAGCGCGGCGGGATCGAAGGAATCAGCCCCCGCGACCTCGGTCAACGAACGTGTCGAGTCGATCGAGGCGTGCGAAGCCCCGGCCGTCCCTGACAACAGCCGGGCGACACCGGCGTCGGCGGCGTACGGCGCCAGCGGAAGAGCAGCGGCCGTGACCATCTCGCCCTCCAGCTGCGGGGCGAGAGCCGCGGACTCGATCCACGGTCCGACGGCCAGCTCGCGGCCGAGCACCTCGAAGGCGACGACCAGGTCGACCAGGGTGCCGCCCAGACCGCCCTCGTCCTCGGGCACGACCAGCGCGGTCAGGCCGAGATCGGCGAGCCGCTTCCACAGCGCCACCCCGGGCCCGGTGTCACCCGAAGCCCACGCCCGCGCGACAGCGACCGAGTCGCCGGCCCGCATCAGGTCCGTGATGGCGGAGGCGAACGCGACCTGGTCCTCGGTCAGCTCGAACTTCACTTGGTCGCTCCCTTGGGCTCGCGGGGGAGGCCGAGGATCCGCTCGGCGACGATGTTGCGCTGGATCTCGTTCGTGCCGGCGTAGATCGGGCCGGACAGCGAGAACACGTAGCCGTCCATCCAGGGCGTCTCCAGCAGCTCGGCATCCGCTCCGAGCAGGTCGAGGCCGGCTTCGTGGATCGCGATGTCGAGCTCGCTCCAGAACACCTTGTTCACCGATCCGGCCGCACCCATCTCGCCACCGTCGGCGAGCCGAGTGACGGTGTCCCAGGTGAACAGGCGGTAGGCCTGGGCCCCGATCCAGGCGTCGACGACCTGGTCCCGGGCCTCGGGGTGGTCCGCACCGTTGGTGCGCCACAGGTCGAGCAACCGGTCTGCGGCCGCGCAGAAGCGGCCGGGTGAGCGCAGCGAGAGTCCGCGCTCGTTGCCCGCCGTGCTCATCGCGACGTTCCAACCGGCGCCCACGGCCCCGAGGACGTCGGCGTCCGGGACGAAGACGTCGTCGAAGAAGATCTCCGCGAAGCCCGCCTCTCCGTCGAGCTGGGCGATCGGACGGACCGTGATGCCCTCGGCGTCCAGCGGGAACAGGTAGTAGGTCAGGCCGGCGTGCTTCTCGCTGGTGGGATCGCTGCGGAACAGGCCGAAGCCCCAGTGCGCGTACGTCGCCCGGGACGACCAGGTCTTCTGGCCGTTGAGCACCCAACCGCCGCGGGCCTCGTCACGCACCGCGGTGGAGCGCAGCGAGGCCAGGTCGGACCCGGCCTCCGGCTCGGACCACGCCTGCGCCCAGATCTTCTCGCCCGTGGCCATCGAGGGCAGGAACCGCGCCTGCTGCTCGGGGGTGCCGTGGTCGAAGATGATCGGCGCGAGCAGGAAGATCCCGTTCTGGCTCACCCGTCCGGGCGCACCAGCGCGGTAGTACTCCTCCTCGAAGATGACCCACTCGACCAGGGAGGCCTCGCGGCCCCCGAACTCGCGCGGCCAGGAGACGACCGAGAGCCGCTCTGCGGCGAGCTTCGCCTCCCACTCCTGGTGCAGGGCCCAGCCCTGCGCGGTGTCCATCGAGGGCAGCGGCTGCGCCGGCACGTTGGCCTCGAGCCAGGCGCGGACCTCTGCCTGGAACGCGAGCTCGTCGGGGGTCAGGTCGAGATTCACTTCAGCTGTCCTTCTTGGTCTGGCGAAGGTCGTTCTTGAGGACCTTGCCGCCGGCGTTGCGGGGGAGCGCGTCGATGAACTCCACCTCCCGCGGGGCCTTGTAGTTGGCGAGGCGCTCCCGGGCGAACGCGACCACGTCCTCGGCGGTGAGGTCCGAGCCCGGTCGGCGTACGACGAAGGCGCAGCCGACCTCGCCCATCCGGTCGTCCGGAATTCCGACCACCGCGACGTCGGCGACGGCCGGGTGCCGTGCCAGCGTCTGCTCGATCTCGGCCGGGTACACGTTGAACCCGCCGGAGATGTACATGTCCTTGAGCCGGTCGGTGATCCGCAGGTTGCCGGCCTCGTCCAGGCTGCCGACGTCGCCGGTGTGCAGCCAGCCGTCGGCGTCGATCGCCGCCGCGGTCGCCTCGGGGTCGTCGAGGTACCCGAGCATGACGATGTCGCCGCGGACCAGGAGCTCGTCGCCCTCGCCGATCCGGGTCTCGACGCCGGGGATGGCCCGGCCGCAGGTGTTCGCGACCAGCTCGTCGGCGTCACCCTCACGGCACATCGTGACCACGACCGCCTCGGTCATGCCGAAGGCGGTGTAGACGTTGTCGATGCCGAGGCCCTCGGGGGCAGCAGCCCGCATCCGCTCGATCAGCACGACCGGCACGACCGCAGCGCCGGTGATGGAGAGGCGCAACGACGACAGGTCGCGCCCGGCGCGGCCGGGGGCGTCGAAGAGCGAGGTGAAGATCGTCGGGGCGCCGGGAAGCACGGTGATCCGCTCGCGCTCGATCAGCTCCATCACGGCGTCCACGTCGAAGGTCGCCACCGGGTAGAGCGTGGCCCCGGTGAGGAGGCCGACCACGATGCCGATCTTGTAGCCGAAGGAGTGGAAGAACGGGTTGACCACGAGGTAGCGGTCATCGGCGCTCACCCCGCCGATCTCGGCCCAGGCGGCGGAGACGGCGATGGTCTGCCGGTGGGCGCTCATCGCGCCCTTGGAGCGACCGGTCGTGCCGGAGGTGAACAGCACGTCGGCGACGTCGTCGGCGCTCACCGCGTCAGCGCGGGCGTCGGCGAGCGCGAGTGCCTCCACACCGAGCTCGGCGAGGTCGGAGAACCCGACGACGGACTCGGCGGCCGACGAACCGGGCAGGGCCACGATCGCGAGCAGGTCGGGCAGGTCGCCGACCGCACGCAGCTCGCTGACCTGGTCGCGGTCCAGGAAGCCGTTGGCGACGACGAAGATCCGGGCGCCGGCGCGCAGCGCGACGTCGTGGGCCTCGTGCCCGGTGTAGCGGCTGTTGATCGGGACCAGGGTGCCGCCGGCGTACGACACGGCCAGACCGGCGACGATCCAGTCGGTGCTGTTCGGGGCCCAGACGCACACCCGGTCGCCGGGCTCGAGCCCGAGGGCGACGTACCCGGCTGCCGTGCTGCGTACCTGGTCCAGGAGCTCGGTGAAACCGACCGTCCGCTCACCTTCGACGACGGCGGGCTTGGCGCCGTGCTCAGCGGCGGCAGCACGCAGCGCGGCGGGGATGGTGAGCGCCACACGTCCTCCTCTTCGAGACCAAGCAAGTGCTTGGTAGGCTACTCTACACGGACTGCGCCATTTTCTGGGGCGGTGGTGAAGGAGCAACAGTGGACCTGAGCGACAGCAGCGAGGACAAGGCCTTCCGGGCCGAGGTTCGCGCCTGGCTCGAGGACAACCTGGTCGGGGAGTTCGCCGCCCTGAAGGGCCTCGGCGGCCCCGGCAAGGACCTCGAGGCCCACGACGAGCGTCTGGCCTGGGACCGGCACCTGGCGGCGCACGGCTGGACCTGCATCGGCTGGCCTGAAGAGCACGGCGGCCGCGGGCTGTCGCTGATGCAGCAGGTCATCTTCCACGAGGAGTACGCCCGGGCGAACGCTCCGGCGCGCGTCAACCACCTCGGCGAGGAGCTGCTCGGCCCCACCCTGATCCACTTCGGCACCGAGGAGCAGAAGGCGCGCTTCCTGCCCAGGATCCGCGAGGTCAGCGAGCTGTGGTGCCAGGGCTACTCCGAGCCGAACGCCGGGTCCGACCTCGCCAACGTCGCCACCAAGGCCCGCCGCGAGGGTGACGAGTGGGTCATCGACGGCCAGAAGGTCTGGACCTCCCTGGCCCAGTTCGCCGACTGGATCTTCGTCATCGCCCGCACCGAACCGGGCTCGCAGCGCCACGCCGGCCTGAGCTTCCTGCTGGTCCCGCTGGAGCAGGACGGTGTCGAGATCCGCGGCATCGAGCAGCTGACCACCGGGGCCGAGTTCAACGAGGTCTTCTTCACCGGTGCCCGCACCGCTGCCGACCTGGTCGTTGGGGAGCCCGGCAACGGGTGGGGCGTGGCCATGGGCCTGCTCGGCTTCGAGCGGGGGGTCTCGACCCTGGGGCAGCAGGTCGGCTTCCAGCGCGAGCTCGCCAGCCTCGTGGCGCTCGCGCGCAGCAACGGCGCGATCGACGACCCGGTGCTACGTGACCGGCTGGCCCGCGCCGACGCCGAGCTGGAGGTGATCCGCCTCAACGCCCTGCGCACGCTGAGCGAGGAGCAGGCGCCGCAGCAGGCCAGCATCGCCAAGCTGCTGTGGGCGACCTGGCACCGGCGGCTCGGCGAGCTCGCCATGGACGTGCTCGGCACCGGCGGTCTGCACGCCGGCCCCGGCTACGACCTCGACGAGTGGCAGCGCCTCTTCCTGTTCACCCGCGCGGACACCATCTACGGCGGATCCGACGAGGTCCAGCGCAACATCCTGGCTGAGCGCGTGCTCGGCCTGCCCCGAGAAGCGAGGAACTGAACGATGACTGCCATCCGCCCCGAGCAGCCCACGCCCGCGTACGTCGAGGGCCACGGCCTGCTCAAGGACAAGGTCGTGGTCATCACCGCGGCCGCCGGCGCCGGCATCGGCGCGAGCGTCACCCGCCGAGCGCTCGAGGAGGGCGCCAAGGCGGTCGTGCTCTCCGACACCCACGAGCGCCGTGTCGCGGAGGCGCAGGAGGCGCTGGCTGCGGAGTTCGGGGCCGACCGGGTCCTGTCCACCACCTGCGACGTCACCGCCGAGGCGGACATCACCGCGCTCCTCGACCTCGCCGACTCCGTCGGAGGTGTCGACGTGATGATCAACAACGCCGGGCTCGGCGGCACCGCCAGCGTGCTGGAGATGACCGACGAGCAGTGGTCCAAGGTCCTCGACATCACCCTCACCGGCACGTTCCGGTCGGTGCGGGCGGCCAGCAACCGGATGATCGCCAACGGCACCCGCGGGGTCATCGTGAACAACGCCAGCGTCATCGGCTGGCGCGCCCAGGAGGGCCAGGCCCACTACGCCGCCGCCAAGGCCGGCGTGATGGCACTGACCCGGTGCGCCGCACTCGACGTGGCGCCGCACGGCATCCGGGTCAACGCAGTGTCCCCGAGCCTGGCGATGCACCCGTTCCTGGCGAAGGTGACCTCGGACGAGCTGCTCCACGAGCTCAAGCAGCGCGAGGCCTTCGGGCGCGCGGCCGAACCGTGGGAGGTGGCGAACGTGATGGTCTTCCTCGCGAGCGACTACTCCTCCTACCTGACCGGTGAGGTGATCAGTGTCAGCAGCCAGCACGCCTGAGTCCCCGAGCCGCCGCGACGAGCTCCTCGCCATCGCCTCGGGCCTGTTCGCCGAGCGAGGGTTCAAGAACACCACCGTGCGCGACATCGCGGACGCCGCCGGCATCCTGTCCGGCAGCCTGTACCACCACTTCGACTCCAAGGAGTCGATGGTCGACGAGATCCTGCGCGGCTTCCTCGACACGCTGTTCGAGCGCTATCACGCCATCGTGACCCAGGACCTCGGCCCGCGCGGCACGCTCGAGGCGATCGTCGTCGCGTCCTTCCAGGC
>JBJMIP010000344.1:0-7647 GCA_045806825.1 Marmoricola sp.
ATCCGTCAGGCCATCACCCGCGCGATGGCCGACCAGGCCCGCACCATCCGTATCCCGGTGCACATGGTCGAGGTCATCAACAAGCTTGCGCGCGTGCAGCGCCAGATGCTCCAGGACCTGGGTCGCGAGCCCACGCCGGAGGAGCTGGCCAAGGAGCTCGACATGACCCCTGAGAAGGTCATCGAGGTCCAGAAGTACGGTCGTGAGCCGATCTCGCTGCACACCCCGCTCGGCGAGGACGGCGACTCCGAGTTCGGCGACCTGATCGAGGACTCCGAGGCGATCGTCCCGGCCGACGCGGTCAGCTTCACGCTTCTCCAGGAGCAGCTGCATGCAGTGCTGGACACCCTGTCCGAGCGCGAGGCGGGTGTCGTCTCGATGCGCTTCGGCCTGACCGACGGCCAGCCGAAGACCCTCGACGAGATCGGCAAGGTCTACGGCGTCACGCGTGAGCGGATCCGGCAGATCGAGTCGAAGACGATGTCGAAGCTGCGTCACCCGAGCCGTTCGCAGGTTCTGCGCGACTACCTGGACTGACGGTCCAAGTTCGAATCTTGCATTCGTGCAGGTGGAAGCGGTTTCAGGCCGTTTCTGAGCAACACGCTACGCGCTACAGCGCTCTTAGTTCTTAGCAGCCGCTTTCGTCGTAGCCTCGTGACACAACGATTCCCGTTGACCAACGTTCGGACGTGACAGCCCGCCGCGCAACATGGGAGGGCGTGCACGGCGGGCCTGGCCCCGAGAACGCAACTTCTTGACGCCTGAGGCTGGGGTCCGTGTACCCCAAGAACCCGGCCCTATCCGAGAGAGTGTGCGCTCTGTTATGAACCCTTCGCTCGGTCTCGACTGCCGTGCGTTGACACATGAGCCACAGCGTTTCGAGACTCATGCGGTCCGACGTTTTGGCCGACCCGTCTGGTCCTCCCCGAGGGCGGACTTAACGTTGAAGGAACGGCGCTAGCTCGCACAGGCGCTGCCCGTAACGATTCCGGGACGGCAGCCGCGTAGACAGGGAGACGTCTGGAACCCTCCCTCCCACCTGGAGTTGCTATGAACTTTCTGACCCGCAACCGTAAGCAAGCCATGATCGTTTCGGCTGGTGTCTTCGCTGTCGCCGGGATCGGAGGCAGCATCGCTTACGCCGCCATCCCGGCCGCTGACGGCAGCATCAAGGGCTGCTATGCCGACACCAACGGCCTTTTGCTCGGCATCCCGCACTCCAAAGGCGACGTGCGGATCGTGGACTCGGCCGAAGCCTGCCGCGCGTACGAGACCGCGATCAGTTGGAACCAGAAGGGTGTGAAGGGCGACACCGGACTGACGGGCGCTACCGGGGCGACCGGCGCCACGGGAGCGACCGGCGCGCCCGGCGCGCCCGGCGCGACGGGACCCTCTGGGCCAGTTGGTGCTACAGGTGCTCCCGGAACTAACGGAACTAACGGAGCGCCGGGCGCCCCTGGACCAGCAGGAACGAGCAAGGTGTTCATCGCGAGAGGTGCCGGCAACATCAACACGGGAACCGGCGTCTATCAGAACAGCGTTAGCGTCCAAGTTCCCGCTGGCACCTACCTACTGATCGGTACCGGTGAGGCGTATAACGGAGACGGGGACTTCCAGCAAGGCGACTGTCGGCTCCTCGCTGATGGCGCAACGTTGAATGGGACCTTCGTCGACCGGGAAGGCCACCAGGGCGAATTCTTCGCGTTCCAGGAGGCGCGAACATTTAGCGCGACGACCAATGTGGAACTCAAGTGTGTCGGCTTCGCAATGCAGGGACATAACTTCGCGCTTACTGCAACCCAGGTTTCCTCTCTGGGCTGATCTCCGGTACGCGCACCGCCCACGCACAGCGACCCCCGCCGACTAGCTCGCGGCGGGGGTCGCTCTGTTCTTTGAGGCCGCGGCTAGGGTTTTCGAAGCCGAGCCACGCGCTGCTCGTACTCATCTTCGGTCGGAAACCGGTGGGTCCCCTTGTGCCCAGCGGGCGAGAGGCCGCGGCCCACCCTCCGTGCGCGATGCAGTCGAGGCGTTGAGCGTCGTCGGGATACATCCGACTCATCTGCGCGAGCAGGATGCCCAGGTCCTTAATCGCCCTCTCAAGCACGGCCCTGTCGTCGACCCCGTTGAGCTGGGCATGAACCAGGCTGTACTGGCCATCCACGCCTACCTCGATGAGCAGAGCGGCATCGCGCCTGCCGCCGCCCGGACTGGGCAACGACTTCGCACCGTCCCAGTTGATCCAATCGACCCCGTAGTTCTCGTCGTCGTCGAAGGTCTGGAACCGACTCAAGTAGAGGCGTTCGGTACTCATGACTGGCCTCCCGCGACCCGGTACGTGTAAACGACCTCGCGAATCAGCTCCGAGAACGCCAGCGCCTGCTGCACGCTCAACTCCTGGCCGCAGAGGTGGACGATGGGGCTCGCCGTCTCTCGACCGTCCGGACTGGTCATCGAGGTCATCCAGACGTCGACCGGCGGGTGGAAAACCGGGGCCCTCAGGGCTTCGCAATAGCCCTCGGCGTCGACGGCCATGCGCTCACCCGAGAAGTGGATGCAGTCGCCGTCCATGTTCCACAGGTCGTCGACGTGCTCGCCGGCGGTGCGGGTGAACCAGTTCGGACAGGTGATTTGGATGGGAACGGCTGCGGTGGTCATTGCGGGCTGCCTCTCAGTCGGAGATATTTCGCCCTACAGCGCTTCCCACCGACACGCCCTCAACGCCTATTGGCTACAGCGCTGAGCCGTTCCTAATCTGCGACTACCTGGACTGAGACTTGCGAACGGGCACGGCGACCGAGCCTTCGATGTCTAGCTACTGACACTTGCGTTCACCGCGTCTGGCCTTGGACCTCTGGTACTCAGTCAGCCGTGTGTGTGGGTGTCGATCCAACGTACCGCTGCGTCGACCACGGTGTCCTTGCCGGCGGCGACGTCTGCAGGAGTGAGCCACACGGGCTGGTCCGGGGCGAGGTCCTGATGGCTGAGGTAGCGAGTCGGGTCGGCGAAGGTCCACACGTCCGCGAAGGGGTAGTGGATCGCCCAGTCAGGATCGACGTCGACGAAATCGATGGGTCCGAAGGCAGCGGCCTCGGGGCGACCGAACGTCCGAGTCAACGGGTGCGCACGAAGCCGTGTCACGGCGTGGTCGCCCATGCTGACCGTGCCCGATCCCTCGAGGATCGCGATCGGTTCGTCATAGGACCGCGGGTCCTCACTGCCGTCATGCGCGCCGACTCGCCAGAAGTCGAGCGGGGCTGCCAACTCCATCGCGAAATGGTTCGACGGGTCGGACCGCTGGTCGAATCCGCCGACGTCCGGCTGACCCTGGAAGAGCATGTCGAGTGCGTCGTCGTCGGCGAGGATGTGGCCCCCGGCGTCGAAGCGGTGGTCGATGATCAGGCCGTCGGTGTGTCGGTCCTGGGTCAGTGCCTGGACAGCTGCCGTGAAGTCAGGGCCGCCGACATAGTCCCAGGCAACGACGTAGATGTAACCGATGTTCGTGCCGGGCAGTAAGCCATACGTAACGTCCTGGAAGTTGTCGAAGTCGGGCTTCGGGATGCTCGGGATGTCGAGCTCCTCGTCGCAGAACCCGCTGTACGGCTGCGTCTCCGCCAACAACTGAGTCGGCAGGTGCACGACCTTGCCCGTGGAGTACTTGAGGACGTCCATGGTCTTGAAGAGATGCCAGTTGATGTTGGCTACGCCCATGAAGGTGTCGCTGTAGGCGCTCGGGGACGAGCCCCACCAGATCGGCGAGAGCGGAAGCTGCGCTTTCAGGAGTCCGTTGAGGTTCGCTTTCCACGGTTGGCCGTCGTAGCCGAGGATGCGGTCGCCTGCCTGCAGCCCGAGCGGATGATGGGGCGCGGCACGGTAGATCAGGGTCGAGCCGTCAGGTTGCGCCGTGCCGCAGGTACCCGAGTTGTTGGCATACCACTGGCCGATGCCCACGATCGGCATCCCGGGGATCAAGGGAGTGCCGTAGGCGACGGGAAGGTCGAGCGGGTTGACGTGGGAGTCGCGAAGCTCGAGCGCGGCGTAGTTCATGATCGCTTGGAAGCGGCCGCGACTGACCCCGGCGGCAATCTCCGGGCGATAGCGGGCCCGCACCTTGTCCCAGTTGACCTTGATGTTCTGGAACGAGGCGTAGTTCTGGTCGATCGCGTTCCAGAAGGCGTCGAAGATCTCGAGCTTCTGCTCCGTGGGTGCGCCCGGTCCCCAGGTGGCGTCCACCGCAGCCGCCCAGTCCTTCGGCCGCGGCCTGGCTGCCGTCAGATCTGGGTGCCGGTACTGCTGCTCGCGCATACGGGCGAAGCCGCGCACCTGGTCGAGCAAGCGAACCGACGCCTGGTCCGTGCGAAGCAGAGCCGGGCTGCCGGGCAACGGCGGTGTCTGCGCCGGCGCACTTGCCATCGGCGCCAGTGCTGCTGCCAGAACCAGCCACCCGAGCCCCACGGTCAACCAAGATCTTCGAGACATGACGCCGCCCTTCAAGGCGAGAGTCCATTCTGATACCGAGTCTTTGGTCGGGTCTCGAATGAGTCAATAGGTTGTTCGCACTAGGGTCTGTGGATTGCGCCGCGAATGGATCGCACCAGCACTACCGGGCTGGTCCCAAAACGGCACGACCAACGCGAGCCCATCGGCTATGGAGACCATCTCGGTCCAACAAGGTGCAGCGCACACTGCTCGAGAGGGACAGGCGTTGGCTCCGGAGGTGCACAGCTGTCATCCGTTCCTACTGCGCGACTACCTGGACTGAGTTTGCGCCGACGCGTCCGGGTGGCTGCCCCGAGAAGGCGGAAACCAACTCACAATGCCGGGCTGGAAGGGGCGATCCCTCAATCCAGATGCGGCTGTTAGCTGGGCTGGACAGGTTGACCCATCTCTCTGCGCCTGGGAGGCGATCGCTGTAGCGTCCTGAGAAGGTGGTCGTCCCCTCCCGCGATCCAGTCCGATGCGCCGGTCACTTGCCTACAGCGCCGCGCCGGTTCTCGACGTGCCTGTGCCTGTTGAACCCGGAGAAGGTGACCATGGCCCAGCAGTGTTCGAGCTGTAACGAGCAGAGTCCCGATGGCGCGAAGTTCTGCCTCGAGTGCGGCACCCCGTTTGCCCGCAGTTGCCCCAGCTGTGGTCACCCGGTGGGTGGTGGCAAGTTCTGCATGGAGTGCGGTACGCCGTTGTCCCCCGGCGTCGTTGCACCGACGACCTCACCAGCCCGGCCCGCTCCGGTCGGCGCTACCGGCACGGTTTCCGAGCGACGCACGACCTCAGTCCTCTTCGGCGATCTGGTGGCGTTCACCACCCTCTCGGAGTCACGGGACCCCGAGGAGGTGAGGGAGTTGCTGAGCGAGTACTTCTCCGTGGCCCGGACGGTTGTGGGCCGGTACGGCGGAACGATCGAGAAGTTCATCGGCGATGCGGTGATGGCGGTCTGGGGGGTGCCGATCTCGCGCGAGGACGATGCCGAGCGGGCTGTACGGGCCGGCCTCGACCTGGTTGCCGAGGTTGCGGCCCTGGGCGTGACGGTCGGCGCTCCAGGGCTCTCGATGCGGGTCGGGATCACCACCGGTTCCGTCGCAGTGACCCTGGGTGCGACGAACGAGGGCATGGTGGCCGGCGACGCGGTGAACACCGCAGCCCGGGTGCAAACCGCTGCCGAGCCGGGCACCGTCTGGGTCGACACGGAGACCCGGGGCCTCACCGCGGCCGCCGTCGCGTTCACCGACATGGGCGAGCACACCCTGAAGGGCAAGGCGGAAACCGCGCGACTGTTCCGGGCTGATGCCATCGTGGCCGCGGTGGGTGGAGCCCAGCGCGTCGACGGGCTCGAAGCGCCGATGACGGGGCGTGACGTCGAGCTGCGCAGCCTCAAGGAGCTCTTCCACGCGACCGAGGCCGACCGCACGGCACGGATAGCGGTCGTCACCGGGGTGGCCGGGGTGGGCAAGAGCCGCCTCGGGTGGGAGTACGAGAAGTACACGGACGGCATCTCCGGAAGCGTGAAGTGGCATCGCGGCCGCTGCCTCTCCTACGGGGACGGGGTGGCCTTCTGGGCGTTCGCGGAGATGGTGCGTTCGCGTCTGGGTCTGCTCGAGGACGACGACCGCGACAAGATCGACGAGCACGTCGCCTCGTGTGTCGCGGACTACGCCACCGATGCGGGCGAGGCGGCTTGGCTCGCTCCTCGTCTCACTGCTCTGCTACGCCCCGGCACCGGGGCCGCCTTCGAGCGCAGCGACCTGTTCACCGCCTGGACGACCTTCCTGGAGCGGGTCGGCCGCGACGATCCGGTGATCCTGGTCTTCGAGGACGGCCAGCACGCGGATGCCGGGCTGCTGGACCTGATCGAGCACCTGCTGGGGACGTGCGGGGTAGGGCTGTTCGTCGTGGTGATGACCCGCCCCGAGCTCCTGGAGCAACGCCCGTCATTGGTCTCGGGACGTCGAGCGACGGTGATCGGCCTGGAGCCTCTGGGGGACGGGGAGATGACCGCTCTGGTCGACGCCCTCGTCGACGACCTGCCCGGCAAGGCGCGGTCCGCGATCGTTGCGCGCGCCGAGGGCATCCCGCTGTACGCGGTGGAGACCGTGCGGTCCCTGATCGACAAGGACGCGGTTCAGGCCCGGGACGGGCGCTACGTGTTCGTCGATCACGACAACACCCTGGTCGACCTCGATCAGCTGGCGGCACCGACGAGCTTGCAGATGCTGATCTCGGCCCGACTCGATTCGTTGTCCGCGATCGAGCGACGTACCGTCCAAGACGCCAGCGTCCTGGGCATGTCCTTCCGCCAAGCAGGCCTGATGAACCTCTCGGACGTGAGTGGGTACGACCTCGAGGCAGCGCTGGCTGCGCTGACCCGCAAGGGTGTGATCGAGACCCAGGACGATCCTCGCTCGCCAGAACGCGGGCAGTACCGGTTCTTGCAGGCCATGGTCCGTGAGGTCGCGTTCAGCACGTTGGCCCGCAAGGACCGTCGGGCGCGGCACCTGGCCGCGGCCGCCCACCTCGAGTCCGAGGGTGATGAAGCCAGTCGGGATGCGGTAGCCGGGATCGTCGCCCAGCACCTCCTCGATGCCCTCGATGCCAGCAGACCCGATGACCCCGAACGAAACGGCATCGCTGGTCGCGCTCGGGAGCTCCTGAGCCTGGCAGCGGTCCGTGCGGCCGCACTCGGTTCGCCCCGCGAGGCGCTTAACAGGGTGCTGGTCGCTCTGACACTGGACCCCGCCCCACCCGAGGCGGCCGCGCTCCACGGGCTCGGTTCCCGGGTCGCGCTGGACGCCGGAGCGTCGGCCCAGGCAGATGAGCTCGCGGCCCGGGCCATCGCGGCCTACGAGACCCTGGACATGCCCACCGAGCTCGCCGATGCCCTAGTGGTCCGAGCCCAGGCAGGGATCTCGATGGGCCGCGGCGGCGAGGCAACAGCCCACCTCGCGCGCTGCGAGGAGCTGCTGGACGCGCATCCGGACATCTCATTGGAGACACGGATCGAACTGGTGACGGTGCAGGCCCGGGTCGCGCGTGCCCTAGGCAACATGACCGCGCAGATGACGACGACCTTGAAACTCTCCAGCCTGGCTGAGGAATCGGCCGATCCGGCGACCCTCGTGCACGCGCTGAACTCGCTGTCCATCCTGCTCCTGG
>JBJMIP010000345.1:0-4620 GCA_045806825.1 Marmoricola sp.
AGCCCTCGTTCGGCCAGGGCCGTCATCGCGGCCCGCAGCTGCTCGAACCAGGCGAGCAGGAGGTCCGGCTCCGGACGGGTGGTCGCCAACCGGGGCGCTGGGGCGCCGTCGTCGGTGATCAGCTCCATCAGGATCTCGGTGCCGTCGATCTGCACCGGGGAGGGGACCGGAACCCCGGCCTCCCAGCAGCGTTTGAGGGACTCCCACTCCGCCCAGGCCCACTGGCCGGCAGCGACAGCCCGGCCGAACGTCGAGTTCTTGGCCATGGCCCGCGAGTCACGGGTGTTCCTGGTCTTGCGACCGGCGGTGTAGCTGTCGTTGCGCCGGAACGCACGGTGGTCGGCGTCGCGGTAGCGCTTGGCCGCCAGGACGCAGCCGTCCTGGCCGGCGACCGCGCGCTCGACCAGGAAGACGTCAGCCTCCTTGCCGGTCTTGAGGATGCCGAGCTCGGTCTCGACCGCAGCGCGGTCGGTGACGAGCCAGTCCGGCACCGGCTGCGGGCCGCGCATCAGCGGCTCGAGATCCCAGTACCGGGAGAATCGTGACCCCTCGTCGGGGTCGTCGATCGCTGCGTAGTCGAAGTCGAACGCAGGGTTGTCGAAGGTGAAGCGGTCAGCCTCGAGTGAGGCGGAGTCGTGCGAGTTCACGTTGTCTCCGGAGATGTGAGGAGGGGCGGCGGGCTACGAGCACGCCAACGGCCGTGATCTGCATGTCACCTCTCCTCTCTCCGGTCGCGGGCAGGGGCCCGCGGAACAACTCGAGGATGACAGCGGGTCCGTAGCGGGCGCAAAGGGTTTTTGCGGCGTCAGGACGCGCGGCGCCGCGATCTGACCCGGGCGAGCCAGGGCTCCGCGAACCTGGTCCAAGCCAACCGGCCCAAGAACAGGATCGGTAGGAGGACCAGGGCGGCGACCGCGTAGCCCTGCACGTACTCGATCGGCCGGCCATCCTCAGGAGCCAGTACCTCGGTCTGCGCGTCGCCCGACAACCGCACGAGGCGTGCGGTCCTCCCCACCGCCCAGCTCGAGCACTCAACGGTGCTGAACGTCCTTGGCATGCCGGTCGGAGGATCGTCGCTGCGCCAGAGAACCACCCAGTGGTGGAGCTGGATGTGCCGGTAGTAGTTGCAGCTGCTCGAAAGCTGCCTGTCGACCGCGACGACAGTGAGGTTCTCCACCGGCTTACCGTGGGTGCGCCACGCGCTCCACCCGATGACGCCCGCCATGATCAACGTTCCGAGAATCGCCCAGGCGAAGGTGAACACCGCCGCCTGCTTGACAGGGGGCCGCGGGCGGTCGAACCAGGCGATGGGCTGCCACAGCCGGGCTGCCCACGACCTTCGGGGCTTCGGTCGGACCGAGCCGGGTCTTCCTAACGAGCGCCGCGGTCTCGCGCGGCTCTTGGGGCGGTGTCTGCTGATCGCCACGTCAGGTTCCGGGTTCCGGGTGCAGCAGGTTCGCCAGCTCCTCGACGCCCTCGGCCAGCCGGGTCCCCGGCCGGGCCCAGGAGGCGTTCGCGTCCACCGCGTGCACGGGCACTCCTGCCGGCAGGACTCCGGTGGCGACCAGCTCGTCCGCGAGCACCCGGCACCCGTCCCGGTCGAACCCGCAGGGCGCGACCACGAACACGTCAGGGGCGGCGGCCCGGATCGCTTCCCAGGTCACGCGCTCGGACTTGGCGCCGGGCTTCGCGAGCAGCGGGATCCCGCCCGCCAGCTCGATCATCTCGGGGATCCAGTGCCCCGGCGCGAACGGCGGATCGGTCCACTCCAGGAACATCACCCGCGGCCGAGGGCGGTCCGCCACCCGCGCAGCGACCGCAGCCAGCCGGGCGCGCTGCTCGGCGACAAGGGCCGCGGCAGCAGCCTGGTTGCCGGTCGCCCGGCCGAGGGTCTCGATGGAGCCGAGCACGTCGTCCACGGTGTGCGGGTCGATGGTGAGCACCTCGGCGGTGCAGCCGAGGTGCTCGAGGGCGTCATCGACGACCGAGACGTCGACCGCGCAGACCGCGCAGAGGTCCTGGGTGACCACCAGATCGGCGTCGAGGTCGGCGAGCGCACCCGCGTCGAGGTGGTAGAGGTCGTCGCCGCGAGCCATTGCCGCCACCACGAACTCGTCGATCTCGGCCGGCGTCAGTCCTTCGGGCATCGCCGAGGTCGAGACGATCCGCCGCGTGCGCGCGGCCGCGGGGTAGTCGCACTCGAAGGTGACGCCGACGACGTCGTCCCCGGCGCCGAGCGCGAAGAGGATCTCGGTGGTGGAGGGGAGCAGGCTGACGATGCGCACGGCCTCACCTTAGGCTGGCGATATGAGCACCGAAGACGCCGTCCTGGCCGCCGTACCGAAGCAGCTCTACATCGGCGGGAAGTGGATCGACGCCTCCGGCGGGGCGACGTTCGACGTCGAGGACCCGGCCACCGGCAAGGTGCTCTGCTCGGTCGCGGACGCGACTCCTGACGATGCCCGCGCGGCGCTGGATGCCGCCGTGGCCGCGCAGGCCGGTTGGGCGGCGACCCCGCCGAACGAGCGCTCGGAGATCCTGCACCGCGCGTTCCTCGCCCTCGGCGAGCAGGCCGACGACCTGGCGCTGCTGATGACGCTGGAGATGGGCAAGGCCGTGGCCGAGTCCAAGGGCGAGCTCGCCTACGCCGCCGAGTTCTTCCGCTGGTTCTCCGGCGAGGCGCTGCGCCTGGACGGCTACTACAAGACGACCGGCAACGGCGCGGCCCGCGTCCTGGTGATGCGCCAGCCCGTCGGCCCCTGCTACTTCATCACGCCCTGGAACTTCCCGAACGCGATGGGCACCCGCAAGATCGGCCCCGCGATCGCCGCCGGTTGCACGATGGTGGTCAAGCCGGCGCAGCAGACCCCGCTGTCGATGCTGGCCCTGGCCAAGCTGCTGGAGGAGTGCGGTCTGCCGCCGGGCGTGCTGAACGTGATCACCGCAACCGGCTCCGGTGCGGTCTCCGAGCCGATCATCAGCGACCCGCGGCTGCGCAAGCTCAGCTTCACCGGGTCCACCGGCGTCGGCAAGAAGCTGATTGCCCAGGCCGCCGACCAGGTGCTCCGGGTCTCGATGGAGCTCGGGGGCAACGCGCCGTTCCTGGTGTTCGCCGACGCCGACCTCGACGCCGCGGTCGACGGCGCGATGCTCGCGAAGATGCGCAACATGGGCGAGGCCTGCACCTCGGCGAACCGCTTCCACGTGCACGAGTCGGTGGCCGAGGAGTTCGCCGCGAAGCTCGCGGCCCGGATGGGTGCGCTGACCATGGGCCGCGGCACCGAGGCCGGGACCGACGTCGGCCCGATGATCGACGCCGCCCAGCAGGGCAAGGTCGCCGAGCTCGTCGAGGACGCGGTCGCCAAGGGAGCCACGGTCGTCACCGGCGGGACCAAGGGTGACGGTGCCGGTTACTTCTACGCACCCACCGTGCTCACCGGCGTCCCGCAGGACGCCGCCGTGCTCAACGAGGAGATCTTCGGCCCGGTGGCGCCGATCGCCACCTTCAGCACCGACGAGGAGGCGATCGCCGCGGCGAACCGCACCGAGTACGGGCTGGTGGCCTACGTCTTCACCCGGGACCTGCAACGTGCGTTCCGGGTCTGCGAGGCCCTGGAGACCGGGATGATCGGCCTCAACCAGGGGATCGTCTCCAACGCGGGTGCGCCGTTCGGCGGGGTGAAGCAGTCCGGTACCGGGCGTGAGGGCGGCAACGAGGGAATCGCTGAGTACCTCGACACCAAGTACGTCGCCATCAACGTCGGTTCCTAGGCACGTGACCGAGGAGCAGGTCGCCCTCGTCGACGAGCACGGCCGGGTCGTCGGGAGTGCTCCGCGTTCCGTCGTACGCCGGGACAACCTGCTGCACGCGGCGACCGCCGTGATCGTCCGCGACCCAGCAGGGCGGACCTACGTCCACCGGCGCAGCGACACCAAGGACTGGTCGCCGGGAGCCTGGGACGCCGCAGCCGGAGGCGTGATCGCGCACGGTGAGGAGCCGCACGCCTCGGCACTGCGAGAGCTGGCCGAGGAGCTCGGCATCACCGGTGTCCGGATCGAACCCGTGGGCACCCACCTGTACGCCGACGACTCGGTGCGCTGCTTCGAGTACGCCTTCACCGCAGTCTGGGACGGGCCGGTGGTGCACCAGCCCGAGGAGGTCGCCGAGGGGCGCTGGGTCACCGGCGCCGAGCTGGCCGCGTTGCTCGCCGACCCCGAGGTGAGGTTCGTGCCCGACACCCGCCAGCTGCTCGGGATCCTGGCTGGGAGGATGGAACCGTGAGCTCCCGACGCGACGTGGTCATCCTCGGTTCGACCGGTTCCATCGGTACCCAGGCACTCGACGTCGTCCGGGCCAACCCGGATCGGTTCCGCGTGGTCGCCCTGACCGCCGGCGGTTCGCACCGCCAGCTGTTCGACGCCCAGATCGCCGAGTTCGCCCCGGCGTTCTCCGGACTGGGGGAGGAGGCCTCGGTCGAGGCCGCCGCCCGTGGGTGCGACGTGGTCCTCAACGGCATCACCGGCGCGGTCGGGCTGCGGCCGACCCTGGCCGCGCTCGAGGCGGGGAACGTGCTCGCGCTGGCGAACAAGGAGTCGTTGATCATGGGCGGCTCGGTGGTC
>JBJMIP010000346.1:0-5215 GCA_045806825.1 Marmoricola sp.
CGGGCGTGCTGGCTGTAGTGAATCTCTTTGGCGCTCATCGATGACCTCGGGGGAATTTTTTCAGGTGAAGACCGCGAGGATTTCTTCCTCGCGAAGGATGATGTGCTCGACGCCGTCGATGGTGACTTCGTTGCCGGCGTACTTGACCTCGGTGCCGCCGTACTTGCTGTAGATGACCTTGTCGCCGACGCTCACGTCGAGCGGGACCCGGTTGCCGTTGTCGTCGATGCGGCCGGGACCGGTCGCGACGACCTCGCCCTCCTGCGGCTTCTCCTTGGCGGTGTCCGGGATGACCAGGCCCGAGGCCGTGGTCTGCTCGGCTTCGAGCGGCAGGACGAGGATCCGGTCCTCGAGGGGCTTGATGTTGACCGACACGATGTCGACCTCCACTTTCACACGTCGTTGAATTAGTTCAGCGTTGGGGTGATTCACGTTTGTCGCCTGCTGCTCGCCGTACGCCGTCGCGGGGGTCGTACATCAGGCACAGGCGCTGGCACACTCACGGGGAGAGTGCCAGCACAGAACTTAGCACTCGACCCCGCCGAGTGCCAAAGGTGGTGCACGGGATGATGTCCGCGTGGACCTGGATGCGTTCGAGTGGCTGCTGACCGAACCCGGTCAACGGCTCCTGGAGCGCGCCGCCCACGCGCCCGAGGATCCCCTCAAGGCGAGCGCCGAGCTGCGCAAGGACAGCGCTGCCGAGCACGTCGCCGCGGCGCTGACGCAGGTCGAGCTGCGCCGCCGCGCCGAGGAGAAGTTCGGACCCAGCGCTGCGCGGATGTACTTCACCCCCGACGGACTCGAGCAGGCCACCCGGCTGACGGTCGCCCGGCACCGAGCGGCACGACTCGTCGCCGCCGGCACCGGCACGGCGATCGACCTGGGCTGCGGCATCGGCGGCGACCTGATCGCCGTGGCCGAGGCCGGCGTGACCGTGGCCGGTGTCGACCTCGACCCGGTTCGCGTGGCGGTGGCGCGCGCCAACCTGGCGGCACTGGGCCTGCCCGGCGCGGTCGCCGTCTCCGACGCGACCCAGGTCGACCACTCCGGGTTCGACGTGGCGTTCGCCGACCCCGCGCGGCGCTCGGCGCGCGGACGCTCGTTCGCCGTCGACGACTGGACGCCCCCGTGGCCGTTCGTCCTCGACGTGCTCGGGCGTGACGCCTGCGTGAAGGTGGCGCCCGGCATCCCCCACGACCTGGTGCCCGACGGTGTCGAGGCTGAGTGGGTCAGCGACCACGGCGAGGTCAAGGAGGCTGCGCTCTGGTCGGGGTCACTGGCCAGCACCACCCGACGGGCGACGGTGATCGGCGCCGGCGGACTGGCCACCCTGACCGACGAGGACGCCCCCGAGCTGGGATCGCAGGGCGTCGAGGTGCGCGCGGTAGGCGAGTTCCTCTACGAACCCGACGGCGCGGTGATCCGGGCCGGCCTGGTGACCGCGGTGGCGACCGGCGTCGGCGGCGGACTGGTCGACGAGCACATCGCCTACGTGACCGGGGACTCGGCGTTCCGGACGCCGTTCGCCCGCGGGTACCGGGTCCGCGAGGAGCTCCCCTACCGCGAGAAGCAGCTGCGGGCGGCGTTGCGCGAGCGCGGGATCGGGCGTTTGACGATCAAGAAGCGCGGCGTCGCGGTCGTTCCCGAGGAGCTGCGCAAGCGGCTCGCCCTGGCCGGCGAAGCCGAGGGCACGATCGTGCTGACACGGGTCGCCGGGCAGGGGGTCTGCTTGCTGGTGGAGCCGTTCTAGCCGGAGACAGTCGGCAGCGGAGTCTGCGGGTACGTCACCGGGTTTCGAGGCTCCTCCGCTCGTTCCTCGCTCCGGAGCACCTCAACCACCGAAGTCACTTCCAGACCTTCACGTAGTCGACGTTCATGGTGGCCGGGATCGGCGCGCGACCGTCGAACTCGTTGCCCGCAGCCCCCATCGCCTGGGTCAGCGCGACCAGGTACGGCTTCTGGAAGGCCGGGTCGGCCGAGGTGTTGACCAGGCAGGTGTTGCCGTTGACCTGGACCTCGATCCGTCCGGCACTCCAGATCAGCGTGTAGGTGTTGTAGACGCCGCGCGGTGCGGCGCAGTCCCATGCGGTGTTCACCGTCGGCGTTGCCGCCATCCCGTAGCCGTAGTGCAGGAACGGGATCGCCAGGTTGGAGTAGGCGGAGTACGTCTCGGCCACGTCGATCTCACCGGACATCGGCCACTGCGTGGTGTCGGTGTACCGGTCGTCGGGCCACAGCCAGAAGGCCTCGTGCAGGCCGGGCGCGGTGGTCGCGGTGTTCTTGATCCGTGCCTCGAACCGGCCGTACTGCTGGCTGAACAGGCGGTAGGTCATCACGCCGCCGGCGACGTAGCTGGTCGGCCCGGTCAGCCCGCCGAAGCTGCAGCTGACCGGGGTCGCGACCTTCCGCACCGTCAGGTTCAGCGAGCCCCCGGACTCGTTGATGACCGACGGGTCGTCGAGGTAGCAGGCGTGCGCGGCCTGGACGCCGGTGGCGAACGCGGTCTGCGGCACCCACATGGTGCGATCCAGCGCGGTGCCGTTGAAGTCGTCGACGAACGAGCAGCTCCACAGCGAGCCGTCGGCCTTCGCGGGCTGGGTGCCGCACGCGTCGGTCCCCGTGGGCGTCGGCGTCGGAGTCGGGGTGGGCGTAGGCGTCGGGGTCGGCGTCGGGGTCGGCGTCGGAGTCGGCGTCGGCGTCGGCGTCGGCGTCGGAGTCGGAGTCGGGGTGGGCGTCGGGGCCGGAGGACGGCGGCGAGCCGCGACCTTCACCGTCGGACTGGTGGTCGTGCTGGTCACCGTGCGCAGGGTCGTGGTCGTCGTGGACGAAGCCGGCACCCGCGCCCCGTAGACGCCGTGGCGGACCGAGGCGCGTCGCGCGGTCACCCAACGACCAGCGATGCGCTTCTGGATGCGGACCGACTTCACCTTCCCGATGACCCGGCCCTTGACGACGACGTCGCCACCTTCACGGTGCACGACAGGCACCCCCACGACCGCGCGACCCGCACTCTGTGCGTTCGACGGCTGCGCGAGGACGAACGTCCCCGTGCACGCCAGCAGCAAGGCAACGGCGTACTTCATCTCGACTCCTCCCAGAGGGAAGGCGCCGAGGAACTGCCCCGGTGTTGTGTACGGTCACCGGGCGCAAGGACGAACACCTGCCCTAATCGATGAGTCCATTTTAGGGCAGTATGTCCGTTTTGTCACTTTTATCTGTTTGGAGGAGCTTCATGGGGCCCTTGGTCCCGAAACGGACTCCTCCGAGGCCGGTTGCTCAGCCTCCGGCCAGCAGCTCGTCCAGCTTCTCGTAGCCGGCGACGATGCCGTGCTCCATGCCGCTGGCGACCATCGAGTCCCGGTCCTCGACGCTCGACCCGATGCTGCGAACAGTGAGGCGGGTCCGATCTCCGGGGAGGGCCTCGAGAGTGAGGATCTCCAGCGCCACCGAGTCGGGGGCGCCGCGGAAGGTGAAGGTCTGCACGATCCGCTCGTTCTCGCGTAGCTCGTGGAAGGACCCGAAGAACTCGTAGGCGTCGTCCCCGCGCCGGTGGGTGTAGGCGTAGCGGCCGCCGGTGCGGGCGTCGAACTCCTCGACGCTCATCTCGAGGTCGCGCGGCCCGAGCCAGCGGACCAGCAGGTCCGGGTCGGTGTGCGCCCGGTAGACCTGCGCCGGCGGCGCGTCGAACTCGCGGGCCAGGTCGATCCACGGCACCCCGGCCGGGGCGTCGATGGTGGTCTCGTGCTTCGCGGTGGTGGTCATGATGCTCCTCGCTTCACGTCGTCGAGATCGGCGGCAGGGTCCAGCTCGGCCAGCACGCTGTCGAGCCGCTGGTAACGGGCCTCGGCCTGGGCGCGGTAACGCTCGATCCATTTCGTCATCAGGTCGAACACCTCTGCTTCCAGGTGGACCGGGCGCCGCTGGGCGTCCTTGCTCCGGCTGACCAGCCCGGCCTCCTCGAGCACCTTCAGGTGCTTGGAGACCGCCTGCAGCGACACCTCGTACGCCGACCCGAGCTCGCTCACGGTCGCGTCGCCGTCCGTCAGCCGAGCGACGATGTCGCGGCGGGTCGGGTCCGCCAGGGCGCTGAAGACCCGGTTGAGCCGGTCGTCCGCAGCCTGGGCCATCTCGTCTCCTGCGGTGGTCGATGAGGCCTTCGAAATCAACCTCTTGGTTGAGTACAGCCTGCACCCGCGTCGTACGCGTTGTCAACCATCGAGTTGAATACGTTCGGCCTCGATCGTGGTGTCCTCCCCGTGCCCCGTGTGCACGACCGTCTCCCCCGGCAGCGCGAAGAGCTTGGTCCGGATCGAGTCGACGATCAGGTCGGCATCGCTGAACGACCGCCCGGTCGCGCCCGGACCGCCGTGGAACAAGGTGTCGCCGGTGAACACGCAGCCGAGCTCCGGGACGTGGACGCAGACGGCGCCCGGCGCATGTCCCGGGGTGTGCAGGACCCGCAGCGTCGTACCGCCCACGGTGAGCTCCATGCCGTCGGCGAGGTCGAGGTCCCAGAGCTCGTCGGCGTGGGTCAGCTCCCACAGCACCCGGTCGTCGGGGTGCAGCAGGATCGGCGCGACCACCCGCTCGCGCAGGGCCGGGGCGACCCGGACGTGGTCGTCGTGCGCGTGGGTGCAGAGGATCGCCTTCACCTTGCGCTCGCCGACCACGGCGAGGATGCCCTCGACGTCGTGCGGGGCATCGATGACGATGCACTCCTCGTCGTCCCCGACCACCCAGACGTTGTTGTCGACGTCGAAGGTCTGACCGTCCAGGGAGAAGGTGCCGCTGGTGACGCCGTGGTCGACACGGGCCATCAGAAGACCACCACCGAGCGCAGCACGTCCCCGTGATGCATCTTCTCGAAGGCAGCCTCGATGTCGCCGATCCCGATCTCCTCGCTGACGAAGGCGTCGAGGTCGAGCCGGCCCTGGCGGTAGAGGTCGACCAGCAGCGGGAAGTCGCGCGAGGGCAGGCAGTCGCCGTACCAGCTGGACTTCAGCGAGCCGCCACGACCGAACACGTCGATGAGCGGGATGTCCGGCACCTTCATGTCCGGGGTGGGCACCCCGACGAGGACGACCGTGCCGGCCAGGTCGCGGGCGTAGAAAGCCTGTTTCCACGTCTCCGGGCGGCCGACCGCGTCGATCACGACGTCCGCGCCGAAGCCGCCAGACAGGGCCAGGATCGCCTCGACGACGTCACCCGCACCGGC
>JBJMIP010000347.1:0-11676 GCA_045806825.1 Marmoricola sp.
CCGTCCGGCCGACTTCATCGGTCTGCACTTCTTCTCGCCCGTCGACAAGATGCCCCTGGTGGAGATCATCCGCGGTGCCGAGACGACCGACGAGACGACCGCGAAGGCGATCGACATCGTGCAGCTGATCAAGAAGACCCCGATCGTCGTCAGCGACAGCCGGGGCTTCTACACCTCGCGGGTCATCGGTACCCAGATCAACGAGGGCATCTCGATGCTCGCCGAGGGGGTCCACCCCCAGAGCATCGACCGCGCGACCACGATGGCCGGTTACCCGGTCGGTCCGCTCCAGATCAGCGACGAGCTGAACATGGAGCTGATGTACAAGATCCGCAAGGCGTCGATCGAGGCGACCGAGCGCGACGGTGGCACCTGGGTGACGCACCCCTCCGAGGGCGTCATCGACACGATGATCGCTGCGGGCCGGTCCAGCAAGCTGGTCGGCAAGGGCTTCTACGAGTACGACGAGAACGGCAACCGGACGGGCCTGTGGGCCGGTCTGGCCGAAGCCTTCCCGGTCGCGGAGACCCAGATCCCGTTCGAGGACATCCAGGACCGCCAGCTGGTCGTCGAGGCGATCGAGACCGTGAAGTGCTTCGACGAGGGTGTCCTGCACTCCGCCGCCGAGGCCAACATCGGCTCGATCTTCGGCATCGGCTTCCCGGCCGTCCTCGGTGGCGCGATCCAGTACATCAACGGCTTCGAGGGCAAGGCGGGCCGTGGCCCGGCAGGCTTCGTCGCCCGGGCCCGCGAGCTCGCCGCCACCTACGGCGAGCGCTTCGAGCCGCCGGCCAGCCTGGTCGCGGTCGCGGAGAGCGGCGGCACCTTCCCGGCCTGACGTAAGAACGAACCGGAACCCCCGACTGGTCTGGTCGGGGGTTTCGGTCTTTTCGGGCATTCTTCGCCCTGGTCAGGCCCAGTCTTGGAGAATGACCCGGTGAGCAGTGCTGGGGGGAACGAGATCGAGCGCATCCACATCCGCGGGTTGTGGGTGCGCTTCGGTTCGGTGGAAGCGGTGCGCGGCATCGACATCTCGGCGTACGCCGGGCGGGCGACCGCGCTGCTGGGACGCAACGGCGCCGGCAAGTCCACGACGATGCGGGTGCTGGCCGGGGTGATCCCGCCGACCGAGGGCCAGGTCCTGGTCGACGGCGTCGACGTCCGCCAGGACCCGCTGACCGTGAAGCGCGCCACCGGCTTCTGCCCCGACGTCGGCGGCCTGGTGCCGCGGGCCACCCCGTGGGAGCACCTCCAGCTCGCTGCCCGGCTCCGCCGGATGCAGGGCTGGGAGCTGCGCGCCCAGGACCTGCTCGAGCGGTTCGACCTCGGAGCCGCGGCGCACCGGGTGACCGGCGGCTTCAGCCACGGCATGGGCCGACGGCTCTCGGTCGTGCTCGCCTCCTTCCACGAGCCCTCGGTGCTGCTGCTCGACGAGCCCTTCGACGGGGTGGACCCGCTCGGTGTGGAGGCGACCCAGCGGGTGATCTCCGACGCGAAGGCGCGCGGCGCCACCGTGCTGGTCTCGACGCACCTGCGCGACCTGGCGATGGAGGCCTGCGAGGACGCGCTCGTGCTGCGCGGCGGCTCGGCGGTCGCGGCGATGGGTTCCGAGGACCTGCTCGGGGAGGACGGTGCCCGTGCCTACCGAGCACTCCTGGACTGAGCTCGTCCGCGGCGCGTCCGACCTGCGGGCGCTGCTGGCGTTCCGACGCAGCGGCCTGAGCCCGGTCTCGCGCAAGCGGCTGCGCATCGGCGGCGTGCTGGTGATCTCCCTGACCGTCGCGGCGGTCGCGCTCCCGGCGTACCTGAAGGCGCCGTTGGACGGCCGCAACAGCGGGAACCTGGTCGCGATCATGCCGACCTTCTACCTCGGCTTCCTGGTGCTGGCGATCCTGGCCGCCATCAGCTCGGGCGGCGGGCGCGAGCTCGTCCCGCGCGACCAGGCGGTCGCCTTCCCGGTCTCGACCGTCACCGAGCACCTCGGCGCGATCCTGCTGGCGCCGCTCAACGTCGCCTGGTTGATCCAGGCCTGGGCACTGATCGGCAGCACCACCTACATCTTCGGCCCGAGCTACCTGCCCGCCCAGGTCGTACCGCTGCTGCTGTGGATCGTGCTCTCGACCGCGATCGGCCAGGTGGTGGGCTGGGTCTTCGAGGGCATCCGGCGTGGGCCGCACGGGTCGTGGGTGGCGCGTGGCATCACCACCCTGCTCGGGCTGGGCGTGCTCTCCCTGGTGCTGACCCACACCCTGACCCGGGTCCTCGACCACAGCCCGACCGTGCAGATCTACCTGGCCGCGAGCTACGGCGGCTCGGCCGAGTGGGCCCGCTGGTCGGCCAACGTCGCGGTGCTGCTGGCGATGGTGGCCGCCACCGTGCTGATCGGCTTGGTCCCGGCGCGCTGGGCGTTGAACCGTCCGCAGCGCGAGGAGCTCCGCCTGGAGTCCGGCCACCACGAACCGCCGCCCAACCCGCGCTCGGACCTGGTCGCGATGGTCCGCCTCGACCGGGCCTCGGTCTGGCGCTCGGTGCCGCTGCGCCGCGGACTGCTGGTGCTGGCGATGATGCCCGGGGCCGTCGCGGTCGCCGGTGAGCTGACCTGGGACCTGATCACGATCCTGCCGGGCCTGGTCGCCTCGGGCGGCGCGCTGCTGTTCGGGGTCAACGCGTGGTGCCTGGACGGGCGCGGTGCGCTGTGGCGCGACAGCCTGCCGACCTCGCCGCGGATCTCCTACCTGGCCAAGGTGGTGGTGCTCTTCGAGGTGCTGCTCGCGGCCGGGGCGCTCACCATCGTGCTGGCCGCGTTCCGCGCGGGCCGTCCGACCGGGGCCGAGGTGACCTCGGTGCTGGGCGCGCTGCTCGTGGTCGCCGCGCAGGTGGTCGCGACCTCGATGCGCTGGTCGGTCACCAGCCCGTACGCCTCGGACATGCGCAGCGCCCGGGCGACCCCGGCGCCGCCGGTCGTGATGGCCGGCTACAGCGCCAGACTGGCGCTCAAGACCACGTTGGTCGGGCTGGTGTTCTCTGCCACGGCGCTCGCTTCGAGCTGGCTGGTGCCGGTTCTCGTCGCGCTGCCGATGCTGCTCTGGTCGGCGTACCGCCTGGCGCGCACCGAGTCGGACTGGGCCCGACCGGTGGTGCGCGCCAGGGTGATCGCCGTCGTCGCCAGCTGATCGCCGGCGGCGAGCGCTACTTCTTCGACGCCTTGGCGCAGGCGGAGGCCTTCTTGTCGCTGGCCGCGTTGAGGGCGGTCGCGTCCGAGGCCTGGGTCTGGTTGGCGACGATCAGGGCCTTGATGTCGGTCAGCGGCATGGTCCGCTTGAAGCAGGCCTCGAGCTTGGTGGCGTCGATGGTCTTGTCGCTCTTGGCGACCTGCAGCGCCTGCACCTTCTGGTAGTCCACGCAGCCGAGGAACGCGTCGGCGTAGTTGCCCGAGGTCTTCGCGTCCAGGGTTGCCCCGGCGGTGTTGAAGGCACCGCTGTCGGTGATCACCTGCGAGGACAGCAGCCGCTTCACGCCGGCCGCCTTGACGAACTTGCCGGCGAAGCAGTCGACGTCCTTGTTCTCCAGGACGCCGGTGGTCGACGCCTCGAACGCCTTGGTGACGGTCTTGTCGTACGCCTTCAGCGCGGTCTTCTCGTCGACGCAGTCGAGCAGCGCCTTGGAGAACGCGTTGGAGGTCTTCTTGTCGACGTTCGCACCGTTGGTGTTGTACGAGTCGTCCGCGCCGACTGCCTTGGCCGACTTCAGCTTCTTCTCCCCGACCGCGCCGACGAACTTGTCCGCCACGCACCTCGCGTCCTTCTTCGACAGCAGCGCGTCGGACGGCTTGGAGATCGCGGTGGCGATCTCCTTGGAGATCTTCTGCTCGGTCTTCGTGAGCTTCGGCCCGCCGCAGGCGGAGGCGACGAGCAGGACGAAGACAGCGAGGGCAGCCGGGAAGGCCTTCTTCATGGTTACTCCGAATGTCGAGCGAGGGCGCTGTCCAGGGCAGGAACGAGCGCGGGAATCGGGTCCACCCTGCCCTATCCACCTGTGAAGGACCCAAACGGCGTCTCACCAGCCGCGCGGGTCGGTGCCCGGTACGTCCGGGACCGTCCCGCGACGTAACTTCAATCCGGTTCCCTCGTTGAGCCAGGTGATCGCGCCAAAGGATCCGGGGGGCTCCTTTGGACTTCATGTCGTCGTTCTGGGAGACCGAAGCATGAAAAAGTACGGGTTGGTCGTGCTTGCCGCCATCGCGGTGGTGCTCGTCAGCCTCGGCCTGTCCTCTTCGGCCCAGGCCTACCCCGACGCCCGGATCGACCTGACCGTCAACCACCAGGTCATCTACTCCGGCGACTCCTTCACCGCCAGCGGCGTGAGCAGCGTGGCCTGCCCGATGGCCATCGAGTGGAACAACGTGGTGCAGCGCGGCAGTACGGCGAAGAACTTCAAGGCCAGCTACGTGGCTCCGAGGGTCACCCGCGTCACCCAGATCCCGCTCCGGGCCGTGTGCGACGTGTCCAGCGCGTCGGCCGGCCGCACCGCGGTCGGAACCACGACCTTGCGCCGCGAGCTCACCGTCACCGTGCTGCCGGGCAACAACGCCGCCGGGCCGGCCCCGCAGGACAACGCTGCGGATCTTCCCGGCACCGGTGGCCCGGACGTCGTCTGGCTGCTGAGCGGGCTGGTGCTGCTGCTCGCCGGTGCGACCGCCGTGACCGTTGCCCGACGCCGTGCCGAGGAAGTCGAGCTTCCTGGGCGGACCGCCTAGTCTTCCCCCGTGGGGATCCAGCCTGGCTTGAAGCTGTCACGCCGTCACGTCGTCCTGGCGCTCAGCCTGATCGCGTTCTTCGTGGTCGGGATGTTCGCGTGGCAGGCCTGGACCGCCTCGCGCTCGTTGCTCGACGCCCGCCAGGATGCGGAGTCGGTCCAGAAGAGGGTCAAGGCCGGCGACTTCGACGGCGCCAACCGCGCGCTGGCCGAGCTGCGGTCGAAGACCAGCAAGGCCCACGACTCCACCGACGGGCTGCTCTGGGACCTGGGTAAGCACATCCCGTACTTCGGCCGGAACATCGGCGCGGTCCAGACGGTCTCCGAGGTGCTCGACACCGCGACCCGGGTCAACGCACCGATCGCGCTCGAGCTCAGCAAGGCCGTCGACGGCGGGGCCTTCCGACCGGTCAAGGGTCAGATCGACCTCGCCCAGATCCAGCGGCTCACCCCCCAGGTGGACCGCGCGGCCACCTCGATCGAGAAGGCCAGTGCAGACCTGGGCGGGATCCGCAGCGGCAAGCTGGTCTTCCCGTTCAACGACCTGGTCGGTGACCTCAAGGCCGAGGTCGAGCGCGCACGCGCCGCGTCCACGGCGACGGCGACCGCGTTCGACCTGATGCCGCAGATGCTCGGCAGCTCCGAGCCGCGCGACTACCTGCTGATCATCCAGAACCCAGCAGAGCTGCGGTCCACCGGCGGGCTTCCCGGATCACTCGCCGTCCTGCACGCCGACAAGGGTCGGATCTCGATGGGCTGGCAGGGCTCGGCCGGCGACGTGAACCCGTTCAGCGGACCGGTCGTGAAGCTGCCGAAGGACACCCTGGCCCAGTACGGCCCGACGATGGCCACGGACTTCCGCGACATCAACTTCACCCCGGACTTCCCCGAGGCCGCGCAGATCGCCAAGGCGATGCTGGCGCAGAAGCTGAAGATCAAGGTCGACGGCGTGGTCTCGGTGGACCCGCTCGCCCTCGCCGGACTGATGCGCGGCACCGGACCGATCGACGCCGGTCACGGCGTCGTGCTGACCTCGGACAACGTGGTGCCGGTGCTGCTCAACCAGACCTACCAGTCCATCCAGGACCCGGCGGCCCAGGACACGTTCTTCGAGAAGGTGGCCCGGAAGATCTTCGACGCGGTCACCAACGGCCAGGGCAGCCAGCAGCTCGCGATCACCGGGCTGGCCGATGCCACCAACCAGCACCGGGTCCAGCTGTGGTCCGACCGCGCTGCCGAGGAGTCGCGGATCGCCGGATCGGCCATCGGTGCCTCGATCAGCGTGCGCTCCGGGCGCAACCCGCAGGTCGGGATGTACATCAACGACAGCACCGCCGGGAAGATGGACTTCTACCTGCAGTACCGCAGCTCGGTGATCGCGGTGGACTGCCGACGGCACGGTGCGCAGGACCTGCGCGCATCAGTGGCGCTGACCTCGACGATGCCGACGGACTACAAGGAGCTCTCCGAGTTCATCACCGGCACCGGCGCCTTCGCGCCCAAGGGCACCATCGCGTTCAACCTGCGGTTCTACGCCCCGTACGGCGGCGAGATCACGGGCCTGCACGTGAACGGCGCCCCGCACTCCGCCACCGCGGACCTGCACGACGGCCGCCAGGTGGCGTTCCTACCGGTGGCGCTGAAGCCGCAGCAGCAGATCGTGGTCACCGCGGACATCCGGACCGCCCCCGGCCAGGACCGCGACGGCACCTTCAGCTTCACCCCGGGGATGGTGCCGACCAAGAACGGCGTCACCTTCGCCAGCGCCTGCGACTGACTCCTGCGCCGCGGCCCGGGGCTGCGTCACGACCTTGACAGCGCTACTGTCACCGTCATGGATTTCTCTCCCTCGCCGCGCGCGGCCGAGCTCACCGCCCTGGTCTCCGCGTTCGTCTCCGACGAGATCGAGCCGCGGATGGCGGACTACCACCACGACGTCGCCGCCGCCCGGGAGTCGGGCACCTGGGCCGAGTCGCCGATCATGGGCGAGCTGCGGGCCAAGGCCCGCGCCCAGGGACTGTGGAACCTCTTCCTCCCGGTCGGCCACGACCAGCCCTACGCCGAGCAGTTCGGTACCCGGGGCGGGTCCGGCCTGAGCAACTCCGACTACGCGCCGCTGGCCGAGCAGATGGGGCGCGCGACCTTCTTGGCGCCGTACGTGTTCAACTGCAACGCCCCCGACACCGGCAACATGGAGGTGCTGCTGAAGTACGGCACCGACGAGCAGAAGAAGCAGTGGCTCGAGCCCCTGCTCGACGGACAGATCCGGTCAGCGTTCGGGATGACCGAGCCCGGGGTCGCGTCCTCGGATGCCACCAACATGGCGGCGACCGCGATCGTCGACGGTGACGAGGTCGTGATCAACGGCCGCAAGTGGTTCAGCACCGGCGTCGGGCACCCGGACTGCAAGATCATGATCTTCATGGGGCTCTCGGACGCCGACGCGGACCGCCACCACCGGCACACGATGGTGCTGGTGCCGCTGGACAGTCCTGGTGTGAAGGTCGAGCGGATGCTCTCCACGATGAACGTCTACGACGAGCCGGTCGGGCACGGCGAGGTCTCCTTCACCGACGTCCGGGTGCCGAAGGACAACATCCTGCTCGGGGAGGGCCGCGCATTCGAGATCGCCCAGGGCCGCCTCGGCCCGGGCCGGATCCACCACTGCATGCGGCTGATCGGGCAGGCCGAGGTCGCCCTCGAGATGGCGATCAAGCGCGGCACCTCGCGCACCGCGTTCGGCAAGCCGCTGGTGAAGCTCGGTGGAAACCAGGAGCGCATCGCGGACGCCCGGATCGCCATCGACCAGGCGCGGCTGCTGGTGCTCAACGCTGCCTGGAAGCTGGACGTCGGCGGCCCGCTGAACGCGCTCTCGGAGGTCAGCCAGATCAAGGTGATCGTCCCGAACGTCGCCCAGCAGGTCATCGACATGGCCATCCAGATGCACGGCGGCGGCGGGCTCGCCCAGGACTCGATGCTCTCCGCGATGTGGACCAACGCCCGGGCGCTGCGCCTGGCCGACGGCCCTGACGAGGTGCACCGCGGTGTGGTGGCCCGGATCGAGATCGGCAAGTACCTGTGAGAGCCCTGGTCACCGGCGGAGCCTCCGGGCTCGGTGCCGCGCTCTGCCGGGCCCTGGTCGCCCGGGGCGACGAGGTGCTCAGCGCCGACGTGAACCCGCCGGCCGAACCGATCGACGGCGTCGAGTACCTGACCCTGGACGTGCGCTCCGACGCGGACTGGGCCGCTGCTCACCAGCGCGTCCTGGAGAAGTGGGGCGAGCTCGACCTGCTGTTCAACAACGCCGGCGTGGCCGGGGGTGGCCGGATCGAGATCGCCGGCCTCGACGAGTGGCAGTGGATCACCGAGATCAACCTGTTCGGTGTCGTCCGGGGGACCAAGACGTTCGTGGAGCTGATGAAGGCGCAGGGCAGCGGCACGATCGTGAACACCGCGTCGCTCGCCGGCCTGGTGCACCCGGCGGGGATGGCGTCCTACAACGCGGTGAAGGCAGCAGTGGTCGCGTTCAGCGAGACCTGCTCGCACGAGCTTGCCGAGTACGGCATCACGGTCGCGGTGGTGTGCCCGTCGTACTTCCGCACCGCGCTCATCGAGAACATGCAGGGCTCGGACGTCGCGATCGGCTCGGTCATCGGAGCGCTGGTGGCGAACTCGCCGACCAGTGCGGACGACATCGCTGCTGCGGTACTCGCCGGGATCGCGAACCGCGACGAGCTGATCCTGCCCGACGAGGCTGCGCGAGCGGCGTACGGGTTGAAGCTCGCGGACCGTGAGGGCTACAACCAGGTGATGCGGCACCAGGCTGCCAAGCTCAACGCGATGGGGAGTGACCAGTGAGCTCGATCGAGGGCGCCTCGTCGGTCCGCGCGGAGGACTCGTTCGACCTCGAGGCCGTGCGGGCCTGGCTGGCCGGGCAGGGCACCGAGCTGGTGGGCGACGTGGAGATCCAGCAGTTCGGTGGGGGCGCCTCGAACCTGACCTACTCTCTGCGCACCGCCGACCAGGACCTGATCCTGCGGCGGCCGCCGGTCGGCAAGAAGGCCGCCGGCGCGCACGACATGGGCCGGGAGTTCCGCGTCCAGTCGGCTCTGAAGGGCCCGTTCGGACTGGTGCCCGACATGGTGGCCTTCTGCGAGGACGAGTCCGTGCTCGGCTCGGAGTTCTACGTGATGCAGCGACTCGACGGCGTCATCCCGCGGCGCGACCTGCCGCCCGGTCTGGAGCTCGACGAGGACGCGGCTCGGGAGCTCTGCACGACCTTCGCGGACACGCTGATCCGGCTGCACCGGGTGGACACCTCGATCCCGGAGGTCGCGGCGATCGGCAAGGGCAGCGGCTACGTCGAGCGTCAGATCACCGGTTGGTCGGCCCGCTACCGCAACGCGATCACCGACGACGCTCCGAGCTTCGAGGGCGTGATGAGCTGGCTGGCGGCGTCGATGCCCGCCGACGTCGCGAACTGCGTGATCCACAACGACTTCCGCTTCGACAACGTCGTGCTCGACAAGGGCATCCTGCGCGGCGACCCCGCGCGCATCATCGGGGTCCTCGACTGGGAGATGGCCACCCTCGGAGACCCGCTGATGGACCTCGGCGGCAACCTCGCCTACTGGGTCACGCCCGAGGACGACGACGGGTTCCAGCTGGTCCGCCGCCAGCCGAGCAACCTGCCGGGCATGTTCACCCGGGCCGAGTTCGTGGACTACTACTGCTCGCAGATGGGGTACTCCGTCACCCCGGAGCAGTGGAAGTTCTACGAGGTCTACGGGCTGTTCCGCTTCGCGGTCATCGCCCAGCAGATCTACTACCGGTACTACCACGGTCAGACGACGAACCCGATGTACGCCGCCTTCGGCCAGGCGATGCCGTACTACGAGGACCGTTGCCTGCGCATCATCGGTTAGGTTCCTCGCAGCACCCGCCCCTCCCGGAGGTCCTTGTGAAGTCGCTGCTCCGCCTCGCCCTTCCCGTGCTCTGCGTCGCCGGCCTCGCCGGCGTACCGGCCGCCACCTCGGCGTCGGCCGCCGTTGCACCGACTACCCCGCCGGTCGGTCACGTCTTCGTGCTCGTCTACGAGAACGAGGACGCCAGCAGCACCTGGGACCGGGCCGGCGCTGCGCCGTACCTCGCGAACACGGTGCGCGACCAGGGCGTGCTGCTCGACCAGTACTTCGGCACCGGGCACGCCTCGCTGGACAACTACATCTCGATGATCTCCGGCCAGGGGCCGAACCTGCAGACCCAGGCCGACTGCCAGGTCTACAGCGACTTCCTGCGGCTCTTCACCGTCGCCCCCGGTCAGGCGGTCGGTAGCGGCTGCGTCTACCCGGCGGACGTGAAGACCGTCGCCGACCAGCTCGCTGCCTCCGGTCGGACCTGGCGCGGGTACATGCAGGAGATGGGCACGCCGTGCCGGCACCCGCAGCTGAACTCCCAGGACCCGACCCAGCAGGCGAAGGTGGGCGACAACTACGCGGCGCGGCACAACCCGTTCATGTACTTCCACTCGATCATCGACAACGACGCCTCCTGCCGTGACCACGTCGTCGACCTGTCCGCGCTGCCCGGCGACCTGGCCAGTGTGAGCACGACCCCGAGCTTGAGCTTCATCACGCCCGACCTCTGCGAGGACGGGCACGACGCGCCGTGCGCCGACGGCCGCCCGGGCGGGCTGGCCAGCTTCGACCAGTTCGTGCGCACCTGGGTGCCTCGGATCACCGCCTCGCCGGCCTTCGGCCAGGACGGGATGCTGATCATCACCGCCGACGAGGGCGAGATCAGCCCGACCTCGGCGAACGCCTGCTGCGGAGAGGGCCCGAGCCTGAACGCGCTGCTGCCAGGACTGCTGGGGCTCGGTGGTGGCCGGATCGGGGCCCTGGTCATCGCTCCGCGCTGGGTCACCCCGGGGACGACCTCGGTGCACGCCTACAACCACTACTCGCTGCTGCGCACGGTCGAGGACGTCTTCGGGCTGCCGTACCTCGGCTACGCCGGGATCGCCCAGCAGGCCTCGTTCGGTCCCGACGTCTTCAACCGCCCCTGACTCGGAGGTCGCTCTGCATGGGTCAGCTCCTCCTCGTCCGGCACGGCCAGGCCTCCTTCGGGTCGGCCGACTACGACGCGCTCTCGCCCCTGGGCTTCGAGCAGTCCCGGATGCTCGGGGACGCGCTGGCCCAGCGGGGGGTCACCGCTGACGCGGTGGTGCACGGGACGATGCGCCGGCACCGGGAGACCGCCGAGACGTGTGCAGCGGCGGCGGGTTGGACCGTGGGCGCCACCCTCGACGCCGGCTGGGACGAGTTCGACTTCCTCTCGGTGCTGGCCGTGCATCCGCACGACTTCGGACCCGAGCCGACCAAGGCCGAGTTCCAGAAGCTGTTCGAGGCCGCGACGGCTGCGTGGATCGAGGGGGCCGAGCGCGACTACGCGGAGACGTTCGCCGCCTTCAGCGCCCGGGTGCACGACGCCCTGCAGCGTGTGGTCGACCTGGCCGAGCAGGGCACCGTCGCGGTGTTCACCTCGGGCGGTCCGATCGGCTGGGCCGTCGCCGAGGTGCTCGTCGAGGGCGGGAGCAGCGACCTGTGGACGCGCCTGAACAGGATGGCCGTGAACTCGGCCCTGACCCGTCTGGTCACCGGTTCGCGTGGCATCAACCTGCTCACCTACAACGACCAGTCCCACCTCGACGGCGTCGCCGGCGCGGTCACCTACCGATGATCTCGACAACACTCGATCACCGAGGAGAACCATGACGAAGACCATTCTGATCACCGGCGCGAGCAGCGGCTTGGGCGCCGAGATGGCCCGCCAGTTCGCGGCCAAGGGTTACGACCTGGCGCTGTGCGCGCGGCGTACCGAGAAGCTGGACGCGCTGAAGGCCGAGATCCTTGCGGTCGACCC
>JBJMIP010000348.1:0-5236 GCA_045806825.1 Marmoricola sp.
CCGGCCGTCGGGAGGACCTCGTCGAGGTGGCGGCCGTGCCGCTCGGCGATCGCGGCGGTCGCCGGAGCGGCGTCCGGGTAGCGGCTGACATCGGCGGCGGCGAGCGCCGTGTCCAGCCACGCGGGTCGGGGACCGTCGAACACGTTGACGGCGAAGTCGATCAGCCCCGGGGTGGCTTCCCGGTCGCCGTGGTGGCGCAGCGGGTCGCCCGCCACGGTGGTTGAGGCGGTCTCGGCCGACCGCTCGTACCTCGCTGCTCGACCCGCGGAGGAACGGACAGGGCTGGCGCTTCGCACCGCGTCGGCGAACCGGGCCGCCAGCTGCGGGTGACCCGCCCAGTGGGTGTGCAGGTACGACGCGTACAGGGTGCGGGTGGCGGCGCCGTCGGTCAGGCCGCTACCGAACGACCAGGCCGGATCCGCCGGCGCGGTCAGCAACCGGGTGCGGTGGAACTCGTGCCCGGTCACGGGCTCCCCGGGACGGCCGAGCAGGTTCGACGCCGGCGCGGTGGCGGTCCGGTAGGCGAGCGTGAGCCGTGGCGCCATCGCGGCGTCCGCGGGAACGGCGCCGACCATCGGGGCGCCGTCCACGGTGCGGCACAGGTAGAGCAGGCCCGCGCACTCGGCCACGGTCGGGAGGCCGCCGAGCACCGCCGTGCGGAGCTGGGCGCGGAGCAGCTCGTTGCCGGAGAGCTCGGCCGCGTGCATCTCGGGGAACCCACCGCCGAGGTACAGGCCCTGGGTGCCCTCGGGGAGCTGCTCGTCGGTGGTCGGGTCGAAGACGACGGGGTCGCAGCCGGCGGCCCGGAGGAGCTCGGTGGTCTCGGCGTAGGCGAAGGTGAAGGCGCGCCCTCCGGCCACGGCTACGACAGGGCGGGTCCTTCGAGACGGTTGCTGCGCAACCTCCTCAGGAACCCAGGAGGACGGTTGCTGCGCAACCTCCTCAGGGACCGAGGGCACGAGGGCGCTCTCCGCGCTCCACTGCGTTCCGGTGAGCGGTGGGGCGGAGCGCGCCAGGCGGACGACGGCTTCGAGGTCGATCCGCTCGGCGACCTGGGCGGCGAGCAGGTCCAGGGCAGCGGCGGCGTCCGCGCGCTCGGCGGCCGGGACCAGGCCGAGGTGGCGCGATGGGGCGGAGACGCCGTCGTCGCGCTGCAGGACGCCGAGCACGGGCAGGCCGCTGCCGGCCAGCGCGCGAACCACCTCGTCCGAGTGCCGCACCGAGCCGGCCTTGTTGAGCACGACCCCCACGACGTCGACGTCGGAGGACCAGGTGCGCAGGCCGTGCACGGTCGCGGCGACGGAGCGGGACGCGTGCGAGATGTCGACCACCAGCAGCACCGGGCTCCGCGTCACCGCAGCCACGTGCGCCGTCGAGGCGAACCCGTCGGTGCCGAGCTGCCCGTCGTACAGGCCCATCACACCCTCGATCACGGCGAGGTCGGCGCCGGCCGACCCGTGCAGCAGCAGCGGGACGAGGCGTTCCTCGCCGACCAGGTGCGGGTCGAGGTTGCGCCCCGGCCGGCCGGTGGCCAACGCGTGGTACCCGGGGTCGATGTAGTCCGGTCCGACCTTGTGGCCGCTGACCCGGTGCCCGGCGCGGGAGAGCGCCGCCATCAGGCCGGTGGCGACGGTGGTCTTGCCGTGCCCGGACGCGGGTGCGGCGACGACCAGCCGCGGCAGGTGCATGCTCACGTGGTCACCACTCGATCCCGCGCTGGCCCTTCTGGCCGGCGTCCATCGGGTGCTTCACCTTGGTCATCTCGGTGACCAGGTCGGCGACGTCGAGCAGCCGCTGGTCGGCCCGCCGCCCGGTGATCACCACGTGCTGGTGGCCGGGACGGTTGGTCAGGGTCTCGACGACGTCGTCAGCGTCGATCCAGCCCCAGTTGATCGGGTAGGTGAATTCGTCGAGCAGGTAGAGGTCGTGCTCCTCGGCGGCGATCCGACGCTTGATCTCGGTCCACCCCTCGGCAGCGGCGGCGGCGTGGTCGTCCTCGCTGCCGGCCTTCTTGCTCCACGACCAGCCCGAGCCCATCTTCTGCCAGTCGACCGGGCCGCCCGCACCCGTGGTGCGGTGCAGCTCGCCGAGCTGCTCGAAGGCGGTCTGCTCACCGAGCCGCCACTTGGCGGACTTCACGAATTGGAAGATGCCCAGGCTCCAGCCCTGGTTCCACCCGCGCAGGGCGAGCCCGAACGCAGCCGTCGACTTCCCCTTGCCGTCGCCAGTGTGCACAGCGAGGAGCGGGCGATTGCGCCGCTGCCGGGTCGAGAGCCCGTCTTCCGGCACGACCGCCGGCTGCCCCTGCGGCATCAGGCTGCCCCGCCCCGGTGTTCGCGGCCGACGCGGTGCTGCACGGCGTCGACGAGCCCTGACGCACTGACCTCGCCGAGGGGCACGTACTCGGCGCCCAGCTCGGTCGCGAGCTCACGAGCCAGGCCGAGCCGGAGGCGCCCCGTCTCGCAGTCGACCACGAGCACGGCGAGCCCGGTCGCGGCGAGGTGGCGCGCTACGTCGCGCGAGCGTTGGACGGCATCCGGGCCCGACGTCGCGCGACCGTCGGTGACCAGCACGAGCAGCGGCCGCCTGTTCGGGTCGCGCAGCGCTTGGACCCGCAGCGTCTCGGCAGCGCTCAGCAGCCCCTCGGCGAGCGGCGTCCGGCCACCGGCGGGCAGGTCCTCGAGCCGGGCGGCGGCGATCTCGACCGACCCGGTCGGGGGCAGGGCCAGGACTCCCGTGGTGCCGCGGAACGTCACCAGGCCGACCTTGTCGCGACGGCGGTAGGCGTCGAGCAGGAGCGACAGCACCGCGGCCTTCACCTGCTGCATCCGGGTGCGTGCGGCCATCGAGCCGGAGGCATCGACGCAGAACAGGATCAGGTTGGCCTCCCGGCCCTCCCGTACGGCGATCCGCAGGTCCTCGCCCCGCAGAGCCAGGCGTCGGCCGTGGCGCACCCGCGTTCCCTGGTGGACCGCGGCAGCGCGGATCGTCTCGACCAGGTCGACCGAGCCGCCGTCACCGTCCGCCTGGCGGGCACCGATCCGGTGGCCGGAGGTGGTGATGGCGCGGCTGCGACGCCCCTGCTCGCCGGCGCCGAGGCCGGGCACCGCGAACAGCTTCGGCCGGTACGGCTGGCCCGCGGAGACCGCAGAGCTGGCCGCGGACCCGTTGCCGTCTCCCGCGCCGGTGGCCGTGGAGCCCGTCGAAACGTCGTGAGGATCCCCCGGAGTGGGGGCTTCGAGAGGCTCGACCGACTCGGGGTCGTCGGGGGTTTCGACAGGATCGACCGGCCCCGGGCCGTCCGGGTCAGGCTCGGGCTCGTCGTCCCCGAGCACCTGGTCGAGCAGCTCGTCGTCGATCCCCGGGGCGTCGAACGGATTGCGTCGGCGCCGGTGCGGCAGGGCGAGCCGAGCCGCGGCACGGATGTCCTCGGTCGTGACCGTGTCCCGGTCGTGCCAGGCGGCGTGCGCGATCGCGGCGCGAGCGGTGACCAGGTCGGCGCGCATGCCGTCGACGTCGAAGGCAGCACACACCTCGGCGATCGTGAGCAGTGCGGCGTCGCCGAGCTCGACGCCGGCCAGCCGTTTGCGGGCCCGCTCGATCCGGTCGGTGAGCTCGGCCTCGGCTCCCGCGTACGTGGCGATGAAGCCGGCCGGGTCGGCGTCGAAGGCCATCCGGCGGCGGACGATCTCGACCCGGACCGCGGGGTCGCGCGGCGCGCGGACCTCGACGGTCAGTCCGAACCGGTCGAGCAGCTGCGGGCGGAGCTCGCCCTCCTCGGGGTTCATCGTCCCGACGAGGACGAAGCGCGCGGCGTGCGCGACCGAGATGCCGTCGCGCTCGACGGTGGAGCGACCCATCGCGGCCGCGTCCAGGAGCAGGTCGACCAGGTGGTCGTGCAGCAGGTTGACCTCGTCGACGTACAGGATCCCGCGGTGCGCGCGGGCGAGCAGGCCGGGCTCGTACTCGGCCCTGCCGTCGGAGAGTGCACGCTCGAGGTGCAGCGAGCCGAGCACCCGGTCCTCACCGGCGCCGATCGGCAGCTCGACCAGCCGCACGGACCGGGTCTCGGTGGGGGCGTCCGCGGGGAAGGGCCCGTCGGGTGACTGGGCGCCGGCCTCGGCGGGATCGGTGGAGAACCGGTCACCCGCGATCACCTCGATCGGAGGCAGCACCCCGGCGAGGGCACGCACCATCGTCGACTTCGCGGTGCCCTTCTCGCCGCGGACGAGTACGCCGCCGACCTCGGGGGAGATGGTCGTCAGGACCAGGGCCAGTGCCAGGTCGTCGGATCCGACGACGGCACTGAAAGGGAACTGCAGTGGCATGGGGGCTCCCGCGCTTCAGCCAGAACTTTCAAACGGTGCGCGAGGCCGGTCTTCGGACTTCCGGAGTCGTCGTACGACGCTCCGGTCACCGCAGCGGGCCCTGTGCCGGACTCTCACCGGCTTCCCAGATTCTCCCCGTCGGCCTTGCGACCTCGGGGGCACCTCACGCTTGGAGCCGCAACGATATCGTCTCCCGTCATGAGCGCACCCCTGACCGTCCTCGGCGTCGGCGCCGACGGCTGGGCCGGCCTCAATCCCCTTGCGCAGCGGGAGGTTCTCGCTGCCGAGGTCGTCCTCGGCGGGTCTCGGCACCTGGACATGCTGCCCGACCAGCCCGGCCAGCAGCGCGTCGTCTGGCCGGTCCCGCTGCGGGAGAACCTGCCCTCGCTGCTCGAGAAGTACGACGGCTGCACCGTGGTCGTGCTGGCCTCCGGCGACCCGTTGCTGTCCGGGATCGGCAGCACCCTGGTCGCGCTGCTGGGTGCCGACCGCGTGCGGATCGAGCCCGCGGTGTCCTCGACGACCCTGGCCCGGGCGCGTCTGGGCTGGCCCGAGGAGACGACCGAGCTGATCACCCTGGTGGGGCGCGATCCGGCCGCGGTGCTGCGCGCACTGGCCCCCGGACACCGGCTGCTCGTCCTCTCCGCGCATGCCGGGACGCCTGCGCGGGTGGCGGCGCTGATCACCGGCGCCGGCTACGGCGACAGCACCCTGACCGTGCTCGGTGACCTTGGTTCCGACCACGAGAGCCGTCGCAGCGGCCCGGCCGCGAGCTGGTCCGGACCGTCTCCGGACCTCAACGTGGTCGCTATCGAGTGCCGCACGAGCGGCCCGGCCCTCGGCTGGACGCCGGGACTGCCCGACTCCGCGTTCGAGCACGACGGCCAGCTCACCAAGCGCGATGCCCG
>JBJMIP010000349.1:0-8667 GCA_045806825.1 Marmoricola sp.
AGATGAACTCCTTGAGGTTCAGCGGCTCGGCCTGCGAGGAGACGTGCTCGGCGGAGACCGTCGTACCCCGGATGACGAACATGTCGACACCGGCGTCGACGACGGTCTTCGCGAACTCCTTGGTGCGCTGCGGGGAGAGCGACCCGGCGACGGTGACGCCGGAGGCACGCATCTCCTGCAGGCGGGCGGTGATCAGCTCGGCCTTGATCGGCTCGGCGTACACCTCCTGCATCCGCATGACCGCGGCTTCGTGGTCGAGGTCGGCAATGCCCTCCAAGAGCGGGCTCGGGTCCTCGTACCGGGTCCAGAGCCCCTCGAGGTTCAGCACCCCGAGGCCACCGAGCTTGCCGAGCGCGATCGCGGTCGAGGGCGACATCACCGAGTCCATCGGCGCAGCCAGGATCGGCAGGTCGAAGCGGTAGGCGTCGATCTGCCAGGCCGTCGACACCTCTTCGGGGTCGCGGGTGCGTCGGGACGGCACGATGGCGATGTCGTCGAAGGAGTAGGCGCGGCGACCGCGCTTGGCACGGCCGATCTCGATCTCGGTCACCGGTGAACCCTACTGGCCCGAGTAGTTCGGGGCTTCGACCGTCATCTGGACGTCGTGCGGGTGGCTCTCCTTGAGCGAGGCCGAGGTGATCCGGATGAACCGGCCCTTCTCCTGCAGCTCGGGGATCGTCCCCGCACCGACGTAGAACATCGACTGGTTCAGGCCGCCGATCAGCTGGTGGGCGACCGCAGCGAGCGGGCCGCGGTAGGCGACCTGGCCCTCGATGCCCTCCGGGACGATCTTGTCGTCGCTGGTGACCTCGGCCTGGAAGTAGCGGTCCTTGGAGTAGGACTTCTTGCCGCGGCTCGACATCGCCCCCAGGGAGCCCATCCCGCGGTAGGCCTTGAACTGCTTGCCGTTGACGAAGACGACCTCGCCGGGCGACTCCTCGCAGCCGGCCAGCATCGAGCCGATCATCACCGTCTCGGCGCCCGCGACGATCGCCTTGGCGATGTCGCCGGACTGCTGCAGGCCGCCGTCGGCGATGACCGGTACGCCGGCCGCCTTGGCCGCCAGCGAGGCCTCGTAGACCGCGGTGACCTGCGGGACTCCGGCGCCGGTGACGACGCGGGTGGTGCAGATCGACCCGGGGCCGAAGCCGACCTTGACCGCGTCCGCCCCGACGTCGACGAACGCCTGCGCACCGGCCCGGGTGGCGACGTTGCCGCCGATGACCTGCACGTGCCGGGTGGCCGGGTCCGACTTGAGCCGGGCGACCATGTCGAGCAGCAGCTTCACGTGACCGTGCGCGGTGTCTGCGACCAGCACGTCGACCCCGGCCTCGATCAGGGTGGTGGCGCGCTCCCAGGCGTCGCCGAAGTAGCCGACCGCGGCGCCGACCATCAGCCGGCCGTCGCCGTCCTGCGAGGCGTTCGGGAACTGCTCGCCCTTGACGAAGTCCTTGACGGTGATCAGCCCGGCGAGCCGCCCTTCAGTGTCGATGATCGGCAGTCGCTCGCGCTTGTGCTGGCGCAGCAGCACGGTGGCGTCGTCGCGGGAGATCCCCACCGGAGCGGTGATCAACGGCATCGGCGTCATCACCTCGTCGACCTTGGTGGTCGCCCACTCCGCGACCGGGGTGAACCGGAGGTCGCGGTTGGTGATGATGCCGAGCAGCTTGTCGTCGATGTCGACGACCGGCAGGCCGGAGACCCGGTACTCGCCGCAGATGCGGTCCAGGTCCTCCAGGGTCGCGTCCGGGCCGATGGTGATCGGGTTGGAGATCATCCCGGTCTGGGTCCGCTTGACCAGGTCCACCTGGTACGCCTGGTCCTCGATCGACAGGTTGCGGTGCAGCACGCCGATGCCGCCCTGACGGGCCATGGCGATCGCCATCCGGGACTCCGTGACGGTGTCCATCGCAGCACTGACGAGCGGGACCTTCAGGGTGATCTCCCGCGTGAGCCGCGTGCTGAGATCGATGTCCGACGGGTTCAGGTCCGAGTAACCCGGCAGCAGGAGGACGTCGTCGTACGTGAGGCCGAGAGCGGCGAACTTCTCGGGGACATCAGAGGTCATGCTCAAGTCTAACGGGCCGAGAGCTGTCCGATCGGACGCACCCCGGCGAGGCTGACGTGGACGCTCAGGCCCTGCTCGGTCAACCGGATGCGACCACGCATCCCGGCGGCAGCGAGCACCGGCACGACCCCCTCCTCGGTCGGCGGCGCGAGCATGACCAGCTCGGTCGCTCCCCGACCGGCCGCGAGCCCGCTGATCTGGCGCAGCAGCTGCCGGCCGATCCCCAGACGCCGCCAGGCGGGGGCGACCTCCAGACTCGCCTCCACGGTGTCGTCGACGACCGCGTGCAGCTTGGCCGCACCGACCACGTGCACACCGATCCGGGCGAGCACCTGCTCCTCGTCGAGGTGGTACTCGACCACGGCCGACCCGGCGCTCGAGGACGGCGGGGCCGCCGAGCGCGCCCGTTCGGCGAGCTCGCTGAGCACCGTCGCCCGCACCTGCTCGGTCGCCGACCAGCTCACCCGCGCCCCGAGCAACGAGGTGAGCTCCGCCGGAAGCCGATCCGGCTCCTCCAGCACGACCTGCGCGGCACGCAGCCACGCCGTCGGCTGGTCGACGAGGTCGTGAGTGGCGCAGGGGACGACGCTCACCTCGTCTCCTCCCGCGCCACTCACGAGCTTGATGACCGCCGCGGCGGTCCAGCTGTCCGGCGTCTCGACGACGAGGTCGTCGGTCACCGCCCCCAGCTCCGGGTAGATCTGCAGCGCAAGGATGTTCACCCCGGCGTCCCCGCAGTGCTGGGCCAGCACCGCGAGTGCTCCCGGGGTGTCCGCCAGCTTGGTGCGCACCCGGTAGTACATGTCTCAAGGCTGCCGACCGCGTGTTGCCGGTCGGCTGCGGGTGCGTTACGGCCGCGTCAACAAGCGCTCACAGCGCAGCGACGACCACGGGACCTACGCTGGGCGGCATGGCCGAGTGGATCTACTTCATCCATCCCCCGCGGACCGGGTTCATCGAGACGATCACGCCCGAGGAGGCCGCCACCATGGGCGTCCACCGAGACCACCTCGAGCGGCTGCACCGCGACGGCACCCTGATCATGGCCGGCCCCACGTTCGGCGAGGAGAACACCGGCATCGCGATCATCGAGGCGCAGGACGAGGACGCCGCGCGGAGGATCATGATGAGCGACCCGGCGATCGCCTCCGGGCTGATGCGCCCCGAGCTGCGGCCGATGCGGGTGACGTTCCTGCGCGGACGCGACTAGCTCCGCTCAGCCCACCGGCGACGGCGGCCGGATCGGCTCGAACTCCGGGTCGCCCTGGTGGCCCGGGGGCTGCCAGCCGGGCGGTCCGAACAGGTAGCCGAGCTTGTCGCGCAGGGTGTCTGAGGCGCGCACGTTGTGCACGATCTGCGCGTAGTCGCCGTACTGGAGCTTGATCATGTTGTAGGTCTCGACCGGCTTGGTCAGTCCGTACGTCGGCTTCTGCTTCTCCTCGACGAAGGTGCCGAACATCCGGTCCCAGATGATGAGGATGCCGGCGTAGTTCTTGTCCAGGTACTCCGGGTCGGAGCCGTGGTGGACCCGGTGGTGCGACGGGGTGTTCATCACCAGCTCGACGGGCTTGGGCAGCTTGCCGATCATCTCGGTGTGGGTGAAGAACTGGTAGATCAGGTTGAACCCGAACGCCACGTAGATCGTCCAGGGCGCGAAGCCCAGGAACGGCAGCGGCAGCCAGAAGAAGAACTCGAACCACGGGTTCCACTTCTGCCGCAGGGCGGTGGCGAAGTTCATGTACTCGCTCGAGTGGTGCGCCTGGTGCGCGGCCCAGCCGATGTTGACCCGGTGCACGAACCGGTGGGAGCCGTAGAAGGCGAGGTCGACCGCTCCGATCAGCAGGACCCAGTACCACCAGGTACCGGTCGGCATCTTGATCGCGTCGGGCGTCACGTAGACGAAGACGGCGTTGTAGACCAGGAACGAGCCGACCTTGAGCGCGAGCGAGAAGGCCAGCGAGATCAGCCCCATGCTCATGCTGGTGCGGGCGTCGACACCCTTGTAGCCGGTGCGGGCGGCACCGAGCACGTTGTCGTCGTGGTCCAGCCACTTCAGCGCGGCGAGCTCGATGAGGATGGTGATCAGGAAGAACGGGACGGCGTACGTCACCGGGTTCTTCATCGGGTCGAGTAGCTCGTGCATCGTTCCTCCGGGTATATGACTCTCGGGTAAGTTACCACAGGTTCATATCCTGCGCTAGGCTCTCCCCATGACGAGCTCGGTCCGCGCGAACGCCGGCACCAAGGGGGTGGCGCGCGCCGACCGCGAGGCGCAGATCGTCGAGGTCGCCTGCCGGGTCTTCGGTGAGTCCGGGTTCGCAGCCACCTCCGTCGCCGACGTCGCCGCGGCCGCCGGCATCTCCAAGCCGCTGATCTACAACTACTTCGGCAGCAAGGAGGGCCTGTACGCCGTCTGCATCCGGCACGCCGCCACGTTGCTGGTCGCCGAGATCGAGCGCACCGCCGCGAGCGGCACCGTCGGGCTGGCGCGCGCCGTGGTCACGCTCGACGGCATGTTCCGGGCACTCGCCCCGCAGCCGTGGATCTGGCACCTGGTCTTCGACCCGACCGCCCCGCGCGAGGGCGAGATCGCGGACATCCTGGCCGAGCACGAGCGTCGGATCTTCGCCTTCGGCGAGGAGGGTGTCGGCGAGCTGCTCCGGCTGGCCGGCAACGAGGACCGCAACGACACGCTCGCGATGCGGGCGGTCTGGGAGAACGTCTTCCGCACGTTGGTCCTCTGGTGGCTCGAGCACCCCGAGGCTCCCGAGGAGATGACGCAGCGCTGCATACGACTCTTCAGCGCGGTGTTCGGGGAGATCGACACCAGCGCCGAGGCCCTGGCCGGGCTCAGAGCTCGATGACCTGCTGGGCCCGCTCGCGCCGGCTCACGAAGATCAGCGACGGGATCACCTGCACGAGCAGGCTCACCGCCAGCAGCGCGATCAGCGGGCCGAGCGCTCCGTAGGCCCGGGCCAGGAAGATCGACGCGATGATGTTGGTCGGCGTGGTGATCACCGCGCAGATGGCGGCGAACCGCGCCCCGGCCGGGTCGATCATGCTCATCGCCAGCGGGTAGGAGATCGCGAGCACGACCATCACCAACGACATCACCGAGGGCAGCACGTACCCGAGGTTGATCGCGTCCCCACCGATCAGGGTGCCGAGCCGGTCGGAGATCAGCACGAGCGCGCCGCAGGCCACCACGGTGCCGAGGATGAAGCCCACGAAGATGAGCTTCAGCCCGGGGCCGCGCTCCCCCTGGGCCCGGGCCTTGGTGTAGATCGGCCACAGCGGCTGGGCGATCGCCACGATCAGGCCGAAGACCGGCGAGAAGATCTGCAGCACCACCGAGTAGTTCGCGACCGCCGCGGCCGTCGAGACGTGGCTGAGCACGATCCGGTCGCTGGTGAAGGCGACCGGCACGCACAGCGAGGTGATCAGCATCGGGCCGGACAGGTTGCGGATCCGGGCGCCCGGGTGGGTGGCGCGGAACGGCACCTGGCGCAGGGTGCGGATCCAGGGGAACCCGACCATCCACTCGCTGAGCAGCATCGCCAGGACGTTGACCCCGAGCAGCGCCACCGGCGGGACGATGACGACCCAGCGGCCGTCCGCGTCGAAGGCGATGAGCAGGACGGTCGCCAGCAGCGCGATCGGCGCCTGGAAGGACGCCAGGATCATCGACACGTGGTTGCGTCCGGCGCCCAGGAGCACGCTCTGGGACAGTCCCGGTACGAAGCTGACCGCGTAGATGATGATCGCGCCGGCGGTGAACGCGTTGGCGCCGGCCTGGTCGCCGAGCAGCGCCGGCCACAGGTTCGCCATCCCCAGGAGGGTGGAGACGACGCCCAGGAACAGGGCCGAGACGGTGAGCGCGCGCGACGCGGTCAGCGCAGCCCGGGTCGACCGCTCGTCCTCGGCACCGTGAGCCGCGATCGACTGGGTGATCGAGGCGCCGACGCCGAGATTGTTGAGCGGGATCAGCGCCATCACCGAGACGATCAGCGCATAGGTGTCGAACGCGTGCAGCCCGTAGTGCTCGATGATCAGGTGGCTGGCCAGCAGCGTTGCGACCGCCTGGGGCAGGAAGCCGAAGGACCGGGCCAGCCCGCTGAGCAGCATGGCTCTCAGCACGCTCGGGCTCCCGCCCGCGTCCGCGGCCTCACGTGTCGAGCGGCGCGAACCGCGCCGTCGGCGTGTCCAGCACTTCGGGCCAGGCCAGGACGGCCTCGCCGTGACGCTCCAGGATCCGGTCGAGCAGCTCCCGGGGACCGTCGAAGTCGGACGGCTCGAGGGGCGGGTCGACCTGGAAGTAGCTGCTGCCGTCCTCGTCGCGCAGGGCGCGGACCAGCACCACCTGCGCGTTCGCGGCCACCGCGATCCGGGCCGCGCCGAACGATCCGCGGACCCGGCGCCCGAGGAAGGTCACCTCGGTCTGCCCCGGGAAGTCCGAGGCGATCGCGAGCACCACGCCCGGCTTCAGCATCTCGACGAACTTGTCGGTCCCCCCGAGCGCCGGGACCATCCGTCCGCCGCTCGCGAAGATGTTGAGGTGGTGGCGCAGCTGCGGGGTGATCGTCTTGTCCAGCCACAACGGCGTGATCATGATGTCGATGTCGACGCCGCGCTTCTTGAGCGCCTTGAACAGGCCCTCGTAGCGCCAGTGGTGGAAGAAGCTCAGCACCACCGGCCGGTTCGGGTCGCGTTTCGTCGTCAGCCACTCGATGCCGCGGACGGGCTCGCCGGTGACCAGGCGCGGGTGCCAGCTGAGGTGGGCCTTGAGCATCGTCTCCACGGCGTACCGGTGGGCGAGCTCGGGGACCTCGTCGGCGCGGTCGGTGAACTCGAGCAGGTGGCGCATCTCGGCCTCCTGCGCCTCCCGGTACCAGTCGATCGCCATCACCTGCGCGGCCCGGCGCTCGGCGATCGCCGGGGCGAGGCGGGCAGGGACGAATCGACGCAGCTGGGCCGCACCGGTCCGGACCGTCGACTTCAGGGAAGGCACCGCCAGACGCTACCAACCCGGGTACGCCGGCAAGCACCGATTCGGTTAACCACGCGCCGATCATCCGGCGGCGGCGAGCACCAACCGCCCGTACGGGCTGTCGAACGCCTCTGGCCAGGCCAGCACGGCTTCCGTGTGGCGGTCCAGCATCTCCTGGAGCAGGTCCGCCGGGTCGGCGAAGTCACCGGGCTCGAGCGGCGCGTGCACCCGGAGTCGCGGACTACCCGACGGGTCGCGGTGCGAGGTGACGAGCACGACCGGGGAGTTCGTCTGGGTCGCCAACCGGGCGGCGCCGAAGGAGCCGTTGATCCGGTGACCGAGGAAGTCGATCGGCGTCCGGCCGGCGACGTCGGAGGCGATCGCCAGCACGGCTCCCCCGGCGAGCAGCTCCGCCATCCCGGCGCTGCCGACCGTGGCCGGCACCAAGGTCGTCTCCGGTGCGATCCCGACGACCTTGAAGTGCTGACGCAGCTGCACCGGGCAGTGCGGGTCGAACGCCTCGGGCGCGCAGACAGCATGGATCTCCACCCCGTGTCGGGCCAGCGAGCCGAACAGGCCGTCGTACTGGCCGTGGTGCAGGAAGCTCAGCACCACCCCGCGGTCGCGGTCGCGCTTCTCGGTGAGGTGCTCGATCCCCTCGACCGGCTGCCGGGTCAGGTGGCCGGGGTGCCAGCGCCGGTAGTTGCGCAACGTCGCGAACTCGACGTACGCCCGGGCGACGTCCTCGATCTCCGCAGTACGACCCGTGTTCTCCAGGACGAATCGCATCTCGTCGACCTGCGAGGCCCGGTACTCGGCGTTGTCCCAGAGCGCTTCGGCCCGTCGACGGGCGAGCGCCACCAGCACGGTCAGCGGCACCAGGCGGCGCGCAGCCTGGACCTTGTCTCCAACGACCCCCATAGGCGCAGAGGTTACCGGTGGCCGACCAGCCCCGGACCGGGTTCGGCCCGATAACGGAACGAGCCCCCTGCCGGAAGTTCCGGCAGGGGGCTCGTGGAGATCCGTCGGTCAGTGACCGTGGCCGTGGCCGTGACCGGCCGCCGAGGCCGGTGCCTCGTCCTCGGGCTTCTCGACGATCAGCGTCTCGGTCGTGAGCAGCATGCCCGCGATCGACGTGGCGTTCGTCAGCGCCGACTTGGTCACCTTGACCGGGTCGAGCACGCCCTGGGCAACCAGGTCGCCGTACTCGCCGGTGGCGGCGTTGTAGCCGGTGCCCGGGCCGCCCTCGCGGACCTTGGCGACGATGACGTAGCCGTTCTCGCCACCGTTCTCGGCGATCCAGCGCAGCGGCTCGTCGATCGCCTTGCGGACGATCCGAACACCGAAGGCTTCGTCACCGGTCAGGCCGAGGTCGCCGTCGAGCACGGCGGAGGCGTGGATGATCGCGGAGCCACCGCCAGCGACGATGCCCTCCTCGATCGCGGCGCGGGTCGCGGAGACGGCGTCCTCGATGCGGTGCTTCTTCTCCTTGAGCTCCACCTCGGTGGCGGCGCCGACCTTGACGACGCAGACGCCGCCGGCCAGCTTGGCCAACCGCTCCTGCAGCTTCTCGCGGTCCCAGTCGCTGTCCGAGGCCTCGACCTCGGCCTTG
>JBJMIP010000350.1:0-2575 GCA_045806825.1 Marmoricola sp.
CTTGACCTCGGGCTTGTCGGACTGGCCGAAACCGGGCTGGTCGACGAGCAGGGTGCGGAAGCTGGTCGCGAACCGCGGCAGCGCAGAGCCGAAGTTGCTCCAGGACGAGGCGCCCGGGCCGCCGCCGTGCAGGAGCACGAACGGCAGGCCGCCGCCGACGTCAGCCTTCGCCGCACCGGCTTCGTAGTAGTTCAGCGTGATGTCGCCGGCCTTCGCCGACTTCCGAGTGCCCTCTTTCGAGTAGTCGACAACCATGGGCTCAGTACATCCCCGGGTCGACCTTGTGGCCGAACTCGTGCGCGCCGTACATCTGCAGAGCGCGCTCCGGGTCGTTGGCGGCGTGCACGCGACCGGCGTGCGCGTCGCGCCAGGCGCGCTGCAGGTAGGTGCCGTTCGCGAGCGCCCGACCACCTGAGGCCTCGAACAGGGCGTCGATCGCGTCGATCGCGCGCTGGGTGCCCAGCACCTGGTCACGACGGACCTTCAGGCGCAGGCCGAGCGGGATCGGCTCGCCCTTCTCGACCAGCGCCATCTCCTCGCGGATGTTGTTCATGGCGAGGGCCCAGGCGGCGTCGATGTCGCTCGAGGCACGGGCGATGCGGACCGCGGCGAACGGGTCCAGCGAGGCCTTCTCCCCCAGGTACGCCGCGCGCACGCGAGCCTGCTGCATGTCCACGTGCTCGGCGTACGCGCCGTAGGCCATGCCGATGATCGGAGTGCAGATCGTGGTGGTGAAGATCGAGTGGAACGGCAGCTTGTACAGGTTGGAGGTGTTGACCTCCTGGCCCGGGCCCTTGCACTGGCCGGTCTCGCCCATCGAGAGGGTGAAGGCCTCGGGCACGAACACGTCGTCGACGACGATGTCGTTCGAACCGGTCCCGGCCAGGCCGACCATGTGCCAGACGTCGATGATCTGGTAGTCGCTGCGCGGCACCATGAAGGTGCGGAAGTCGATGACGTTGCCGTCCTCGTTGAACACCAGGCCGCCGAGCAGCACCCACTGGCAGTGGTCGCAGCCCGAGGAGAAGCTCCACTTGCCGGACAGCTGGAAGCCGCCCTCGGTGACCGTCGCCTTGCCGGTCGGGGCGTAGGAGGAGGACAGCCGCGCGTTGGGGTCGGTGCCCCAGACGGCCTGCTGCGCCTCGTCGGCGAAGAGTGCGACCTGCCACGGGTGCACGCCGACCACGCTGGAGACCCAGCCGGTCGAGCCGCACGCGCCGGCGATGTCACGGACACCCTGGTAGAAGTCCAGCGGGCTCGACTCGAAGCCGCCGTAGCGCTTGGGCTGGAGCAGCTTGAAGAAGCCGGTCTCGGCGAGCTCCTTGATCGAGGCCTCCGGAACCACGCGCAGCCGCTCGGCCTCGTCAGCCCGCTCACGGAGCGTGGGCAGCAGGTCACGTACGCCGTCAAGAACTGCCTGACTCATGGACTTCTCCTCGTCGTCGGGTGCAACTAGAACCAATACTAGAACACGTTCTACCTATCCGTCCACGACCCTTCCCCACGGACCGGCGTTGGGCGCGCAGATGTCCACAAACCCGGCAATTCGCAGACCATCGCCGGTCCTTGTGGAGGGGGCGCGCCTAGCGAAGCGAGACCCGGCACCCTGGGCGCATGACGCCGGAAGACCTGCTCGCCCGCACCGGCGGAGTCGCGTCCGCCCGCCTCCTGGTCCGTGGGTGCGGCCAGGCCGCGGTGCGCGCTGCTCTGGAGTCCGGAGCGTTGGTCCGCTCCGGTCGGGGCCGCTACGCGCTCCCCCACACCGAGGCGGCTCTGGCAACGGCGCACGGGCTCACGGGGGTGCTGTCCCACCTGAGCGCGGCTCGCTGGTGGGGCTGGGAGGTCAAGACCCAACCGGTGCAGGCCTGGGTGACGGTGCCGCACGACCGCAAGCGTCGAGCGACCTCCGCAGCGCGGCTGAGCTTTCGCGACTTGCCGGCCGCCGACGTAGTCCCTCCCGGCGTGACAGCCCCGCTCCGCACCGTCCTCGACTGCGCCACGGTCCTGCCTTTCGACGAAGCCCTGGCCGTCGCCGACTCCGCCTTGCGGCACCGCGCGGTGCGCAAGGCCGACGCGGTCCGAGCCGCTGACGCGTCACCCGCGCGCGGCAGGGCGCGCCGACGACGGGTGGCGCGTCTTGCGGACGGGCGCGCGGACAACCCGTTCGAATCGGTGCTGCGGGCGATCGCCCTCGACGCCGGACTTTCCGTCGAGCCCCAGGTGCCGATCCACATCGGGACGGCGTGGTGCCGACCCGACCTTCTCGACGACTCCCGCGCGCTGGCCATCGAGGCCGAGTCGTTCACCTGGCACGGCGAACGGGGCCAGCTCACCTGGGACTGCCAGAAGTACAACGGGCTCACCGGGCTCGGGCTGCGCGTGCTGCGGTTCGCCTGGGAGCAGGTGATCCTCAATCCGGACTACACCCGCGCGATGCTGATGTCCGCGGCGACCGGCATTGGTGGCTGGAACGGTCCGATCTCCACCCATCCGGGCAGCAATGCCGGTCGGTAGAAGTCCGCCCAGAAAAAAGTTCCGGGAAACCTGCAAGGTTCTCCAGCCCGGGTGCTCCTAC
>JBJMIP010000351.1:0-6282 GCA_045806825.1 Marmoricola sp.
CCCGGCCGTGTTCTTCGGGGTCTCCGGCTTGCCCGTGCTGCCGCAGGCGACGAGGACCGTTGCGAGAGCACTCAGCAGGAAGACATCAAGGGCACGGCGCACACCACCAGTGTCTACCCGACGTGGTCGGAAGGATCGGTGTTTGCCCCACAAAGCACCACCACGATCCGCTCCCCCGGTTCCGGGACGTAAGCGCCACTGGTCAGCGCAGCCAGGGCGGCGGCCGCGCCGTGCTCGACGGCGATCCGGCGGTGCTCCCAGAGCAGCTTCCGGGCGTGCACCAGGTCCTCGTCCTCGACCAGGACCGACCTGGCGCCGGTGCGGAGCGCGACGTCCAGGGCGATCTCGCCGATCCTGCGGGCGCCCAGGGAGTCCGCTGCCACTCCCGAGACGGGGACGTCGACCGGCTGCCCGACCCGGAGCGCCTCGGCGAGCGTGGGGGCGCCGGTCGGCTCGACCCCGACCACCCGGGCCGTCCCCTCGACGGCGGCCGCGACCCCGGCGAGCAGCCCGCCCCCGCCCACGGCGACCAGGACAGTGTCGAGGTGGCCGTCCAGGTCCTCGAGGATCTCCAGACCCAGGGTGCCCGCCCCGGCAGCGATCGCCGGCTGGTCGTAGGCGTGGCAGAAGATCGCGCCCAAGCCCTCGCAGTGGATCCGCGCGGCCTCGTAGGCGCCGGCGTACTCGTGGCCGGCCTGGATGACCGTGGCTCCCAGAGCTTGCAGTCTGGCTAGCTTGACCGGGGAGGTGATGGTCGGCACGAAGACGGTCACCGGCACGCCCAGCTGGGCTCCGGCGAAGGCGTGCGCCAGGCCGGCGTTGCCCCCCGAAGCGGCCACGGTGCCGACTGCCGGATCGAGCTCGCCGGAGGCCTGCGCGGCCAGGATCCGGTTGAACGCCCCGCGGGCCTTGAAGCTGCCGGTGTGCTGGAGGAACTCCAGCTTCAGCCACGTCGGTCCGGCGAACGCCCCGGGGTCGACCGCGATCATCGGGGTCCGGCGGGTGCTACCCGAGATCCTGCTCCGGGCCGCCTCGACGTCGACGCGCGTGATCACGCGTTCATCGTGCCACTTGAAAATACCGAAGGCCCGCACCGGAAACACAGTGCGGGCCTTCGAGGTGGCTCCCCCGGTTGGACTCGAACCAACAACCCTCCGATTAACAGTCGAATGCTCTGCCAATTGAGCTACAGGGGATCGCGCCCGCAAAGATTAGCAAGCCCTCCGGGCTGGCCCCTAATCGGTACCCGACACGTCGCCGACGTCGGCGCGGGCCTGGGCGAGCAGCTCGGCGGCAGCCGCGACCACGTCCGGTTCGTCCGGGTCGATGCCCGCGTCGTACTCGTGCATCCAGGAGATCGGGCCCCCCTCGGGCGAGCGGCGGCCGATGACCTTGAACCCGCGCTTCCCGGTCACCAGGTAGCCCCGCTGGAGGATCACGCTGGCGGTGACCCGCTCGCGGATCAGCTGGAGCAGCAGTGCCGGGTGCACCAGCGAGAACGCGTACGCCGCCCGCGGCCGGCCGAACTCCCCGACCTCGCTGACCGTCAGGGTGCCCTCGTCCTGGTCCCAGTCCGCGGCCTGCACGGCCTCCCACGGAAGCCGGACAACGCCACGTTCCTCGCCGACCCCGACCAGGACCAGCGCCAGCCGGGTGCCGAGCAGCCAGCGGTCGCCGTCGTTGGCGAACGCGAGCACCTTCTCGCCGCGCGCCAGGCCGGCCCGGTCGACGACGAGCGCCGGCGCGCCGTCCGAACGGGCGAAGCGGGGGAACCGCAGCGTCACGTCTGGTCCATGGCGAGCTCGCGCAGCGACCGCCGGTGCTGCTCGAGGGCGACCAGCTCACCGAACATGCGGTTGTACTCGGTCGCCTCGTCCACCGGGTTGGTGCGCTGGAGCTTCGACTTGAGGTCGGCGATCCGGCGCAGCGCGGTGAGCTCGCGGAGCCGGTGCACGTGCACCGCCGCGTAATCGGTGGTCGGGGTCTTGGCCATCGGGATCGCCTCGACGCTGAGCGCGCTCAGCAGCGACTGCACCCGCTCGTCGGCGGAGTTCGCCTGAAGACGCGAGGTCCACTGCTGGTCGGCGGCCTCGAGCCCGCCGGCGAGCGTGATCACCGCCCAGACGGCGCGGTAGGCAGGGTGGGTGAAGTCGTCGTCGCTGACCTCGCCCAGCGCCGGTGCGATCACGGTCGGGTGCTGGACGACGAGCTTCAGCGTCTCCCGCTCGAGCGCGAGCCTCGGGTCGCGCGGATCGGGAAGGCCCTGCGGTCCGGCGGACACCGGGGTCGGCGCGGTAGCCGCTGCCTGATCGCGGTTGGCCGCGCGGCGCACCTCGCGCTGGACGTCGTTGGGGTCCACGCCGATCATCCCGGCGAGCTCGCGGGCGAAGGCGTCCACCTTGGAGCGGTCGCGGATCGCCCGCACCAGCTTGGCGGCCTCGCGCAGCGCGTCGATGCGCCCGTCGGCACGGTCCAGGTCGTAGCGGCTGACCACGTTCGCCAGCACGAACCGGTAGAGCGGGATCCGACGGGCGACGAGCTCGCGGACGGCGGCCTCGCCCTCGGCGCGGTCCTCGTAGGCGAGGCGCAGGTCGCAGGGGTCCATGCCGCTGGGCTCGACCGCGACGTAGGTCTGGCCGGCGAAGTTCTGGTCTCCCTCGAACGCCCGCAGGGCCGCCTTCTGGCCGGCCGCGTCACCGTCGAAGGTGAAGATGACCTCTCCCCGGAACTCGTCGTGGTCCTGGAGCAGGCGCCGGATCACCCGGGCGTGGTCGTCGCCGAACGACGTGCCGCAGGTCGCGACGGCCGTCTTCACCCCGGAGAGGTGGCACGCCATCACGTCGGTGTAACCCTCGACGATCACCGCCTGGCTGCCGCGGGCGATCTCGCGGCGGGCGAGGTCGATGCCGTAGAGGACCTGGGACTTCTTGTAGATCGGCGTCTCGGCGGTGTTGAGGTACTTGGCCTCGATCCGGTCGTCCTCGAAGATCCGCCGGGCGCCGAACCCGATCACGTCGGCACTGCTGTCCCGGATCGGCCACATCAGCCGACCGCGGAACTTGTCGTAGACGCCCCGGTTGTTGTCCCCGGCCAGCCCTGCGGCGACCAGCTCGGCGTCCGTGAAGCCCTTCTGGCGCAGGTACTTGACCAGCTCGTCGCCACCGCGCGGGGAGAAGCCGACACCGAAGTGCGCAGCGGCGTCCTGGTCGAACCCACGCTGGTCCAGGAACTGGCGCGCGATCATCGCGTCCGGGGTGGCGAGCTGCTCGGCGTACCAGGCGGCGGTGACCTTGTGCGCCTCCACCAGCCGGGGGCGCTGCGGTCCCCCGCTCGGCCGCGTCGGGCCGCCCTCCTCGTAGCGCAGCTCGACGCCGAACTTCTCGGCCAGCCGCTCCACGGTCTCGGTGAAGCTGGTGCCGTCGATCTCCATCACGAATTTGATGACATCCCCGCCCATCTGGCACCCGAAGCAGTGCCAGAGATTGCGGCTGGGAGTGACATTGAAGCTCGGGGACTTCTCGTCGTGGAACGGGCACAGGCCCTTCAGGTTGCCGCCGCCTGCGCTGCGCAGCGTGACGTAGGAGCCGATGACCTCGTCGATGCGCGCGGTCTCGCGCACCGTCGCAATGTCCTCTTCCTTGATCCGGCCCGCCACGCGCCGATCCTATGTCCCCGCACCGACGGCGTGGAGCGGGTTCGTTTCCGCGGAAGCGGGTAGGGGTCACGCATGGCTGCACAACACCCAGCACCCGGAACCAGCACCGAACCCGATCCGACGATCGGCGCGCTCGTGCACGACCTGACCGAGCAGGTCCCCCAGCTCGTCAGGTCGGAGATCAGGCTGGCCCAGGCCGAGGTCGCGCAGAAGGGCAAACGGCTGGGCGTCGGGCTCGGCATGTTCAGCGCCAGCGGCCTGCTGGCCTTCTTCGGGCTCGCCGGCACGATCACGACCGTGATCCTGCTGATCGACCTGGCCCTCCCCGCGTGGGCTGCCGCGCTCATCGTCACGGTGGTCCTGTTCGCAGGCGCGGCAGTGGCCGCTGTCGCGGGCAAGTCCAAGGTCGAGCAGGCCACGCCGCCGGTCCCCGAGAAGGCGATCGCCGGCACCAAGGAGGACCTCGCGACCCTGAAGGAGATCAAGCCGTGACCACGACCAGCCCCGAACAGCTCGAGGCCAAGGTCGCGCTCCAGCGTGACCAGCTCGCCCGGACGGTCGACGCTCTCAGCGCCAAGCTGGACGTCAAGCACCGCGCCGCCGAGAAGATGGCGCGGACGCCGAAGCCCGTCCTGGTCGCCCCCGTCGTCCTCGTCGTGGCCGTCGTCGGCCTCGTCGTGTGGCGCCGCAAGCACTGACACACCCGAGGAGAGGAACCGAGATGATCAAGCGACTGACCCACCTGACCGCGTTCGGCGCCGGCTACGTGCTGGGCGCTCGCGCGGGACGAGAGCGCTACGAGCAGATCCGCAACCTCGCGACGCGGGTCAAGGACGACCCGCGCGTGCAGGAGAAGGCCCACGAGGCCGCCGAGGCCGTCAAGGCAGAGACCGCGACGCTCAAGGACCGGGTCACCGACAAGCTGCACGGTGACGACTTGGACCACGGATCGAGCACCGGTCCGGCCGTCGACGACGGCGCCTCCGGCTTCCAGGTCGGCGGCGATCCGCTGCAGGCGAGCTCGCGCCGCTAGCCGAACAGCCAGCTCAACGGCACAGGCGCTGGTGCCACGCGACGGCGCTGGCGTCGGTGAGAGACGCGACCTGGTCGACGACCACCCGTAACCGGGCCCGGTCGTCGGCTGCGTCGCGGTAGTCGCGCTGCAGGCTCTCGTCCAGCAGAGCACCGTCCGAGTCGGCGAGAGCCGCGAACAGCTCCTGGACCAGGGCCTGCTGCCGCTCCATCGCAGCCACCCGTACGTCGCTGCGCATCACGTAGTGCGCCGCGATCCCCTTGAGCACGGCGATCTCGAGCCGCGTGTCGTCGGGCTCGACGAGATCAGCCTCGTGCCGGATCAGCGCCTGCTGGCCGAAGGCGTCCCGGGTGGCGGTGTGCACGCTGCCGCAGAAGACGCCGATGAGGTCGCTGGTGAGGTTCTTGAGCGTCGCGAGGGCTGCGCGGCTGCCGTCGTACCGGGGGTGGGGCCAGGCGCCGACCGCGCGCACCCGGCTCAGCGCCGCGCCGAGCTCGTCGTCGGTCACGGCCGGCAGGTACCAGTCGCGGACCGTGTCCCAGACCCCGGAGAGCTCGGTCGGCGAGTCCAGCGCCGCCAGGTCGATGTGGCCACCGACGATCCCGTCCTCGAGGTCGTGCACCGAGTAGGCGACGTCGTCGGCGAAGTCCATCACCTGCGCCTCGAGGCAGCGCCGCGGCCCGTCGACGCCCTGGCGCAGCCAGTCGAAGACCGGCAGGTCGTCCTCGTAGACCCCAAACTTCGGCGTCGCAGACGGACCCGCGCCGCGCGCCCACGGGTACTTGGTGCACGCGTCCAGCGTGGCGCGGGTCAGGTTGAGCCCGATCGAGCGGCCGTCCGCGTCGACCGACTTGGCCTCCAGCCGGGTCAGGATCCGCAGGGTCTGGGCGTTGCCCTCGAAGCCGCCGCAGTCCTGGGCCAGCCGGTCCAGCGCCTCCTCGCCGTTGTGGCCGAACGGCGGGTGACCGAGGTCGTGCGCCAGCGCAGCGGTCTCGGCGAGGTCCGGGTGGCACCCCAGCGGGTGGGCGAGGTCCCGGGCGACCTGGGCCACCTCGAGGCTGTGGGTGAGCCGGTTGCGGACGAAGTCGTCGGCCTGCGGGCCGAGCACCTGCGTCTTGGCGGCCAGCCGTCGCAGGGAGGCCGAGTGCACCACCCGGGCGCGGTCCCGCTCGAACGGGGTGCGGACGGGCGCCGGGACGCGCTTGGCCGGCTCCTCGACGAGGCGCTCGCGGGCAGCGTCGTCGTACAGGTCGTCCCGGGTCACGAGCAGAGGTTACCGACTAACTACAGCCAGCCGTTCTCGGTCGCGACGCGCACAGCTTCGGCCCGGGTCGACGCCCCGGTCTTGCCGATCGCGCTGGAGAGGTGGTTGCGCACGGTCCCCTCGGAGAGGAACAGCTTGGCCGCGACGGCTGCCGCGGTGGAGCCGTCGCTGGCGGCTTGGAGCACCTCGGTCTCCCGCGGGCTCAGCGGGGACTCCCCCGCGACCAGGCTGTCGGCGGCCAGCACCGGATCGACGACGCGCAGGCCGGCGTGCACCCGGCGTACGGCGTCGGCGAGCTCGGCCGCGGGGGTGTCCTTCACGACGAACCCG
>JBJMIP010000352.1:0-14703 GCA_045806825.1 Marmoricola sp.
TCCTGGCGGTGATCGTCGAGAAGATCGGCAGCTTCGGGCCGCTGGTCGACAACAAGGGCGGCGTCCACCCCAACGGCTGGAACCTCAACGTCCCGACCTGGCCCGGGTGGGGCAACATCATCGACACCCCGCACTTCGACACCCTGGGCGACTTCAACCTCCTCGACTCCTGGGACAAGGCTGGCGTGGTCAGCGTCCTGCTGCTGATCTTCACGCTGATGCTCGCGGACTTCTTCGACACGATGGGCACGATGACCGCCATCGGCGCGGAGGCCGGCCTGCTCGACGAGGAAGGCGTCCCGCCGAACACCCAGAAGATCCTGATCGTCGACTCGGTCGCGGCGATGGCGGGTGGTGCGGCGGGTGTCTCGTCGAACACCTCCTACATCGAGTCCGCGTCGGGAGTCGGCGAAGGTGCGCGGACGGGCCTGGCCTCGGTGGTCACCGGCGTCCTGTTCCTGCTCGCGATCTTCGCTGCTCCGCTGGTCGACATCATCCCGAGCGAGGCCGCCGTTCCAGCGCTGGTCCTGGTCGGGTTCCTGATGATGCAGCAGATCAAGGGGATCGATTTCGACGACCTCGAGATCGCCATCCCGGCGTTCCTGACGATCGTGCTGATGCCTTTCACCTACTCGATCACCGTCGGAATCGGCGCGGGCTTCCTGGCCTACGTGATCATCAAGCTGGTGCGCGGCAAGGCGAGCGAGATCCACGCCCTGCTGTGGGTCATCGCCGCGCTGTTCGTGCTCTACTTCGCGATCGACCCGGTCACCCGCTGGCTGACCAACTGATCGCGCACGCTGGTTGAGGCGAGCCTCGGAACCTGGTGAACGCACCGGGTTTCGAGGCTCGCTGGCGCTCGCACCTCAACCAGCGTGGGCGGCTCGCTGGCGTTCGCACCTCAACCAGCGTGGGCGGCTCCCTGGCGTTCGCAGCTCCACCCCCGTCGCGGGAAATATTTAGTTGCGCTAACTAGTTATGGTGGTGACATGCCCACCATCCACGCCGCCACGCGCACCGACACCGGACTGGCCAGCCAGCTCCGGGTCTCGCTGGTGCGGCTGACCCGCAGGCTCCGCAGCGAGCGCGAGCCCAGCAACGAGCTGAGCACCGCGGCGATCAGCGTGCTCGGCGTGCTGATCCGCGAGGGCGACCTGACCATCGGGCAGCTCGCCGCGCACGAGCGGGTCCAGCCGCCGTCGATGACCCGCACGGTCGGCGCCCTGGTTGCGGACGGGTACGTCGTACGGCGTCCCTCGCCGGACGACGGTCGCTCGGTGATCGTCGCCCTGTCCGACCTGGGCCGCGAGACCCTGCTCGCGGACCGCCGTCGCCGCGATGCCTGGCTCGCCCAGAAGCTGCGCACCCTGACTCCCGAAGAACGTGACCTGCTCCGCAAGGTCGTTCCGATCCTCGAAAGGTTGGCCGACGCTTGAGTCCTACGTTCCGCGCGCTCCACAACCGCAACTACCGGCTCTACGCCCTCGGGGGCGTGGTCTCCAACACCGGTACCTGGATGCAGCGCGTGGCACAGGACTGGCTCGTCCTGGTGCTGCACCACGGCAGCGCGGCGGACGCGAGCAGCGCGCTGGGCATCACCACCGGCCTGCAGTTCCTGCCGATCCTGCTCTTCTCCCCGTACGCCGGCCTGGTGGCCGACCGGATGCCCAAGCGCCGCCTGCTCCAGCTGACCCAGGCCTGGATGGGCCTGGTGGCGCTGGTGCTGGCCGCGCTGGCGATCGGCGGAGTCGTCGAGTCGTGGATGGTCTTCGTCTGCGCCTTCCTGTTCGGTCTCGGCGCAGCGTTCGACGCGCCTGCCCGGCAGTCGTTCGTCAGCGAGATGGTCGCCCCGGACGAGCTGACCAACGCGGTCGGCCTGAACTCGGCGTCCTTCAACCTCGCGCGGGTCGTCGGCCCGGCGCTGTCCGGCTTCCTGATCGCGGCGCTGGGCTCCGGGATGCGCGCCACCGGCGCGGTGATCCTGCTCAACGGCCTCAGCTACCTGGCGGTGATCAGTGCGCTGCGGCTGATGCGCGAGAGCGAGCTCTCGCCGGTCGAGCGAGCGCCCCGCGGCAAGGGGATGGTCCGCGACGGCATCCGCTACGTGCGCAGCCGGCCCGACCTGAAGATGGTGCTGATGGCAGGCTTCTTCGCCGGCACCTTCGGGATGAACTTCCAGATGACCTCGGCGCTGATGGCCACCCAGGTGTTCCACAAGGGACCCGGCGAGTACGGCCTGCTCGGCTCGACGCTGGCGGTCGGCTCGCTCACGGCGGCCCTGCTCGGCGCTCGGCGCGTCGGCAAGCCCCGGCCGCACTGGGTGATCGCCGCCGGGGTGGCCTTCGGCGTGATCGAGATCTGCCTCGGACTGATGCCGTCGTACCTGACGTTCGCGATCTGCACGCCGCTGCTCGGCCTCAGCCTGCTCACGATGCTCAACTCCGCCAACACCACGGTGCAGCTGAGCACCGAGCCGGTGATGCGCGGCCGGGTGATGGCGCTCTACATGATGCTCATCATGGGCGGTACCCCGATCGGGGCACCGATCGTCGGCTGGGTCGGCGCAACCTTCGGCGCGCGGTGGACGCTGATCGGCGGCGGCGCGATGTCGGTCTTCGGCGTGCTGCTCGCCGCCGTGCTGTTCGGCGGCCCGCGCAGCCCGTGGCGGAGTCGTCGGCTCACCGTGGACGCGGAGCCCGAGTCGGCGCTCGCGGCCTGAATCCCTAGACTCCTGAGCATGAATCCCCGCTACCGACGACTGGTGATCACCGGTGCCCTGGTCGGGCTGATCCTGATCGTCGTGGTCGCGAAGCTGCTGCACTGATGCCCGAACCGCTGGACGAGGCCCTGGACCGGGTCCGCGCGATGGTCGAGGACGACGAGAACCTCGTCCGGGCCGTCGCCGCCGGGCGCCGCAAGGGCCGGACGCCCGCCTGGCGTCGCGTCGAGCTGCGCTACGTCGACCTCAAGGGCGGGCGGCACCTCCAGGTGACCCGGTACGACGAGACGCAGGCGCACGTCGCGAACCACCCGGTCGGCGCTCTCGAGGAGCCGCTGGCCGAGCTGCTCGCCGAACCGTTCGGCAACTGGCACGTCGACACTGCCGCCGAGACCCTGCAGCTGCGGGTGACCAAGGGCGGCGACGCGGTGGTCAGCGTCCGGGCCGGGTCGGGGGAGACGCCCTCGCGCTCGCACGACCGGGCCAAGGCGCGGCTGCTCCCCGAGGACTCCCCGGTGCTCCGCGCCCTGGGCATCAGTGACGCCCAAGGTCGGGTCAAGCCGAGCCGGCAGGCCAAGTACCGCCAGGTCGAGGAGTTCCTCCGCGAGCTGGCCGCCACCGTCGAGGACGCGCTCGCCTCCGGGCGGCTGGCCCCGACCGCCGAGCGCCCGCTGCAGGTCGTCGACCTCGGCTGCGGCAACGCCTACCTGACCTTCGCCGCGCACGCCTGGCTCGCCGGTGTCCGCGGCCTGCCGGTGCGCGTGGTCGGTGTCGACGTGAAGCAGCAGTCCCGCGACCACAACACCCAGGTCGCGGCCGAGCTCGGTGTCTCCGACGAGGTGAGCTTCGAGGTGGGCGGGATCGCCGAAGTCTCGCTTCCCGTGGCCCCGGACGTCGTGCTGGCCCTGCACGCCTGCGACACCGCTACCGACGACGCGCTGGCCCGGGGCGTCGACTGGGACGCCGCGCTGATCCTGGCCGCGCCCTGCTGCCACCACGACATCTCCCGCCAGCTGCGCGAGAACCCGCCCCCGGCGCCGTACGCGGCCCTGACCCGGGACGGGATCCTCCGCGAGCGGACTGCCGACACCCTGACCGACGCGCTGCGCGCGGCGCTGCTGCGCTCACGCGGTTACCGGGTCGAGGTCGTCGAGTTCGTCGACAGTGCGCACACCCCGCGCAACACGCTGCTGCGCGCCGCCCGCACCGGGGCGGCGACCGAGTCCGGCGAGTACGACGACCTGGCGGCTGCCTGGGGAGTGCACCCGAAGCTGGCAGACCTGCTCAGGTGAACGCGGCGATCCTGGTGCTCGCGGTGGTGAGCAAGGTGCTGTTCTCCTTCACCGATCCGGCGATCACCGAGTCCAGCGGACTGGTCGACCTCGGGTCGCTGATGGTGACCACGAACGACTCCGGCGACGACGCCGTGCTCTACGTGATCGACCCGGCGACCGGTCGCACGGTCGGGAAGACGTACTACGCCCGCGAGGCCATCGACGTGGAGGCGCTCGCCCCGGCTGGCGACGGGACGATCTGGGCCGGCGACATCGGCGACAACACCGAGACGCGCCAGGTCGTCGAGGTGCACCGGGTCCGGGTCGGGCGCGGCGAGCGGCACGTCCAGGCTCCGTCGTACCGGCTGGTCTACCCGGACGGCCCGCACGACGCCGAGTCGCTGATCGCGCCGGGCGGGCGGCTCTACGTGATCACCAAGGGAGTGCTCGGCGGCAAGATCTACGCAGCTCCGAAGCGGCTCGACCCGAGCAACGTGAACCGGCTGACCGAGGTCGGGGTGGTCGCCGAGTGGGCGACCGACGCGGCGATGCTCGATGCGCACCACGTGCTGGTCCGCGGCTACGGGAGCGCCGAGGTGCTCGCCTTCCCGGGCTTCCGCAAGGTCGCCGGGTTCGACCTGCCCGAGCAGCGGCAGGGCGAGGGCGTCTCGGTCGGACCGGGTGGCCGGGTGCGGCTCAGCTCGGAGGGGGAGCACAGCCCGGTGCTGCAGATCGCGTTGCCGGCCGAGGTGAAGGCGTTGCTCGACCCGGAGCCGACGGCCACGCCGAGCGTCCCCGCCGGGACTCGGACGGACCCTGACCTGCGCCCGAGCGACGACCACGACCCGCCCGTCCTGGGCATCGCGGCAGCAGCAGCAGCCATCGGTGCCGTGGCACTCTGGGTGCTCAGGAGGCGACGCCGATGAGGATCACCGTCGTGCAGGGCGACATCACCACGCAGCAGGTCGACGCCGTGGTCAACGCGGCCAACCGGGCGATGCGCGGCGGCTCCGGCGTGGACGGTGCGATCCACCGCGCCGGCGGTCCGGCGGTGCTCGAGGACTGCAAGCGTCGGTTCCCGCACGGACTGGCCACCGGCGATGCAGGCTGGACCACCGCGGGGGAGATGCCGGCCCGCTGGGTGATCCACGTCGTCGGGCCGAACCACACCCGCGGCGAGACCGACCGCACCCTGCTGACCTCCTGCTACCGACGCGCTCTGGAGGTGGCCGACGAGCTGGGCGCCACCAGCATCGCCTTCCCGCTGGTCTCCGCCGGTGCCTACGGCTGGCCGTTCGAGGACGCGGTTGCCGCCGCGGTCGACACCCTCGCCTCGGCGGCGACCAAGGTGGAAGAAGCCCGGATGGTTGCGTTCGGCGATTCCGCGTTCGCGGCGATCAGCCGTAGGATCGAGAGTGTTTAGACCGCTCTGTCCTTGTCCTAGAGCAACGGTATTCGGGGGTTTCCGTTAGGAAGTTGTGTCCCCGCATGGATGCCAGCATGTCCCGCCCGCCCGTCCGCGGTCTTCGCCGCCGGGTCGCAGCCAAGGTGAAGTCCCGGATCCGGATCTGGGTCACCGGCAACGAGGTCATCCACTGGGACGACCCGCGCAACACCCTGACCTGGGACTCCCCGGCCTACGCGACCGTGCGGATGCTGGAGTCCATCGCCGGTGAGGGCGCCCCGGTGCACCTCGGTGCCTACTCCGGGTGCCACTACACGGTCACCGTGATCACCGGCGGCCAGCACCACCTCGACTGGGTCAGCCTGCTGCACGCCCACGAGGCCGAGGACGGCAGCTGGGTGCACGCCGAGAACCACGTGGCCGACCGCGGCCCGGTCGTGATCGGCTCGGACGTCTGGGTGGGGTTCGAGGCGGTGATCATGTCCGGCGTGACGATCGGGCACGGCGCCGCGGTCGCCGCCCGCGCGATGGTCACCAAGGACGTCGAGCCGTACGCGGTCGTCGGGGGTAACCCGGCGCGGTTGATCCGCTACCGGTTCGACGAGCCGACCCGCGAGGCGCTGCTGCGGATCGCCTGGTGGGACTGGTCGAAGGCGAAGGTGCGGGCGCACGCGCACCTGATCCACTCCCCGGACGTCGAGGAGTTCATCAGGCTGCACGACCCGGACGCGAGCTCCTGCGAGCTCTGCAACGGTGGTTGAGGTGCGGGGATTTCGAGGCTCGCGCTAGCGCGCTCGCACCTCAATCAGCGAATCGCCTCAGTCCGCGATCGCGTCGGGTGCCGGCTTCGGCTCCTTGGGCGGCGGCTCGGCCAGCACCTCGAACGAGCCGGGGATGATCCCCTTGCGCTCGGCGACCTTGCGCGCCGGGATGCCGAAGACGCAGGCGAAGTCGGCGACGTCGGAGAGCACCACCGAGTTCGCGCCGACCTGCGCGTAGTTGCCGATCTCGACCGGGCCCACCAGCACCGCGTTGGCCAGCACGATCGCGCCGTCGCCGATCACCGGGTAGTCGTCCTCGCCGGCCGGGGTGTCGGGCTGCTTCACGCCCGCGGTGACCGCGCCACCGAAGGTGACGTTCTTGCCGATGCGCAGGCCGTTGCCGATCACCGTGCCCGCGGGGTGCGGCAGGTAGAAGCCCGGGCCGATGTCCATGCCGGGCACGAAGTCGGCGCTGAACAGGTACATCCCGACGCTGCGCCACAGGAAGGCCTTGCGCAGCTTGCCCTTGCGGAACGCGACCTGCTGCTTGCGGAGCACGAAGCAGGCGAACAGGCCGGGGTTGGAGAGCCCGCGGACGAAGAACCGCAGCCAGCCGGCTTCACCGGGGCGGTAGCGGTCCAGGTCGGAGAAGGCCAGCTGCTTGAAGCTCAGGCCCTCGGAGGAGGTCACGGTCGCCATGGCGCAAACCTAAACGACTGCCGCTCCGACCCGGACACGAACCGTCAGAGAGCGCCGACGACGTGGTCGATGCAGGCGGTCAGCGCGCGGATGTCGTCGGGGTCGACGGCCGGGTACATCGCGATGCGCAGCTGGTTGCGGCCGAGCTTGCGGTAGGGCTCGGTGTCCACGATGCCGTTGGCGCGCAGGGTCTTCGCGACGTCGTCGGCGTTGATCGACTCGTCGAAGTCGATCGTGGCGATCACCAGCGAGCGGTTCGCGGGGTCCGCGACGTACGGGGTCGTGTACGCGGTCTTCTCGGCCCAGCCGTAGAGCGCGTCCGAGCTGGCCGTGGTCCGCTCGACCATGCCCTTGAGCCCGCCCTGGCTGTTCATCCAGTCCAGCTGCTCGGCCATCAGGAACAGCGTGGCGACCGACGGGGTGTTGTAGGTCTGGTTGAGGCGGCTGTTGTCGATCGCGGTCTTCAGGTCGAAGAACGGCGGGATGTAGCGATCGCTCGCGGTGATCCGCTCGGCGCGCTCGATCGCGGCCGGCGAGAAGATGCCGAACCAGATGCCGCCGTCCGAGGCGAAGCACTTCTGCGGCGCGAAGTAGTAGACGTCGGTCTCCGTCAGGTCCACCGGCAGGCCACCGGCGCCCGAGGTCGCGTCGATCAGCACCAGCGAACCTGCATCGGCGCCGGCAGGACGCACGACCGGCGCCATCACGGCGGTCGAGGTCTCGTTGTGGGCCCAGGCGTAGGCGTCGACCCCGGCCTCGGCGACCGCGTCGGGACGCGAGCCCGGGTCCGAGGAGATGACCGTCGGGGCGTCGAGCCACGGCGCGGCCTTGACCGAGCCGGCGAACTTGCTCGAGAACTCACCGAAGGTCAGGTGCTGCGACTTCTGCTCGATCAGGCCGAAGGCGGCGATGTCCCAGAACGCGGTGGCGCCACCGTTGCCGAGGACGACCTCGTAACCCTCCGGCAGACCGAACAGGGCGGCCAGGCCGTCGCGGACGCGGCCGACGGTGTTCTTGACCGGGGCCTGGCGGTGCGAGGTGCCCATCAGGGACGTTCCCGTCGCCGCGAGCGCGTCGAGGTGTGCGGGCTGGATCTTCGACGGGCCGGCGCCGAAACGGCCGTCGACGGGCTTCAGGTTGTCCGGGATCTTGATCGCGTCGTTCACTTCGGTCCTTGGAGGTAGAAGGTGAGATCTGACGACGCTGTCAGGGTCCCTATTGTGACAGCACACCGCAACGGATTTGGCCGGAGGGACGAGAAGATGGACAGCTGGCGGATCGACCTGCTGCCGATCACGCACCCCGACGCGGCCCGTCTCGTCGAGGAGGTCCAGCTCGAGTACGTCGCCCGGTACGGCAGCCGCGACGAGACCCCGTTGCAGCCCGGCTACTTCGACCTGCCGTCGGGCTCGTTCTTCGTCGGCTACCTCGACGGGGTGCCGGTGGCCACCGCTGCCTGGCGGCGGCGTACCGACGTGGAGGCGCTGGGCAGCACTGCGACCGCGGAGATCAAGCGGATGTACGTCGCGCCGGCCGGGCGCGGGCGTGGCCTGGCCCGCGCGGTGCTGGCACACCTGGAGCAGACCGCTGCTGCCGGTGGCGCCGAGGTGATGATCCTGGAGACAGGGACCGGGCAGCCCGAGGCGCTCGCGCTCTACGCCTCCTCGGGCTACCAGTCGATCCCGGGCTTCGGGTACTACCGGGACTCGCCGTTGAACCGTTGCCTGGCCCGACGGCTCAGCTGAACCGCTGCTGGAACTCGGCGTAGCTGATCGCGCCGATCGCGAAGTCGAAGGTGCCGTGCTCGAGCATCGCCCGCGCGGAGGTGTCGACGAGGCTCAGCGCCGCCCGGGTGAGGGTCCCGCCGACGCTGATCCGGGCGACCCCGGCGGCGCGCAGGGTCGCAGCGTCGATGACGGGATCGGTCAGGCCCGCGACCACGTTCACGGGCGCGCCGATCTCGGCGACCAGTCGCGCGATCTCGTCGGCATCGCTGATCCCGGGCACGAAGATGCAGTCCGCTCCGGCCTCCAGGTAGCGGTGGGCGCGACGGACCGTCTCGGCGAAGGCGTCCGGGTGCTTGACCATGTACGGGTCGGTGCGACCGTTGAGCACGAAGGTGCCCGCCGGGGCGGCACTGCGGGCGGCCTGCAGGCGCTCCACGCCCTCCTCGACGTCGAAGAGACCGGCCTCGTCGGCATCCTCGAGGTTGCAGCCGATGACCCCGATCTCGACCGCGGCTGCGACTGTGGCCGCGACGTCGTCGGGCCGCGGTCCGTAGCCGGACTCCAGGTCCGCGCTGACCGGGCAGTCGACGACGTCGACGATCCGCGCGATCTCGGCCAGCATCTCCCCGCGCGGCATCGAGGCGTCGGGCCGACCGCGGCTGAACGCGATCCCGGCGCTGGTCGTCGCGATCGCGGCGAACCCGGCCTGCTCGAGCATCCGGGCCGAGCCTCCGTCCCAGGCGTTCGGCAGGATGAACCCGGCGCCGGGCCGGTGCAGGGCCAGGAAGTCCTCGGCGCGCGTCATGGGTCGCAATCTAGACCTCGCTGGCACGCGCGGTGCCTGTCCGGCGTCCTGCGGACGTCGCCGTGCCGGTGCTGCGCCGCGGCGGTGCCGAGCCGTTGCGGACCGTCCGGCACACTGGGCACGTGCTCAGCGGGATCCTGGACAACATCCTCAGCCTGGACCCGTTCTGGCTGCTCCTGATCGCCGGCCTGCTCGTCTTCGCCGAGGACGCCGTCTTCGTCGGGTTCGTCGTCCCAGGTGAGACCGCGGCCGTGCTCGCCGGGGTCGCCGCCGGGGTGGACCACGTCCCGCTGGCCGCGGCGATCCTGGTGGTGGTCGCGGCCGCGATCACCGGGGACTCGGTCGGCTACGAGGTCGGCAAGGTCTGGCTCGGCCCGGCGCTGGAGAAGCTGCGCTTCCTCGACAAGCAACGCCCCCGGATCAACCAGGCGCAGGACTTCCTGCGCCGGCGTGGGGGAGCGGCGGTCTTCCTCGGTCGGTTCACCGCGTTCTTCCGGGCGATGATGCCCGCGCTGGCCGGCGCGTCCGGGATGCCGTACCGGAAGTTCCTGCTCTGGAACGCCCTCGGCGGGATCGTCTGGGGCTCGGTGTTCGTCAGTCTCGGCTACCTGGCCGGGAACTCCTACCACCACGTGGAGAAGATCGTCGGGCGTGGCTTCGCGGCCGGTCTCGCGGTGATCGTGGTGGTCGTGCTGGTGGTCTGGCGGGTGCGCAACGAGCGTCGCATCGACGACCTCGAGGACGAGGTCGACGAAGCCCTCGGCGACGGACCGGAGTCCGTCGCCTGAGCCGTCACGTCACCAGGTTTCGAGGCCACTCCGCTCGGGTTTCGAGGCTCCTGCGCTCGTTGCTCGCTCCGGAGCACCTCAACCACCGATCGCTCCGCGGCACCTCAACCACCGTTCAGGAGAGCGCCCACTCCTCGTGGTAGCCGTCGACCTCGGAGGCCTTGCGGCTGGCCGGGCCGGTGTAGATCGCCGACGGGCGGATCAGGCGGCCGGTGCGCTTCTGCTCGAGGATGTGCGCGGACCAGCCGGCGGTCCGGGCGCAGGTGAACATCGAGGTGAACATGTGCGGCGGGACCTGGGCGAAGTCCAGGACGATCGCCGCCCAGAACTCGACGTTGGTCTCGAGCACGCGGTCCGGACGGCGCTCCTTGAGCTCGGCCAGGGCGGCCTTCTCCAGGGCCTCGGCGACCTCGTAGCGCGGCGCGTTCAGCTCCTTCGCCGTACGGCGCAGCACCCGCGCCCGCGGGTCCTCGGCACGGTAGACGCGGTGGCCGAAGCCCATCAGCCGGTCGCCGGCGTCGAGCAGGCCCTTGACGTATGCGGTCGCGTCGCCGGACTTCTCGACGTCCTCGATCATGCTGAGCACCCGGGCCGGCGCACCGCCGTGCAGCGGGCCGCTCATCGCGCCGACAGCACCCGAGAGGGCGGCACAGGCGTCCGCGCCGGTCGAGGTGATCACCCGGGCGGTGAAGGTGGAGGCGTTCATCCCGTGCTCGGCCGCGGAGGACCAGTAGGCGTCGATCGCCTTGACGTGCTGCGGGTCGGGCTCGCCCTGCCAGCGGATCATGAAGCGCTCGGCGATCGTCGAGGCCTTGTCGACCTCCCTCTGCGGCACCATCGGCTGTCCGACACCGCGGGCGGCCTGGCCGACGAAGGACAGCACCATCACGGCGGCGCGGCCGAGGTCCTCGCGGACCTGGGTGTCGGTGATGTCGTAGGTCTGCTGGATGCCCCAGGCGGGTGCGAGCATCGCGATCGCGCTCTGCACGTCGACGCGGATGTCACCGGAGTGCACGGGCAACGGGTACGGCTCGGCCGGCGGCAGGCCGGGGTCGTAGGCGCCGTCGACGAGCAAGCCCCAGACCTTCTCGAACGGGATCCGGCCGACGATCTCCTCGATGTCGACGCCGCGGTAGCGGAGGGCGGAGCCTTCCTTGTCCGGCTCGGCGATCTCCGACTCGAAGGCGATGACGCCCTCGAGTCCGTGGTGTACCTCGGTCATCGTGCGAACTCCTTCGTTCAGGTCCGTGGCCGTCGCACCGGGTTGCGGCCGCGACGACGTCGTTCGCATTCTGCCGTATCCCCGGAACACGTTCTAACCTCGCTCCATGGAAACCGATCCGGCTGCCCTCGCGGCCCTGCGGGCCGAGTACGAGCTCGGCGGCCTGGACGAGTCCGAGCTCGCTCCTGATCCGCTGGCCATGTTCGCCCGCTGGTTCGACCAGGTGCGGTCCGGTGGGCTGGTCGAGGTGAACGCGATGGTGCTCGGGACGGTCGCCGCCGACGGGGCTCCGGCCAGCCGCACGGTGCTGCTCAAGGGCGTCGACGACGGGTTCGTGTTCTTCACCAACTACGACTCCCGCAAGGGCGTCGAGCTCGCCGCCGACCCGCGGTGCACGCTGCTCTTCGGCTGGTACCCGCTGCAGCGCCAGGTCCGGGTCGAGGGCACAGCCACGCGGGTGACCCGCGAGGAGACCGAGTCCTACTTCGCCACCCGCCCGCGCGACTCCCAGCTCGGAGCCTGGGCCTCGGCGCAGTCCGCGGAGGTCGGGTCGCGCGCGGACCTGGACGCGGCGTACGAGCAGGTCGTGGCCAGGTTCGGGGACGGACCGGTGCTCGCGCCGCCGCACTGGGGCGGCTACCGCGTGGTCCCCAGCAGCGTCGAGTTCTGGCAGGGCCGCCGCGGCCGGATGCACGACCGCCTCGTCTACCGGCGTACGCCGCAGGGGTGGACCATCCACCGACTGGCGCCCTAGGTTGCTGTGAAAGCCGGCCGACAACGGGGTCGACCGGAAGCTCCGGAGGGAACATCTCCATGCACAGATCTCGGATCATCGCGGTCGCATCATCGATCGCCTGTCTGATCGCCGCTGCTTTCGTCAGCGGCACCTTCGCCCCAGCTGCCGACGCGAGCGCACGCACCACCACGTACGTGGTGCTCGCCAAGGACGCGGGCTCGGCCCAGGCCCTGGCCACCAGGCTCAAGAGCCTCGGTGCCTCGGTGAAGCGGGTCAACACCGACATCGGCCTGGTCACCGTCACCAGCCACGACACCGCGTTCCGCAGCCGGGCGATGAGGCTGTCCGGCGTCTACGGCGTCGCTCGCGACCAGGCCATCGGGCACGCCCCGACGCAGAAGCCGAGCACGCTTCCGCGCGAGGTCGCGAGGTCGCTCCAGAAGCCGGCCGCGAAGCCGCAGCCGACGCCGGGCTCAGGTCCCAGCGACCCGCTCGACTCCCAGCTGTGGGGATGACGATGATCAACGCCGGCCAGGCCCACGCGGTCACCCTCGGCTCCAAGAACGTCCGCGTCGGCATCATGGACACCGGCGTGGACGCCGCGCACCCGGACCTGCACGCGAACTTCGACTACGGCCTGTCGCGCAACTTCGTCACCGACATCCCGGACCTCGACGGCGCCTGCGAGCACCCGTCCTGCCAGGACCCGGTCGGTGAGGATGACGACGGCCACGGCACCCACGTCGCCGGCACCATCGCGGCCGCGATGAACGGTTTCGGGGTCAGCGGCGTCGCACCCGGTGTCGACCTGGTCGAGGTGCGGGCCGGCCAGGACAGCGGCTACTTCTTCCTGCAGCCGACCGTGGACGCACTGACGTACTCGGCAGACGCCGGCATCGACGTGGTCAACATGAGCTTCTACGTCGACCCGTGGCTCTACAACTGCGCGGGCGGTGCGCCGGAGGACACCCCGGAGCAGGCCGCCGAGCAGGGCACGATCATCGCTGCGATGAACCGGGCGCTGCAGTACGCGCACGACCGCAAGGTCACCCTGGTCGCTGCGTCGGGCAACGAGCACGACAACCTCGCGTCGCCGCGCGTGGACGTCTCCAGCCCGGACTTCGGCGAGGCGCCGCACAACCGGACCATCGACAACGCGACCTGCGTCAACCTGCCGCTGGAGAACCCGAACGTGATCGGCGTGAACGCCCTCGGGCCGTCGGGCAAGAAGTCGGACTTCTCCAACTACACGACCGACCTGGCCTCCGGCGAGGTCGAGCTCTCCGCACCGGGCGGTTGGTTCCGCGACGGTTTCGGGACCCCGACCTTCCGGACCAACGGCAACGAGATCCTCTCGACCTACCCGCTGAACGTGGCGGTTGCCAACGGTGACGTGGACGGTGACGGCAACGTCACGCCGAAGGGTGTCTCGCTCGGCGTCCAGAAGGTCTGCCCGGCGACTCCGGTTCCCGGTGCGGACGCCTGCGGGTACTACCAGTTCCTCCAGGGGACCTCGATGGCCAGCCCGCACGCGGCCGGGGTCGCAGCTCTCGCGGTGTCGCGGCACGGCAAGAACATGGGCAAGTTCGGGTTCGGGATGGCACCGGACGCCGTGCTGTCGCTGATGTCCAAGGTCGCGACCGACCACGCCTGCCCGCCCGGCGGGGTGCAGGACTACCTGCAGGAGGGTCGCTCGGCGGAGTTCACCGCGACGTGCGTCGGTACGCCGGCGTTCAACGGCTTCTACGGGGACGGCATCGTGAACGCGCTGGGAGTGGTGCGCTGACGACACGGTGAAGCGGCGGCGTGGGGACCCAGAGGTCTCCACGCCGCCGCTCTCTGGTGTCACGCGGCGAGCTCGACCTCGTCGATCGACTCGACGGCCGGGACCGGCTCCGGGCGCTTGACCAGCAGCGTGACCAGCGAGGCCACCACACCGACCGCGGTGAGGGCGACGATCACCTGGAGTCCCGACAGCATCCCGGGGATCAGGTGGTCAGGCTGGGCGGGACCGTCGGCCGTCGCGGCGTTGGCCAGGATCACCGAGACCACCGCCAGGACGACGGCGCCGCCGATCTGGACCGAGGTGTTGACCAGGCCCGAGGCCAGCCCCTGCTCGTGGTCAGCGACGCCTGCGGTCGCCTGCACGTTGATCGACGGGAACGCGGTCGCGAACCCGACACCGAGCAGCACCATCGTCGGCAGCAGCAGTGCTGCGTAGCCGAGACCGGGGTCGACGCGCAGGAACAACGCGTAGGCCACCAGGAACGAGCCCAACCCGATCGTGATCAGCGCCTGCGTGCTGACCCGTGCGAGCACCCGGTCGATCCGGGTCGAGCTGGCGATCACCAGCAGGCCGGCCGGCAGGAACCCGAGCGCCATCGCCATCGGCGACCAACCGAGCGAGTCCTGCAGGTAGAGCGTCGCCAGGAACTGGAACGAGAAGTACCCACCGGCCATGATCGCGCCGGAGAGGTTCGCGTGCACCAGGTGCCAGTTGCGCAGGATGCCCAGGCGGACCAAGGGGGTCTGGTGCCGGATCTCCACGATCACGAAGGCGACGGCGA
>JBJMIP010000353.1:0-8681 GCA_045806825.1 Marmoricola sp.
GCGGTCACGAACACCATGTCGGCGCCCTTGATGACCTCTTCGATCTCGTCCGAGTGGTCCTCGGCGGCGCGCGCGCCCACGTCGGGGTTCGCGCCGGCGCCGTGCCCACGGGTGAGCTCACGGCCGATGTCGAGCTTCACATCGGCGTCGCTCATCAGGAGTGCCTGTGCATCGGTGTTGATGGCGATGAACTCAACGCCCCGCAGCCCGACCTCGATCATCCGGTTGACTGCGTTGACGCCACCGCCACCGATACCCACGACCTTGATCACGGCCAGGTAGTTCTGTGGTGCTGCCACGGCGGATGCCTCTCGCTCTGCTGTGTCGCCCTGCCCGTCTGCAAGGCGGCTCCGGTATGTCTTGGGGAAGCACGTCCTCCTGGCCGATGAACCCTAACCCTCCACTACAGGGTTAATGTTATGTCAACCTGAGGTCGTGGAACCAAGGTAGGCACCGGTCCGGGCGAATCCGTGGCAACACGCCCGCGACACGCGGATCTTTCGCCGAATCCCCAGCCCCAGCAGGGTTATCGGGTCGTCGGCTTGCCCGGGACGCTGACGTCGATCCGGGAGATGTTCTTCAACGAGCCGGTCCCGAGGAACACCGCGAGCACGTCGGCCTTCTCCGCGGAGTCCTCCGCGCTCCCCCACAGCACCTGTGGTCCGTTCTTGAGCCGCAGCGTGATCTTGTCGATCGAGGCGACGTCGACGTACCGCACCCGGGCGGCGATGTCGGCCCGCAACGACTGCACCACCTTCGCGGCCTCGGCCAGCACTTCGGCGGTCACGCCGGGCTGGGTGCGGATCAGCGGCAGGTCGGCAGGCACCCCGGTGTAGCTGCCGAACAGGACGCCGTCCAGGTCGACCGCCTGGAGCCCGGCGCCGGGGGTCCCCGGGTCCCGGCTGACCACCGCCACCGCCACCCGCTCGGTGACCTCGATGCGGATCGTGTGCGGCCAGGAACGCGACACCGAGACGGACTTCACCGCGGGCAGCGACTCGACCCGCGCCCGGACGGCCGCCAGGTCCGCACGTGCCAGCGGGGTACCGATCGGGGGGTTCGCAACCCGCTTGATCTGGGCCACCGGCACGCTCTGATTGCCGACCACCTCGACGCCGCGGACGGTGACGACCGAGGAGAAGAAGACCAGCCAGAGGGTCGTCAGCACCAGCACCATGACCAGCGCCAGCACCAGCAGCGGACGCCATCTCCGCAGACGCGCGCTCCAACGGCGCCGACCGAAGGCCGGGCTCGCGACCGCCGCTGTCTCGTCCTGCGTCATCGTCACGTGAGGCCCTCGGTCTCGAGCAGAGCCAGCACGGACGGCCCGAGCAGGGTCACGTCGCCGGCACCGAGGGTGAGGATCAGGTCGCCGGGCCGGGCCCGCTCGACCAGGTGAGCGGCGGTCGCGGACCAGGACGGTTCCAGAACCACGTGCTCGGGCGCCAGCGGCACCGCGTCGGCGACGAGGGCCGAGGTGACCCCGGGTTCCGGATCCTCGCGGGCGACGTAGATGTCCATCACCACGACCTCGTCCGCCGCTCCCAGGGCAGCGCCCATCTCGGCTCCGAAGATCCTGGTGCGCGAGACCATGTGCGGCTGGAAGGCCACCACGATCCGACCCGTCCCGGCCAGGGCGCGGGCCGCCTCGAGGTCACCGGCGATCTCGCGCGGGTGGTGGGCGTAGCTGTCGTAGACCCGGATGCCGCCGCGCTCCCCCTTCAGCTCCATCCGGCGACGGGTGCCGCTGTACGCACCGAGGCCGCGGGCCAGGTCCGCGAACGGGTAGCCGAGCCGGAGCCCGGAGGCCAGGGCGGCCAGCGCGTCGAGCACGTAGTGCTGGCCGGGCACCCGCAGGGTGACCTCGCCCAGCCGCCGGCCGCGGTCGACGACCTCGAAGGTGGAGGTCGACCCGACCTGGCGCAGGTTCTCGGCACGCACCTCGGCCCCGGCGCCCAGGCCCACCGAGACGCAGGAAAGCCCACGTCCGCGGGCGACCTCGAGCAGGTGGGCGGCCCCGGGGTCGTCGGAGCAGGCGACCAGGAAACCGTGCTCGTCGATCCGGTCGAGGAACTGCACGAAGGCCGCCCGGTAGGCCTCCTCGGTCCCGTAGTTGTCGAGGTGGTCGGCCTCGACGTTGGTCACCAGGGCGGCGTACGGCGAGTAGACGAGGAACGCGCCGTCGCTCTCGTCGGCCTCGGCGACGAACAGCTCGCCGGTGCCGCTGTGCGCGTTGGTGCCGGCCTCGTTCAGGTCGCCACCGATCGCGAACGAAGGGTCCGCGCCGCAGTGCTGCAGCGCCACGGTGAGCATGGAGGTGGTGGTGGTCTTGCCGTGCGTGCCGGCGACGGCGACGACCCGTCGACCCTGCATCACGGCCTCGAGCGCGGCCGAGCGCGGCAGCAGCCTCAGGCCCAGACGCTCGGCCTCGACCACCTCCGGATTGTCGGCGCGGACGGCGGTGGAGACGACCACGGTGTCGGCGCCGGCGACCTGGTCTGCCTGGTGGCCGACGTAGCAGGTGGCACCGAGGGCGCGCAGCGCCTCGATGGTGGCCGACGCCTTGGCGTCGCTCCCGGACACCTCGATCCCCCGGGCGAGCATGATCCGCGCGATGCCGGAGAGCCCGGCGCCGCCGATGCCGACGAAGTGCACCCGGCCGAGCGACTCGGCGGGCAGCAGCAGGTCGGGGACAGGAACCCTCATCGGCGCCTCTTCCGGCGTCCCGAGCCGGTGCGGGTGCTCTCGACGGCCGCCTCGATCAGGTCGGCGAGCTTCTCGTCGGCGTCCAGCGGGATCACGCCGGCCGCGGCACGACCCATAGCCTCGCGACGCGCGACGTCGGTGAGCAGCGCGGGCACGGTCGCCGCGACCCACTCCGGGGTGAACGCCGCGTTCGCGACCAGCAGGCCGCCGCCGGCGTCGACGACCGGTCGGGCGTTCAGCTCCTGCTCACCGTTGCCGATCGGCAGCGGCACGAACACCGCCGGGAGACCGACGCCGGAGACCTCCGTGACGGTGTTCGAGCCGGCCCGGCAGACGACCGCATCGGCTGCGGCGTAGGCCAGGTCCATCCGGTCGACGAAGTTCTCGATGACGTACGCCGGCCCCTCGGTCGCCCGCGCCGGCTTCGCCTCGCCCTTCGGTCCGACGATGTGCAGCACCTGGATGCCCGCGTCGGCGAGCGGCTGGGCTGCGGCGGCCACCGACTGGTTGATCCGCTCGGCGCCCTGGGAGCCGCCGGTGACCAGCAGCGTGGGGAGGTCGGGCTCGAGGCTGAAGAACGCAGCAGCCTCGGCGCGCAGTGCCGCCCGGTCCAGGGTGGCGATCATCCGGCGGATCGGCAGCCCGGTGCAGATCGCGTTCGGCAGCCGGGTGCCCGGGAAGCTGGTCGCCACGAACGAGGTGAACCGGGCGCCGAGCTTGTTCGCGATCCCGGGCAGCGCGTTGCCCTCGTGCACCACCAACGGGAACTTGCGCCGCCGGGCCGCCAGGTACGCGGGCACCGAGACGTAGCCGCCGAAACCGACGACGACCTCGGGCTGGTGCCGGTCGAGGATGTCGACGGCCTGGTTGACCGAGGCCCGCAGCCGGGCCGGGGTCCGGAACAGGTCTGCGTTGACCGAGCGCGAGAGCGGGACCGGGTCGACGAGCTCGAGCGGGTAGCCGGCCGCCGGGATGACGGTGTTCTCCAGACCACGCGGGGTCCCCATGCAGACGATCTCGACGTCCGGGTACCGGCGACGCAGAGCATCGGCCGTGGCCAGCAGCGGCGAGGTGTGCCCCGCGGTGCCGCCTCCGGCGAGCAGGACCCGCTTCATCTCCAGCACCCGCTCAAGAACGGCACCTCACGACCAGCGCCTGGGGACGGCCCCGGCGTTGACCGATCGGCGCGAGCGACGCTCGTTGCGACGGCGGCGCAGCTCGCCTGCGGCATCCGGCTGCGAACGGGCGAACCCGATCACCAGGCCGAGGGCGACCAGCTCGGGCACCAGCGAGGACCCGCCGTAGGAGACCAGCGGAAGTGGGATGCCGATCACCGGCAGCAGCGCGAGCACCATGCCCACGTTGATGATCATGTGCGCGGTCAGCCAGATCACGATGCCCGCGGTGGTGTAGCGGACGAACAGGTTCTCGGCGCCCCAGGCGACGCGCAGGCCGGCGTACGCGATGGTCAGGAACAGGGCCAGGACCAGCAGCGTGCCGACCAGCCCGAGCTCCTCCCCGAGGACCGCGAAGATGAAGTCGGTGTGGGCTTCCGGCAGGTTGCCCCACTTCTGCTGGCTCGCGCCGATGCCCTTGCCGAAGATGCCTCCGCTGGCCATGCCGAGGATGCCGTGGCCGGCCTGCCAGCCGGAGTTCTGCAGGTCGTTGAACGGGTTCACGAACCCGGTGATCCGGTTGAGCCGCTCGGGGCTGCTGGCGGCCAGGTACAGCGCAGCGACCGAGACCACGCTCACCGCGGCGACGAAGATCCGGGCCGGTACGCCGACCACCCAGAGCATGCCGAGCACGATCGCGAACATCACCAGCGCGGTGCCGAGGTCGCCGCCGAGCAGGACCAGCCCGGTGACCAGGCCGGCGGCCGGGAGCACCGGGAACGCCAGGTGCCGCCAGCTGTCGAGCAGTCGGTCCTTGCGGGCGTAGACGTCCGCGCACCACAGGATCATCGCGAACTTCGCGACCTCCGAGGGCTGCACCTGGAACGGCCCGACGCCGAGCCAGTTCTTGTTGCCGTTGACCTCGACACCGAGCCCGGTCTGGGTCAGCGCGAGCAGCACCACCGCGACGGCGAGCATCGGCCACGCGGCCACGCGCAGGGTGCGCAGCGGCAGCCGGGTGCCGATCCAGGCGCACGGGAGGGCGATCAGCACCCACATCAGCTGCTTGGTGGCCCAGTAGTAGGAGTTGCCGCCCTGGGTCTTGTACGAGTAGACGCTCGAGGCGGAGAGCACCATCACCAGGCCGATCGCGAGCAGCAGGCCGGTGGCGCCGAGGAGCAGGTAGTACGGGGTCAGCGGGCGGTCCCGGTAGCGGCGGGCGGTCTCCAGCCAGCCGGCGAGACCCACGGGGCCGCGATCGGTTCGCGAGGAGGACGGGCTGCGGACCTCGTCACGGATCCGGTTGCGGCCACCGGGCTGCGCCGTGATGCTCACGCATCCTCCTTAGTCCTCGCTCGTTCGCCACTTCCGGTGCACCGCTTCGACGAAGGCATCGCCGCGAGCGCCGTAGTTGGTGAACATGTCCATGGACGCGCAGCCTGGAGCAAGCAGCACCGTGTCACCCGGTCGGGCGAACGCCGCGGCTTGCGCCACAACGCGGTCCATGGGAGAAGTCTCGCCGGGATCCAGACGGAAGACGGGTACATCCGGGGCGTGTCGGCGCAACGCCTCACCAATCACTTCAGCATCAGCGCCGAGCAGCACCACGGCCCGCAACCGGTCACGGACCCGCTGGACCAGGTCGTCGAAACCGGCGCCCTTCGCCAGTCCCCCGGCGATCCAGACGACCGGGTCGTAGGCCTGCAGCGAGGCCAGCGCGGCCGGCGGGTTGGTGGCCTTGGAGTCGTCGACCCAGCGGACCTCCTCGTGGACGCCGACCTCGGCGATCCGGTGGCCGTCCAGCACGAAACCTCGCAGCGCCTCGCGGATCGCTGCGGGCTCGACGCCGGCCGAGCGGGCGAGGGCGGCCGCGGCCAGCGCGTTGGCCACGAAGTGCGGCGCAGTGCTGGCCAGGTCGGCCAACGTGCAGAGCTCGGCCGCCGCGGTCCGCCGGTCCTCGACGAAGGCCCGGTCGACGAGAACGTCGTCGACGAGGCCGAGCATCCCGACCGACGGCGTTCCGAGGGTGAAGCCGATCGCGCGGGCACCCTCGGCGACGTCGGCCTCACGCACCAGCCGCTCGGTGACCGGGTCGGCCAGGTTGTAGACGCAGGAGTGCTGGACGCCGCGGTAGATCCGGCCCTTGTCCGTGGCGTAGCTCTCGAACGGGTCGCCTGGCACCGAGCCGTACCAGTCGAGGTGGTCCTCGGCGACGTTGAGCACCGCGGCCGAGTGTGCGCGCATCGAGGAGGTGTAGTGCAGCTGGAAGCTGGAGAGCTCGACAGCGAGCACGTCGTACGGGGAGGTGCCGTGCTCGTCCACCGTCATCACGGCCTCGACGATCGGCAGGCCGACGTTGCCGCAGGCGACGGCGCGCAGGCCGCCGGCGAGGAGCATCTGCTCGAGCATCTGCACGGTGGTGGTCTTGCCGTTGGTGCCGGTGATCGTCAACCACGGGGCCGGCTCCCCGGTCGCCGGGTTGGTCCCGCGCAGCCGCCAGGCAAGCTCCACCTCACCCCAGACCGGGATGCCGCGGGCGGCTGCCTGGGCGAGCAGGGGCGCGTCCGGGCGCCAGCCGGGCGAGGTGATCAGCACGTCGACGTCGTCAGGGAGCAGATCCGTGCTGCCGGCACCCAGCCGCACCTGAGCGCCGAGGATCTCCAGCAGGGTGGCCTTCTCCGCCCGGTCGCCGTCCTGGGACTCGTCCAGGGCGGTGACCGCGGCGCCGAGATGGGTCAGGTTGTCCGCGGCGGCGAAGCCGGAGACGCCCATGCCGGCCACGACCGCCCGGACGCCCTCCCAGGAATCCTCCCGGCCCAGGCTGTCCAGCCGTGGTGCAGCGGACGTCACCCCCCGACCACCCATTCCGCGTAGAAGATGCCGAGGCCGCCGGCCACGCAGACGGCGCCGATCAGCCAGAAGCGGATCACCACGGTGATCTCCTCCCAGCCGAGCAGCTCGAAGTGGTGGTGCAGGGGCGCCATCCGGAAGAGCCGTTTGCCCCCACTCACCTTGAAGTAGCCGACCTGCAGGATCACCGACATCGTCTGCAGCACGAACAGGCCGCCGAGGATCGCGAGCAGGAGCTCGGTGCGGGTGAGCACGGCCATCCCGGCCACCGCACCGCCGAGGGCCAGCGAGCCGGTGTCTCCCATGAAGATCTGTGCCGGCGAGGCGTTGTACCAGAGGAAACCGAAGCAGGCGCCGGTGAGTGCGGCGGCGACGACGGCCAGGTCGAGCGGGTCGCGCACGTGGTAGCAGGACGCCTGGGTGGAGACGTCCAGCGCGACCCGGGCGCCGCCGCAGGACTGGTTGTTCTGCCAGATGTTCATCAGCGTGTAGGCGCCGAAGACCATCATCGACGAGCCGGCCGCGAGCCCGTCGAGGCCGTCGGTGAGGTTCACCGCGTTGCTCGCCCCGGCGATCAGCAGCACGATGACCAGGATCATCAGCGCGAGCGGCAGCTTGAACTTGTCGAGGTCGCGGGTGAAGGAGATCGCCCGGCTCGCCGGGGTCAGGCCCTCGGGGTCGAGGAACGGGCTGTGCCGCCAGAGCACCAGGAAGCCGAAGACGACCGCGACGCCGGTCTGGCCGATGAACTTCGCCTTGCTGCGCAGGCCGAGGTTGCGCTGCTTGTAGATCTTGATGAAGTCGTCGAGGAAGCCGACGAAGCCGAGCCCGACGAACAGGAAGAGCAGCAGGTACGCCGAGGCCGACGGCTCGACACCGGTGATCAGCTTCGCCGCGAAGTAGGAGACCAACGTGGCGAGCACGATGACCAGGCCGCCCATCGTCGGCGTGCCGCGCTTGGTGTGGTGCGAGGTCGGGCCGTCGTCGCGGATGAGCTGGCCGTAGCCCCGCGCCGCGAACACGCGGATCGCCACCCGGGTGCCGATGATGGTCAGGATCAGCGACAGTCCCCCGGCGAGCAGGATCGCTCTCACGGACTCGCCTCCTTGTCCTCATCGTCGAGCAGCGCGACCGCCACCCGTTCCAGACCCGCAGCCCGGGAGGCCTTCACCAGCACCACCTCGGTGCCGACGACATTGTTCCGCACCGCGTCGATCGCTTCTGCCACCGACGCGTGGAAGAGGGCAGTCTGGTCTGTGTCGCTGATCGCACGAGCGCCGTCTCCGACCACGTGCACCTGGTCGATCCCGAGCTCGCGGGCCGACCGCCCGAGCGCCCGGTGCTCCTCCTCGCTCGAGGGTCCCAGCTCGCGCATCTCCCCGAGCACGGCCCGGGTGCTGCGCCCCGAGCGCCGCCCGATCTCGGCCAGCGTCTCCAGCGCCGCACGCACCGAGTCAGGATTGGCGTTGTACGCGTCGTTGATCACGACCAGCCCGTCGGACCGCTCGTGCAGCTCCATCCGCCACTTCGACAGCGCGGAGATCGCCGCCAGCGACGCCCCGACGGCCGCGAGCGGGACGCCGAGAGCCAGCGCGACGGTGGCGGCCGCGGCGGCGTTGGTGGCCTGGTGCTCACCGAGCAGGTTGAGCCGCACGTGCACCCGTTCGGCACCCCGGTGCAGGTCGAACGACGGGCGACCGAGCTCGTCGAGCTCGACCTTCTCCAGCTGCACCACCGCGCCGCCGGTGCGTCCGAACGTGCTCACCCGGGCCCGGGTGCGCGGCGCCATCCCCGCCACCAGCGGGTCGTCGAGGTTGAGCACGGCGGTGCCGTCCGGGGAGAGCGCCTCGACCAGCTCGCCCTTCGCCGTCGCGATCGCCTGCTGGCTACCGAACTCGCCGATGTGCGCACGCCCGACGTTGAGCACCAGGCTCACGTCCGGCGGCGCGATCGTGCACAGCAGGGCCAGGTGCCCGATCCCCCGGGCACCCATCTCGAGGACCAGGAACC
>JBJMIP010000354.1:0-8969 GCA_045806825.1 Marmoricola sp.
CTCGCGGCCACCGAGGTGAAGCCCGACGCCCTGGTCCTGGCTGAGCACGGACACGACGCCACCGGCGACCTGGACGGCGACGGGTGGCACGGGACGATGAACTACTACGGCTTCTCATTCCCCGTCTGGGAGTGGCTGCGCGACCCGCGACGGCCGGTGCCGTCGTTCGGGTTGCCGGTCGACGTCCCGCGGCGCGACGGCACGGCGATGGTCGCGGCGATGCGGGAATTCACCGCCAGCTTCGGCTGGTCCGCGGTCTGCTCGAGCTGGAACATCCTCGGCTCGCACGACTCACCGCGGATCCGCACCACCACCGGCTCGCCCGACCTCCACCACGTCGCCGCGGTGCTCCAGTTCACCCTGCCCGGCGTACCGATGGTGTTCGCCGGCGACGAGCTCGGGCTGGAGGGCGTCGACGGCGAGGACTCCCGCCGCACGATGCCCTGGGACGACCCGGCAGCCTTCACCACCCGAACCTCGGCCGTGTACGCCGCGCTGGCGCGGTTGCGCTCGGAGCACGTCGCGCTGCGTCGCGGTGGCCTGCGCTGGGTGCACGTCGGCGCCGACGAGGTCGCGTTCCTGCGCGAGCACCCGAACGGGACCGTGCTCGTGCACGCGACCCGCACCGGGGCTCCCGAGACCGAGCTCACGGGGATCAACCGCGGTGAACGGTTGATCCTGGTCGGCGACAGCGGCCGTTCGCCGCGCGCGACGATCTGGGCCGTGCGTTAGGACTGCGAGTCGCTCACCGGGTTTCGAGGCTCGACCGCCGGGTCAGTGCGACTGCCAGGCGTCCTCGTCGGAAGTCCGCGAGGTGACCGTCTTCGGCAGCTTGCCCTCGGCGAGCTGGCGCACCGAGACCTGCTCGAACACGTCGCGCAGCGACGAGCGGCCGGCGATCCAGACGTGCTGCAGCACGGCCGCCGAGTCGTTGTAGACCACAGCCTCCGGACGCAGGCCGTAGACCGAGACCAGGGGGCCGTCGACGGCCCGGATCACGTCCGCCACCGAGATGTCGGCCGCGTCCTGGTTCAGCCGCCAACCACCGGACTGACCGCGCTGGGCCATCACCATGCCGGACCGTCGCAGGTCGGCCAGGATCGCCTGGAGGAAGCCGTGCGGGATGTCCTGCAGCCGCCCGAGCTCCTCGGCGCTCACCGGGGCCCCGTCGTCACGCCGGGCGATCTCGATGAGGGCTCGCAGGGCGTAGTCGGACTTGGCAGTGACGCGCATGCAGCAAGTCTCTCATCTTGGCTAGGTAGATCGAGTCAACGTGCCTGATCGAGATTGAGCACGATGTACGGGTCGACCGTGAACGAGCCGTGGGTGCTCACCCGTACCGGCTGGATCCCCACCGGACGGCCGTCCTCGTAGGTGACGAAGGTGAACTCCGCCTCACGGCGCAGCTTGCCGACCGCAGCCACCGCGAACGCGGCACCGCCGGTCGTGCCGTTGGTGTAGGTGTAGCCGGTCTTGCCGTTCGCGCCCACCACCCGGTCGGGGCCGAGCTGGACGTGGACGTGGCCCCCGACCACCAGGTCGGTGCATCCGCGCTCCAGCGCCGTACGGGCCATCTTGGCGTCGTGGACGACGACCGTGGCGACCCGTTCACCCTGGGCGTCCAGCGCGCAGACCTCGTCGGCCAGGGTTGCGGTCTCCTCGGCGAAGGTCGGCCCCTTCACCGGGATGAAGGCGCCGAGCCCGCTGGCCCGCGGGTCGTCGACGCCGAAGAAGCGGACGCCGAACTTCTCCTCGGCCCGGTGGTCCAGGTGCGTCCAGCCGTGCTTGGAGAGGTAGCCGCTGACGAACCTGCCGTGGTCGTGGTTGCCGGAGATCGCGATCCGGTCGCCGATCCCGCGCATCTCGTCGTCGAGCGACTCGAGGCTGAAGGACTCCCAGGACTGGCCGGCCGAGGTGTCGTCCCCGGCGTCGATCACGGCGGTCGCCTCCGCCTCGTCGGCGAACGCGCGCACGACCTGGTCCATGTCGATGTTGTCGTGGCGGTCGCTGACCAGCAGCGCGACCGTCTGCCCCTTCGCGGGTGGGTGCAGCCCACGGGCCGCGTCGGGCACCTTGTCGACCAGCGCCTTGTAGAAGGCCTTGCTGCGGTCGTAGTACCCGAACAGGTCGGCGACCAGGCCCTTGGTGCTCTGGGTGAACACCTCGTTCTGCACCTCGACCTTGCGCAGGTCCTCCGGGACGGTGACGCCCGGCAGTGCGTCCGGCAGGCTGACCCAGTCACCGGCGTCGACACGCGGCAACGACGGGCGCCAGGGCTGCCACGCGGAGACGCCCGCGAGCAGCACGAAGGCCAGGGTGACGGCTACGCCCGTGCGGGTCGGTCGGCGCAGCTCGGTACGACGCCGCCGCCCGAGCAGCTCCCAGACCAGGACCGGCACCAGCGCCAGCACGGCCGCGCGCACGGCGGCGTCGATCGCGAGCCGCTTGACCTCACGGGTCACCGCCCGCGCCTCGACGTCGGTGTGGCTGGCGATCAGCGCGTACCGCTGGATCAGCTCGTCGGTGCTCTGCGCCTCGGTCTTGCCGATCGTGATCCGTACGCCGACCCGGCTGTCGCTCGGCATCCGGAAGTCCGGCAGGTAGGGGCCGGTGGCCAACCGCACGTGGTGGTCGAATGTCGGCTGCACGACCGCGTCGTGACCTGCGACGACCATCGCCGCCTCGGAGTGGACGAAGAGCGCAGCCCAGATCGGCGCTGCCAGGAGCAACCAGGCAGCGGTCAGACCGAGAACTCGGCGCACGGGGCGGCTACGCTCCGCCGGCTCGCTTCTGGGCGACCGAGTACAGCGCGATCGACGCAGCGACTCCGGCGTTCAGGGACTCCAGCGAGGAGCTCATCGGCACCGACACCAGCTGGTCGCAGGTCTCGGAGACCAGTCGGCCCAGGCCGTTGCCTTCCGAGCCGACCACGATCACCAGCGGACCGTCGGCCAGGTCGAGGTCGGGCAACGCGACGTCGCCGTCGGCAGCCAGACCGATGACCATGCAGCCGGCGTTCTGGTACTCCTTCAGCTGACGGACCAGGTTCACCGCCTGGGCGACCGGGACCCGGGCCGCGGCACCCGCCGAGGTCTTCCAGGCCGACGGCGTCATGCCCGCGGCGCGACGCTCCGGGATCAGCACCCCGTGGGCACCGAAACCGGAGGCCGACCGGACCACGGCACCGAGGTTGCGCGGGTCGGTGACCGAGTCCAACGCGACGATCAACGGCGGCTCGCCGCGCTCGGCGGCCAGGTCGAGGAGGTCGTCGGGGTGGGCGTACTCGTACGCCGGCACCCGGGCCGCGAGGCCCTGGTGGACGGCCCCGCCGGTCATCCGGTCCAGCTCGACCCGCGGGACCTCCATGAGCGAGATGCCGAGGTCGGAGGTCAGCTGGAAGGTCTCGCGGAGCCGGGCATCCCGCTCGGCGCCCTCGGCGACGTAGACCGCGGTCACCGGCATCTTGGCGCGCAGGGCCTCGACGACCGAGTTCCGCCCGGCGATCCACTCGGCGTCGCCCGGCTTCGCGCGGCGCTTCTGCCGCATCGTGGCGCTCTTCTCGGCACGCTTGGCGGTCTTGTGCGCCTGGTGGTACTCGCGGTCCTTGGCCTTCGGCGTCGGACCCTTGCCCTCGAGCCCGCGACGGACGCGGCCGCCCGAGCCGGCAGTCGGGTTGCCCTTACCGGTCTTCTTGATCGCTCCGCGCCTGGAGCTGTTGCCTGGCATCAGTTCTGTCCTGTCAGCTTCCATCGAGCACCCTGGGGGGTGTCCTCGATCTCGACGCCGGCGGCGGCGATCCGGTCGCGGATCGCATCGGCACTGGCGAAGTCCTTGTTGGCCCGAGCGGCCTCACGCTGCTCGAGAAGTCCGGCGATCAGCACGTCGACCACCGGCTTCAGGTCCCCTGCGTCAGACGCCGGACCCTGGCTCCAGTGTGGGTCAGCCGGGTCCAGACCCAAAACCGAGAGCATCGCGCGCGCCGCGGACGCGCTGGCCCGCAATGCGTCCGAGGGCCCGCCGGCGAGGAGCTTGTTGCCCTCGCGCACCACGTTGTGGATCGCCGCGACGGCAGCGGGCGTCCCCAGGTCGTCGTCCATCGCCTCGATGAACTCGGCGCTCCAGACACCCGACGCGGGCGCCTCGCCGAGCACGTCGGCGGCCCGTTCCAGGAAGCTCTCGATCCGCCGGAACGCGGTCGCCGCCTCCTCGAGCGCCTCGAAGGAGAACTCCACGTGCGAGCGGTAGTGCGCCGCGACCATGTAGTACCGCAGCTCCACCCCCCGCACCCGCTTGAGCACCTCGGGCACCAGCAGCGAGTTGCCGAGCGACTTGCTCATCTTCTCGCCGGAGGTGGTGATCCACGCGTTGTGCAGCCAGTACGACGCGAACGCGCCGCCGGCCGCCCGGGACTGGGCCTGCTCGTTCTCGTGGTGCGGGAAGCGCAGGTCGACGCCGCCGCCGTGGATGTCGAAGGCCTCGCCGAGGTACTTGCCCGCCATCGCCGAGCACTCGATGTGCCAGCCGGGACGGCCGCGACCCCAGGGGGCCGGCCAGGACGCGGTGCGGGGCTCGGAGGCAGACTTCCACCCCTTCCAGAGGGCGAAGTCGCGGGGGTCGCGCTTGCCGCGCGGGTCCGCGTCGGTGGCGGCCTCCATGTCGTCGATGCCCTGGTGGGTCAGCTCGCCGTACGAGGGCCACGACCGCACGTCGAAGTAGACGTCACCGGAGCCGTCCTCGGCGGCGTACGCGTGCCCGCGCTCGATGAGCAGCTCGATCAGCTCGACCATCTCCGGGACGTGACCGGTGGCGGCCGGCTCGTACGTCGGCGGCAGCACGTTCAGGTCGGAGTACGCGCGGTCCAGCTCGCGCTTCATGTCGTAGGCGAGGTTGTACCAAGGCCGGCCTTGGTCGGCGGCCTTCGTGAGGATCTTGTCGTCGATGTCGGTGATGTTCCGGATGAAGGTGACCTCGGAGCCGGACGCCGTCAGCCAGCGACGCAGCACGTCGAAGTTCACCGCGGAGCGCACGTGCCCGACGTGCGGCTCGCTCTGCACGGTCAGGCCACACACGTAGATACCGGCCTTGCCCTCGGAGAGGGGCACGAAGTCGCGGACTTCGCCGGTAGCGGTGTCGTAGAGCCTGAGAGTCACCGGGGAAGTCTAGTGGCGCGCCAGCGGAGTGAAAATTGCACATCAAAGGGACAGGTGGGGTTACCGTCGAGCGTGCTCTCCCCAGTCCTCCGCATGCTCGTCCTGGCCGTTCTCGTGCCCCCGTTCCTCGCGTCTGCCCCGGCGGTGGCGGCTACGCCGGGCACCTACGCCGGCGCGTACAAGGTGTTCACCTCGGCCGCTGACTTCGGGGGCGGGACCTTCCTGGGCACGTCGGTCTCGGCCGACAGCCTGCGGATGGCCACGCCCGCCGGCACCCGCAGCTACGGCGGCCGGACGTTCCAGTACTCGACCTGGACCTCGCCCTGGGTCACCCGGACGAGGGCGTTCACGCGCCTGGTGCCGTCGTGGACCGCGACCACTCCCACCGGGACGTGGATCCAGGTGCTGGTGCAGGTCCGCCGGGCCGACGGCACCACCAGCAGCGTCAAGGACCTGGGGGCCTGGGCCAGCGGCGACTCGGTCATCCGGCGCAGCAGCGGCGGTACCCAGGGTGACGGCGTCGCCTCGGTGCAGACCGACACCGTCACAGCCGGCGCGCCAGGACTGACCGGCTTCCGCCTCTTCGTGAAGCTGATGCGCCGCAGCGGCGACCCGAGCCCGACGGTCGCCTCGCTCGGCGCGGTCACCTCGGCTCCGCCCGCGACCGTGCCGCACACCTCCGCGCCGTTGAGTACCAAGGCGGTCAGCCTGGCGGTGCCGAGCTACTCCCAGATGGTCCACGACGGCGAGAACCCCGAGTACGGCGGCGGCGGCGAGGCGTGGTGCTCGCCCACCTCGCTCTCGATGGTGCTCGGCTACTACGGCAGGCTGCCGGACGCGTCAACGTACACGTGGGTGAAGAGCAGCTACCCGCAGCGGTGGGTGAACTCGGTCGCGCGCTCGACGTATGACCACGCCTACGACGGCACCGGGAACTGGCCCTTCAACACGGCGTACGCCGCGACCCGGGTGAGCAGCGCGTTCGTGACCCGGCTCGCCGACCTGCGGATGGCCGAGCGGTTCATCCGGGTCGGCATCCCGCTGGTCGTCTCGATCAAGTTCAGCAAGGGCGGGCTGACCGGGGCACCGATCTCGGCGACCGCCGGCCACCTGGTGGTGCTGCGCGGCTTCACCACGGCTGGCAACCCGATCGTCAACGACCCCGCGGCGCCCACCTCGAGAACCGTGCGCCGGGTCTACGACCGGGCCCAGTTCGAGCGCGCCTGGCTCGGCGGTTCGGCCGGCATGGCGTACGTCGTGCACTCCTCGAACCGACCCCTGCCGACCCGACCCGCCGGCACCTACGCGTGGTGACGCCCAGCCTTCAGTGACCGTTCGGGAGCTGGCTAGACGGAGTACCCGCCGTCGACGTCGAGCTTCTGGCCGGAGATGAAGCCGGCGCGGTCGCTGGCGAGGAAGCAGACCGCCTCGGCGATGTCGATCGCCTGACCGAAGCGGCGCAGCGGGATGTTGTTCCGGGTGATGTCGAGCGCCTTCTCGTCGAGCTCGCCGGAGCTGATCAGCACCTCCGCCATGCCGTCGGTCAGCATGCCCGGGCCGACGCAGTTGGCGCGGACCCCGAACCGGCCCTCCTCGGCCGCGAGCCCGCGCACGATCGCCTCGACCGCGGCCTTCGGCGCCGAGGACAACCCGTCGCGCACCGGGAACCGTGCGGTGGCCGCCGTGGTCACCGCGACGATCGAGCCGCCGCTCTCGCGCAAGGCGGGCAGGCAGGCGGAGGCCACCCGGAAGAACGCACCCGCATCCACGTCCAGCTGGCTGGCGAGCTCGTCCGGCTCGACCTTGGACAGGTGCTTCATCGGCACGTGCGGTCCCGCGGCGTACACCAGCGTGTGCAGTGCGCCGTACGTCGCGACGACGTCCGCGACCAACGCCCGCACGGCCGCGGTGTCGGTGGTGTCCAGCGCCCGGGCGTCACCTCGGACGCCGTACGCGCGCGCCTCTGTGATCGCGAGCTCGGCCTTGCTCCGGTTGCCGCGGTAGGTCGCGACGACGGAGCTGCCGCGCTCGCCGAGCATCCGGACCACGGCGCGCCCCAGACCGCCGCTGCCACCGATCACCAGTGCCGTCCCGGAACGGTCGGCGAAGTCCGCGCTCTGCTCACCCATGCAGGCAGCGTAGGGGTCAGCGGGAGTGGAAATCGATCGAGTGCCACCCCGTGGCACCGTCCGGTACGACGTCGGTACGCACCGCGGTCTGGGTGTAGCCGGACTTGTCGGTCGCCCGGACCACCAGGCTGTGGTTGCCCTTCTCCACCTGGACGTCGCCGGCCCACTGCACCCAGGAGTCGTCGCCCGGCACCGTGCCGAGCCGCGCGGTCTGCCAGGCACCACCGTCGAGCTGGAACTCGACCTTCTCGATCCCGGTGTGCTGCGCCCAGGCCGAACCACCGACCTTGATGCTGCCTGACTTCGTGCCGTCGCCGTTCCGCGGTACGTCGATCCGCGACTGGGTCTTGACCGGCCCCTTCGCCGACCACCCGCGCTGGGTCCAGTAGGCGTCGAACTTGTCGAAGCTGGTCACCTCGAGGTCGACGAGCCACTTGGTCGCCGAGACGTACCCGTACAGACCCGGAACGACCATCCGCACCGGGAAGCCGTGCTCGATCGGCAGCGGCTTTCCGTTCATCGCGAGCGCGAGCATCGCGTTGCGGTTCGGATCGGTCAGTGCCGCCAGCGGTGTCCCGCAGTTCCAGCCGTCCTTCGACGTCTGCAGGACCGCGTCCGCACCCTGCTTCGGCCCGGCCTCCGCGAGCAGGTCGCGGATCAGGACGCCGGACCAGTAGGCGTTGCTGATCAGGTCGCCGCCGACCTCGTTCGAGACGCAGCACAACGTGATCCAGTCCTCGGTGAGCTGCCGGGCGACCAGGTCGTTGTAGGTGATCGTCAGCTCCTTCTCGACCTGGCCGTGGATCCGCAGGCTCCAGTCGTTCGGGGAGATCGTCGGCACCGTCAGTGCGGTGTCGATCCGGTAGAAGTCGTCGTTCGCGGTGCGCCAGGGCGCCACACCGGGCACTCCGACGCTGACGCCCCGCGGTGCCGTTCCGACAGTGACGGGCAGGCGCAGCAGCCGCCGGGCCTGCTCCACGCGGCGGCGCCCGCGGCTGCTCCAGCGTCCGACGGCACCGACCACCACGACGCCCGCGCCGACCCCGCCGAGGCGTTGCAGGAAGGCCCGGCGCGACGGCTCTCCGAGCTCGAGGACCGACTCGGCGGACGCGGCCACCAACGGGCCGGTGAGGACGCGGAAGACGACCAACCAGGTGATCAGTCCGACGACGACGCCGAAGGTGGACCCGGCCGTCGAGTCCTTGAGCCGCAGCACCGACATCACCCCGACGACCGCGAGGGCGAAGAAGACGACGTCGGGCAGCAGCAGACGGCGTCGCGCCTGGGTGCCGACCCACGCACAGAGCACCAGCAGCAGCACAGTGGTGCTGGCGATCAGCAGCGGCTTGTCCTTGTGGCCGACCAGGTGCACCAGCTTCACGGCGAGGTCGCCGGGCGTCTTGACGCGCACCGCGCTGGCCACCGCGACGATGGGGCCGTTCTTGGCCTGCAGGATCCAGACCGTTGCCTGGCTGGCAACCAGGCCGGCGATCCCGGTCACGACTCCAGCCACAGCCAGGGCGCGCTTGGTCGTGTTCACCTCACCATCCTCGCCCACGCACAGCAAGCAACGTGCGGCACCGTGCTTACCGAAGCCTTACCGCTGCTGCCCGGTGGTGCATGATCAGCGGTGTGGACCTTCGTACCGGGATCGGCACCGACGTGCACCGCCTCGTACCCGGGCGTCCGA
>JBJMIP010000355.1:0-3937 GCA_045806825.1 Marmoricola sp.
AGGTAGGGCCAGTGCGTCGCGGCGAAGCCGGCGGCCACCAGCGCGGCGGCTCCGGTGACCGCTTGGGTGATCGCGTCGGCCGAGGTCCGGCGGTAGCCGACCCAGAGCCCGACGGCCAGCCCCGTGGCGAGCAGCGCGGCGAGCGGGTGCGAGGGGACGGCCAGCCGCAGGCCGACGACGCCCAGGTACGTGGCCCCGGCCAGGGCCGCCGGTGCCGGAGCGCCGCGGACGACGGTCGCAAGCGCGGCCAGCACGACCAGGACGCCGGTCCAGGCGGCCACCGCGGCCAGCACCGTCGGGCCGGTCTCCAGGAAGGCGGTGACCACGCCGAGCGCCACCAGCGTCGGGGCGGCGACCTGCAGGCCGCGGTGGGTCGACTCGCCCAGGGTCGGGTCGTCGATCCAGCGAAGCAGGGCGAGCCCGACCACGACGACCGCCACAGCCACCACGACGGCGGTCCAGCCGGATGTGTCCGCCACCGTGCGGGTCAGGTGCTGGGAGAACCCGGTCGCGCCGCGCGGTCCGGTGCTCGGCAGACCGCTCAACGAGTCGAGTGGCCGGACCAGCGCGTAGCCGCCGCCGACGATCCCGGCGATCCCGGCGTAGCAGGCCGCCGGCAGGCTCCAGGTGCGTGGCGTGAGCGCGCTGGTCGCAGCCAGCGCCACCGCGAGGCCGGCGAGCACGACGATCTCGGTGTCCTGGCTCGCTCCCGGGCCGAGGATCAGCAGCACCGCTGCCAGCTCGCTGGCCGCCGCGGCGGCAGTACGCAGGGCGGGGGCGATCGGGGCGAACGTCGCCGCGGCCGCGAGCAGGACGGCGGCGAGCAACGGCCAGCAGTCCAACCCCTGCCACCAGGCGGCGGCGTCGACGGCCGCGGCCCGGTCGAGACCGGCGCCGACAAGGACGGTCCAGCTGACCACGGCGAGTCCGCTGACGGCGTACGCCGTGTGCCGCAGGTCGAGAGCCCGGGTTCCGGCCGCGAGACCGGCCAGCGCGAGCACCGCGACCGCGGCACCGGCAGCGGTGCTGGGTGCGGCCCAGCCCTCACCTGCGGCGACCATCAGGGCCCCGGCGGTGCTCAGCAGCGTCGGGGCGATCAGTCCGGCCAGCTCGGTACGCCGCACCCAGGTCCCGACCCCGACCCCCAGGCCGAGCAGCGCGATGCCGAGGACGGCGACCGCGTGACGGCCCTCGAGATGGTCGTACCCGAGCAGTCCGGCCGCGTACGCCGCGGTCAGGTCGATCGTGACCAGTGCGCCGACGACGAGCCAGAAGGTCTCCGCCGCCCCGCGCAGACCGCGCAGCGTGAGCCGCCCGGCCAGCGCCCCGAACGTGGCGGTGACGCCGAGCAGGATGCTGGTCCGCGCGCCGAGGCCGAGGGAGCTCCACGCCACGGCCACGAACACCACGGCCGCGACGAGCAGGCACAGGGCGCCGACCCCGAACAGGACCGCCGGCACGGACGCCGCAGTCAGGCCAGTACGACGCGGGCGGGCGGGCTGCCCCGGGAGCGGCGGCGCGGCCGGCAGCCCGCCCGTCCGCGACGGCGCGACCTCGCCCCGGCTGACCGGCGCGCTGAACTGGAGGCGCAGACGCTCCACCAACGAGTCGGCCACCTGCATGGTGGTCCACAGCTCGGCTGCGAGCGGGCCGGTCAGGTGCAGGTCGCACCCGGTGCAGGTGCCGGAGGTGTCGAGCAGCGCACGGCAGTCGGGGCAGATCCGGGAATCGGTCAGCAGGCTCATGCACCGATCGTCCGTCGCGGAGACGGGTGCCGGCATCCGTCTCGGCACCTGTCCCGACTAGGTACTGCTACTCAGGCTGGCCCTCGGCGGGCGGCGGCGTTGCGGGCGCAGACCCGGCGGCCGGGTCGCCGTACACGATGCGCTGGGGGAGCGGCGTGATCACGCCCTCCTCGTCGAAGCGGGTCTTCACGCGCTCGCGCATCTCACGGGCCACGACCCACTGCTGCTGGGGCATCGTCTTGAGCGTCACCCGGACGACCACGGAATCCGGGCCGAGCGACTGGACGCCCCAGACCTCGGGCTCCTCGATGATCTTGTCGCGGTAGTTCTCGTCCTCCCAGAGCGTGTGGGCGACGTCCTTGAGGATCCGTCGGACCCGGGTGACGTCCTCCTTGTAGCTGACCGCGATGTCGAGGACGGTCCGCGACCAGTTCTGGCTCTGGTTGCCGACCTTGAGGATCTCGCCGTTGCGGACGTACCAGACGGTGCCGTCGACGTCGCGGAGCCGGGTGACCCGCAGGCTGACCGCCTCGATGGTGCCGGAGACGTCGCCGAAGGTCACCGAGTCGCCGACGCCGTACTGGTCCTCGAAGATCAGGAAGATGCCGGCCAGGAAGTCCTTGACCAGGCTCTGCGCGCCGAAGCCGAGCGCGATGCCGACGACGCCGGCGCTGGCGATCAGCGGGGCCACGTCGTAGCCGAGCTCGGAGATGGCCATGATCAGCACGACCACGAGGACGACCACGGTGACGATGCTCTGCAGCAGGCTGCCCATGGTCTCCGCGCGCTGGGCGCGGCGGTGGACGGTGCGCTCTCCCTCGGGCTCCGCGAACGGGCCGCGGGCGAGCCGTTGCGGGAGCACCCCGGACTGCGCGCGCACCACGATCCGGTTGATCAGGCGATGCAGCAGCCACCGCGCCACCAGGCCGAGAACGACCAGCCAGAGGATCGCCAGCGGTTTCCCGATCACCCAGGCGGCGGCGTGGGCGAGGTCCTCGTTGCCGGTCCAGTGGTAGACCGCGGCGCAGGTCCAGCTGTCGGAGTCCTTGCAGGTCGCAGGCATCTCCAGCAGGCTCATCGGGATCGTCACGGGAGGCATGGCACGGAGGCTACGCGACGGAGCGGAGCCGCTCGGAGCATGCTCCGTTGCCGGCGCAGCGAGGAGCGTCGACGAACGTAGCGAGGATCACGGGTGCGGATGTGCTCGACCGAGCCTGCGGTGGCTATCCTTCTGGGTGTGATCGATCACCGTCCCCAGAAGTCCCGCAGCGTTGCCCGCCGAGCAGTCCTGGCCCTGTCCGTGGCCCTGTTCGGTCTTCTCCTCGCCCCGGTCGCCGCGTTCGCGGACACGCCGGCCGCGTGGGAGAACGAGAAGCACGTCTCCGGGCTGCAGTTCCTGGTGGTCCTGGTGCTGATCCCGGCCGGGCTGTTCGTGGTGATCTCGCTGCTCGCGGCACTTCCCTCGATGATCGGCGACAAGGGCTACGAGCCGGGTCAGGCCTGGCGTTCGGAGCCCGAGTGGTTCGGTGGCCCGCGCAAGGGCCTCGAGGCGACCGACGAGGTCAAGCCCGAGCAGATCGAGGCCGCCGAGTCCGACCGGGGTGGCACCAGTGGCAAGTGGTGACGGTTTCTCCGCCGACCAGCGTTACGAGATCGACCGCGCCATCCGCGCCGCGGAGACGGTCTGCCGCTACGAGTTCTCCGTCTTCGTCGGTGCCGCCGAGGCCGAGAGCGGCCCGTTCTCTGCAAAGCTGCACGCCTCGCTGATCGCTCCCGAGCGCAGCGTCCTGATCATGGTCGACCCGGCAGCGCGGCTGCTGGAGATCGTGACCGGCTCGGTCGTACGCCGGGTCCTGCCCGACGACGCCGTCCGCCTGGCGGCGGTCGCGATGGAGTCCTCCTTCGCCGAGGGCGACCTGGTCGGCGGCATCAAGCGCGGGGTCGCGCAGCTCGCCGAGGCCGCGCGCCAGCCGGAGACCCTGCACGCGTCGAACTGAGGTCTCCGCCTACCTCACCGGGTTTCGAGGCTCCTCCGCTCGTCCCTCGCTCCGGAGCACCTCAACGACCGAGGCCTACCTCGCCGGGTTTCGAGGCTCCTCCGCTCGTCCCTCACTCCGGAGCACCTCAACCACCGAGGCCTACCTCGCCGGGTTTCGAGGCTCCTCCGCTCGTCCCTCGCTCCGGAGCACCTC
>JBJMIP010000356.1:0-8507 GCA_045806825.1 Marmoricola sp.
AGCCCCTCGCCGTGCAGCACCTTCGGGATGTCGTAGATCGACGGGGCGTCGCTGGCGTTGACCACGGCCTCGCGGTCGACGTCGCACATCAAGGAGATCTTGGCCTTCATCGACTCAGGGATCGGCCGGTCCGAGCGGCACACGATGGCGTCTGGTTGAAGGCCGATCGAGCGCAGCGCCGCCACCGAGTGCTGGGTGGGCTTGGTCTTGAGCTCGCCGGAGGGGCCGATGTAGGGCACCAGGGACACGTGCAGGAAGAACACGTGGTCGCGGCCGACGTCGTGGCGGACCTGGCGGGCGGCCTCGAGGAACGGCAGCGACTCGATGTCGCCGACGGTGCCGCCGATCTCGGTGATCACCACGTCGACGTCGGGGCCGGCCATCGCGCGGACCCGGTCCTTGATCTCGTTGGTGATGTGCGGGATCACCTGGACGGTGTCGCCGAGGTAGTCGCCACGACGCTCCTTGGCGATGACCGTGGAGTACACCTGACCGGTGGTGACGTTGGCGATCTGGTTCAGGTCGGTGTCCAGGAAGCGCTCGTAGTGGCCGACGTCCAGGTCGGTCTCGGCGCCGTCGTTGGTCACGAAGACCTCGCCGTGCTGGAACGGGTTCATCGTCCCGGGGTCGACGTTGAGGTACGGGTCGAGCTTCTGCATCGTGACCCGCATGCCGCGCGACTTCAGCAGGCTGCCGAGGCTGGACGCCGTCAGGCCCTTGCCGAGCGAGGAGGCGACGCCGCCGGTGACGAAAACGTGCTTGGTCGGCTGGCTCGGTGCCAAGGTGACTCCCGTGGTGTTGTCGCACTAGGACTGCGGTGACTCAACAGCCTTGCGGCTCCGTCATCTCCACGGGATTCAACCCTACCAAGAATCTGCGACATCTCCTGCCGACTCACCGGTGCCGGTCACCCGACCAGCCCTCGAAGCGGTCACGGGAGCGGCGGGACCGGCCCGTCCTTGGCGTTGGCACCGCCCCAGGAACCCGTGTTCCCGCGGGACAGGGCGGACAGCGCCAGCACGGTGGTGACCTGGCCCGAGACCGCCTCCACCGTGTCGACCGTGCTCAGGGAGTCGACCGCTACCCCGGCGCGCAGCGCACCCAGGATGCCGAGGTCGCCGGCCGCGCTCGACGGTCCCGCGACCACCAGCGGAGCCCGGGTCGCGTACGCCCGCAGGATCGTGGTCGGGACCGCGTTCTCCCCGGCGGTGTCCGCGTTCCTGGCGGCAGGGCCGGTCACGAAGACGGTGAGGCTCGCACGAGAGCTGACCGCCGAGGTGGTGACCAGGCCGGCGGTCTGGAGGCCCGAGATGATGCTGACCGCCACCTCGTCGTAGGGCGCGGTGTCCTTGCCGGCGTCGCCCGGCAGGCCGACGGCGCGCGCGAGCAGCACCCCGAAGCGCTGGTAGCCGCTGGCGTCGGAGGGGAACGTGAGGTCGGGGTTCTGAGTGGCCATCTGGCTGGTCAGCGCCTCGACCAGCTGCCGGCTCGAGGAGCGACCCATCACCGGCTTGAACGTGACGGCGGCGGTGACCTTGCCCCCGGCGGCACCGATCAGGTCACGGATGCCGTCGACCGAGGAGCGCGCGGCCCCCGGCAGCGCGACCACCGTGACCGACCGGCCCTTCAAGGCGCCGCGCACCAGAGCAGGGCCGGTCGCCTTCGCGTACGCCGTGCTGTAGCGCTCGGAGGCCTCCAGCGACGCGATCTGCAGCTTCTTGGCGGCAACGGCACGCTTCTGGGCAGCCAGCTCGTCGTTGCGGCGCTGGCTGCTCTTCTGCAGCGGGCCCGCGCCGATCGCTACGCCGAGCGCCAGCGCCAGCAGGGCGCCCACCAGGCGGATCACCGCGGTCCTCATCGGAGCGCCCCCGGGAGGTGGTGCACGAGGTCGTGCCACCACTCGTTCCCGATCGGCGTGGCCGCGGTCGCGTACGCGAGCACCGCCGCTGCGGCGAGCAGAACGGCTCCGAGGTGCCAGCGCCGGACCCTGCCGGTGTAGAGCAACGGGACCGAGCCTGCCTCGACGAGCCGCGATCCGAGCCGCAGCCGGGTCAGCACGGCGCTGGCCTGGTCGCTGCGGCCGCGGTCGATGAAGTCCTCCAGGGTCGCAGGCGTCCCGACCGGGACCACCAGGCGAGCCCCACCGAGGTCGGCGAGCAGCAGCCCGACGTCGGTTCCGGCGGCGCCGCTCTGCAGGGTGTGCGTGGGCAGGTTCAGCTTCTCCAGCCGACGGCGGACGGCGTCACCGCTGCCGTTGAGCACGACCTCGCGGCTGCGCGCCAGGGCCTTGTCCTCGATCGCACCATCCCCGGTCAGCACCAGCACGTCCGGACGGAGCCGACGGGCCCGGAGCAGCTCCCCGCCGGAGTCGACCGCGATCAGTGCCGGCTTCTGCTCGCGCAGGAAGGTGCCGAGTCGCTTGAGGTCTGCGGCGGTCGCGGCAGGTCCGACGACCACGACCACCCGGCCGTCGAGGTCGGCGCGCAGCTCGGGGGCCCCGGTCCCGTGCAGGAGCAGGCCCTCCTCGCGGCGCAGGAACTCGCTCGCGGTGTGCGCGAAGGTGTCGAGCTGGCTGGCCAGACCCGCCCGGGCGGCGTCCATCCGCTGCTCGATCTCGCTGGCGGCCAGCTCGCGGACGTCGGCAGCGAGCACCGGGCCGTCGTACAGGCACTCCCCGCGGAGCTGGACGGTGCGGCCGTCGCGCAGGCCGAGGACCTGGTCGCGGGTGCCTTCCAGCAGGGTGACGCCGGCCGAGGCCAGCAGGCGCGGCCCGAGGTTGGCGTAACGGCCCGAGATGAATTCGGAGGCGTTGAGGACGGCCGCCGGTTTGCGAGCCAGCAGGGCGCGGGCGACCGAGGCGTCCAGGTCGCGCTGGTCGATGACCGCGAGCTCGCCCTCCTGCAACCGGGCCAGGAGCGAGTCGAGGTTCCGGTGGGTGCGGACGACAAGGCCGGGGGCGGCGTCGGGGTCGGCGGGCGGGCGGCTTCTGGGGAAGGGCATGACCCAGGCATGGTTGCACGCAGTCCGCCCGATTTGTCGGAGGCTGTCCCCCGTCAGCGTGCCTGGCGTGCCTTCTGGGCGACGTCGAGCAGCTCCTGCGCGTGCGCCATCGCGGTCTCCGAGGCCTCGAGCCCGGCGAGCATCCGGGACAGCTCCCGGACCCGCCCCGCGTCGTCGAGCACCTCGAGGCCCGAGGTGGTGATCCGACCGTCGCTGGCCTTCTGCACCACCACGTGGCGGTCCGCGAACGCCGCCACCTGGGGCAGGTGGGTGACCACGAGCACCTGGGCGCCGGCCGCCAGCGCTGCCAGTCGTCGGCCGATCTCCACCGCTGCCTTGCCGCCGACGCCGGCGTCGACCTCGTCGAACACGAACGTGGGGACCGGGCTGGTGCCGGCCAGCACGACCTCGATGGCGAGCATCACCCGGGAGAGCTCGCCGCCCGAGACGCCCTTGTTCAGTGCGCGCGGTTCCGAACCGGAGTTCGCTGCGAGCAGGATCTCGATCTGGTCGATGCCGTGCGCGGTGAAGCGCCAGCTCTCTCCACCGACCTGGAGACCCTCGGGGTCGGGAGTTCGCGTCAGGGCGATCTCCACCCGGGCGTGCGGCATGGCCAGCGCGGTGAGCTCGGTGCTCACGGCGGCCGAGAGTCGGGTGGCCGCATCAGCGCGGGCCTTGCTGAGCTTTCCGGCAGTCGTGGCCAGGCTGGTGCGCAGCGCGGCGCGCTCCGCCCGCAGCTCCTCGGCCCGCGTCTCGGAGCCGTCCAGCCTGAGCAGGCGCTCGCCGGCGGCCGCGGCCCAGCTGAGCACCTCGTCGATGGTCTCGCCGTACTTGCGGGTCAGCGTCGTCAGCGCGGCGCGCCGCTCGGAGACGGCGGCCAGGCGTGCCGGATCGGTGTCCAGACCGCTCGCGTACGACGCCACGTCGGCAGCGACGTCGGAGAGCAGGTAGCTCAGCTCGGCCACCCGGTCGGCGAGCCGGCCGGCCTCCTCGTCGTGCTCGCGCACCGAGTCCAGCGCCCGGCGGGCTGCTCCCACAGCGCCCAGCGCGTCCGGCTGGTCCTGCTCCGCAGAGAGCGCCTCGCGTGCCAGCTCGGCCGCAGTCCGCAAGGTGTCGGCGAAGCCGAGGCGGTTCTCCTCGGCGGCCAGCGCGAGGTCCTCCCCCGGCTCGGGCTCGACGGCCGCGATCTCGGCCAGACCGAGCCGGAGCACGTCGGCCTCGCGCGCGCGTTCCCGCGCCGCACCGACGACCTCGGCCAGCTCGGCCTCGACCTCCTTGAGGCGGGTGAACTCGGTGTCGTAGCGAGCACGCAGCCCGGCGACACCCGCGCCGGCGAAACCGTCGAGCGCGGCCCGTTGCGCCCCGGCCTGCAGCAGGCGGTGCTGGTCGGACTGGCCGTGGACCGCGACCAGGTGGTCAGCCACGCCCTGCAGAGCGGAGATCGGCACCGACGCACCGCCCAGGAACGCGCGGGAGCGACCTTCCGCGGAGAGCTGGCGGGCCAGCACCAGGGTGCCGTCCTCGATCTCGCCACCCAGCTCGTCGGTCTGGCGGGCCACTGCGCCGTCTGGGTCGGTGACCGAGACGATCCCCTCGACCCGCGCAGACTTGGCGCCGTTGCGCACCGCACCGGCATCGGCGCGCGCGCCGAGCAGGAGCCCGAGGGCGGTGACGAGCATCGTCTTGCCGGCACCGGTCTCACCGGTGACGACGTTGAGCCCGGGGCCGAGCTCGAGCACGGACTCGTCGATCACGCCCAGCGACGCGATCCGGATCTCCTCGATCACGCGTCCGCCTCGCCGTCTGCGTCGACCGGGCTCTTCTTCCGCCGACTGGCGGCGCCCCGCCAGCCCTCGACGGGGAGGTCGAACTTGGCGACGAGGCGGTCGGTGAACGGCGCCTGGTGCAGCCGGGCCAGCCGTACCGGCCTGCTCCCGCGGCGCACCTCGATCCGGGCGCCCGGCGGCAGCTCGACGGTGCGTCGCCCGTCGCACCAGAGCACGCCGGCGCCCTGGGTCTGGGCGAGGACCTCGACCGCCAGCACCGAGTCCGGTGCGACCACCATCGGGCGGGCGAACAGGGCGTGGGCACTGATCGGGACGACCAGCAGGGCATCGACGCCCGGCCAGACGATCGGTCCGCCGGCAGAGAAGTTGTACGCCGTGGAGCCGGTCGGCGTGGCGCAGACGACGCCGTCGCAGCCCCACCGGCTCAGCGGTCGGCCGTCGACCTCGAAGACGACCTCGAGCATGCGCTGGCGGGCAGCCTTCTCGACGCTGGCCTCGTTCAGGGCCCAGGTCGAGGTGACCAGCTCCTTGCCCTGGTAGACCGCCACGTCGAGGGTGAGCCGGTCCTCCACCGTGTAGCGCCGCTGGACGATCGCCTCGATGGTGGCCTCGACGTCCTCGCTCTCGGCCTCGGCGAGGAAACCGACGTGACCGAGGTTCACCCCGAGCAGCGGGGTGCCGAACGCGTGCGCGAGCTCGGCGGCGCGCAGGATGGTGCCGTCGCCGCCGATGACGACCGCGAGCTCGACCCCCTCGGCGGCGCTGGACTCCTCGACGAGCTCGACGCCGTCGCCCAGGCCCGGACCGAGCTCGCCGGCCTCCTCGCGCAGCACCCGGACCACGAGGTCCTGGTCGCCGAGCGCAGCGATGACCTTGCGGGCCACGACCACGGCCTCGTCGCGCCCGGTGTGCGCGAGCACGAGGATCCGACGGACGTCGTCCGCGGAGTCAGCGCCGGTGGTCATGGTCAAAGCCTCTCACCAGGCTCCCCCACGACGGCGGAGCGGCTCACCTCTGCGGCGATCTCTGCCTCCCCGATCGTGGCGGCCCCGCGGCGCAGCAGCAGGAAGAACTCCACGTTGCCCGAGGGCCCGGGCAGCGGGCTGACCGCGACCGCGACGGCGCCCCAGCCCCGCGTGGCCGACTCCTCGGCGATCCGGGCTACGGCCTCGGCGCGCAGCTCCGGCTCTCGCACGACCCCACCCTTGCCCAGCCGTTCCTTGCCGACCTCGAACTGCGGCTTGACCATCAGCGCCAGCGCACCGTCCGGTGCGGTCACACCGATCAGGGCGTCGAGCACCAGGCGCAACGAGATGAAGGACAGGTCCCCGACCACGAGGTCCACCGGACCATCGATCAGCTCGGGGGTGAGGTCGCGGATGTTGGTGCGGTCGTGCACCACGACCCGGTCGTCGGACTGCAGGGACCAGGCGAGCTGGCCGTAGCCGACGTCGACCGCGACCACCTCGGCAGCGCCGGCCCGGAGCAGGACGTCGGTGAAGCCTCCGGTGGACGCGCCCGCGTCGAGGCACCGACGACCGGCGACGACGAGCCCGGCCGGCGCGAACGCGGCCAGGGCGCCGGCCAGCTTGTGGCCGCCGCGGCTGACGTAGTCGGGCTTGTCCGGGTCAGCACGGACCACCAGGTCGGCGTCGACCGTGACGGCCGTCGCCGGCTTGCTCGCCCGCTGTCCACCGACGCTGACGCGCCCCTCGGCGATCAGCTCGGCCGCGTGGTCACGCGATCGTGCCATCCCGCGACGGACCAGCTCGGCGTCGAGGCGGAGGCGTCGGACGCCCATCCGGAGGTCCTGGCTTCAGGCCTGGTCGTCGCCGGCACCCGAGAGGGTGCGGCGCAGCTGCTCGTGGGCCTGCTCGAAGACGGCCACGTGGTCGTCGACCGCGGCGCTGTCGAGGGCGCCGAGGGAGCGGAGCACCTCGTCGACCGCCGGGTGGCCGGTCTGGACGTCACCGGACTCGTCGCGCGGAAGGCCGACGCCCGGGTCGGGCTCCTCGGCGAGCAGCTCCTCCTCGCGGGCGGCACGCTCCTCGTCGGACTGCGTCGCGTCGATCTCGGGGGCGTCCTCGGGGGCGTCCTCGGGGGCGTCCTCGGGGGCGTCCTCGTGCTCCGCGACGGGCTCGTCCGACTGGTACTCGGTCATGGGGTCACGCTACCGGGCACGACACCCTTAGTCGTCGCCGGACGTCCGGTGTCGTCGAGGTGCGCCCACACCGCAGCTGCCACCGCGGTCCACCAGCCGTGCAGGTCGCCCGAGCCGGTCACGACCAGGGCGCCCTCGACCACCCGGGCGTCCCAAGCGCCGCAGTCCCCCGGCGCGAGCAGCAGCGCACCGAGGTCGGCGCCGAGGTAGGTCGGGCGGTGTGCGGGCTCCAGCGTGGTCAGGATCTCGAGCGTCGTCACGCCGGTCATCACCAGCAGGGAGTCCCACCCGACGGCGCGGGCGCCGTCGATGTCGGTGTCGATCCGGTCCCCGACCACCAGTGGCCGCTCACCGCCGACCCGAGCCAGGGACTCCTCGAACAGTGGCTTCTCCGGCTTGCCGGCCGCGACCGGCGTCCGCCCGGAGAACTCGGCGACCAGCTGCACGAGGGCGCCGTTGCCGGGTCCCGGGCCGTAGCGGGTCGGCACGGTCAGGTCGAGATTGGAGGCGACCCAGGGCAGCCCGCGCCGGACCAGGATGGCGCCGTTGATCACCTGGCGCCACGGCATCTCCGGGCCATACCCCTGGACGACGGCTTCCGGCTCGTCCTCCGCAACCTTCGACGCGGCGGACTTGCGTGGCGCGCGTGTCGGGCGCTCGGCTTCTGCCTCGGCGGTGAGCGGCGGCTCGGTCTCGGAGACCGGCGACACCAGCTCGGCCCAGGCGATCCCGTCACCGACCGCGGTGATCCGTGCGCGAACCTTCTTGCCCACGAGCTTCGCGGCGCCGCCGACGACGACGTCGACGTTCTCGACCTTGCCGACACCGGCCTGCGAGTCGTGCAGGCCGACTTCGCCCAGCTTGAGGTCGATCTCCTGGCCGACGTCGACCGGCAGGCTCGGGGCGACCTTCTCGAGGGGCCCCTGGTCGAGCACCTTGAAGTGGTCGAGGTGCTCGCCGTCCTTGCCGACGAGGAAGAAGCGACGCTTGGTCGTCTCCTCGAGCTCCTGCAGGCGCGTGCCGCCCGGGCCTGCCACGAGAGCGGCCACCTTCCCGGCGACCTCGACCTTGAATGCCTTGGAACGCGAGCCCGGGGTGACGAGCGAGCGCAGCCTGCGCTCGATGTCGACGGCGGCCGTGTGCTCGGAGACGACGATGCCGTCGCCGCCGCACGTGGGGCACTTCTTCGTCATCACCTCGCGCGGCCCGTCGGTGACGTTCTGGCGCGTCATCTCGACGAGGCCGAGCGGTGAGATCTCGACGACGTACGTCTTCGTCCGGTCGCGCTCGAGCTCTTCGCCGAGCGCCTTCTCGACCGCCGCCCGGTTCTTCGGGCTCGCCATGTCGATGAAGTCGATGACGATGATCCCGCCGATGTCGCGCAGGCGCAGCTGGCGCACGACCTCCTTGACCGCCTCGAGGTTGTTCTTCGTGATCGTGTCCTCGAGACGCGCGCCCGACTTCTTCGAGCGCGAGCCGACGAAGCGGCCGGTGTTGACGTCGATGACGGTGAACGCCTCGGCGTAGTCGAAGATCAGGTAGCCGCCCGACGGGAGGTC
>JBJMIP010000357.1:0-3508 GCA_045806825.1 Marmoricola sp.
CGACGATCTGTCGCGGCTCGACGTGGTGCCGCTTGCCGACCTCGATGCGGTAGCTGGCGAAGCCGCCGCGCTCGCGCGAGCGGGGCGCCCGGTCGTTGGAGCGCTCCTTGTGCGGGACCCGCAACGGCTCGGGCATGTCCTCGAGGAAGAGCGGCTGGCCGTCCTGGGAGAGCACCGCGATCGCCGCCGCGATGTCCAGGGCGGGCACGTCGTTGTTGCGCTCGTAGTCCTCGATCAACTCGCGGAAGAGCCCGATCTGCGGGTCGCTCATCGCCTGGCCGATGGCGTCGGTGAACTTGGAGACCCGGAACGCGTTGACGTCGGAGACCGACGGGAGGCGCATCTCGGTCAGCGTCGTCCGGTTGGTCTTCTCGATCGCGCGCAACAGGTGGTTCTCCCGCGGAGTGACGAACGAGATCGCCACACCCGGGCGCCCTGCCCGACCGGTGCGACCGATGCGGTGCACGTAGGACTCGGTGTCGGTGGGGATGTCGTGGTTGATCACGTGGCTGATGCGGGGCACGTCCAGGCCGCGGGCAGCGACGTCGGTGGCGACCAGGATGTCGAGCTTGCTCTTCCGGAGCTGGTCCACGGTGCGCTCGCGCTGCACCTGGGCGACGTCGCCGTTGATGGCCGCGGCAGAGAAGCCGCGCGCGCGGAGCTTCTCGGCGAGCTCCTCGGTGGCGTGCTTGGTGCGGACGAAGACGATCATCCCGTCGAAGTTCTCGACCTCGAGGATCCGCGTCAGCGCGTCGACCTTCTGCGGGTGCCCGACCTTGAGGAAGCGCTGCTCGACGTTCGCGGCGGTCGTCGAGGACGACTTCACCTGGATCTCGGTCGCGCCCGGCGCGTGCTTCTTGATGATCCGCTTGATCTGCGACGGCATGGTCGCGGAGAACAGCGCGACCTGCTTGTCCTCCGGGGTGCCGGCCAGGATCTGCTCGACGTCCTCGGCAAAGCCCATGTTGAGCATCTCGTCGGCCTCGTCGAGCACCACGAAGCGGAGCTCGCTCAGGTCCAGCGTGCCCTTCTCGAGGTGGTCCATGATCCGGCCAGGCGTACCGACGATGACGTGCACACCGCGGCGCAACGCGGAGAGCTGGACGCCGTAGCCCTGGCCGCCGTAGACCGGCAGGACGTGCAGGCCCTTGATGCCGCCGGCGTACTTCTCGAACGCCTCGGAGACCTGCAGCGCCAGCTCACGGGTCGGTGCCAGCACCAGGACCTGGGGGCTCTTCTGGGTCAGGTCGATCCGGGACAGGATCGGCAGCGCGAACGCGGCGGTCTTGCCGGTGCCGGTCTGGGCGAGCCCGACGACGTGGCGGCCGGTCAGCAGCGCCGGGATGGCCTCGGCCTGGATCGGCGAAGGGGTCTCGTACCCGACGTCCTTGATCGCTTTGAGGACTTTGGGGTCCAGACCGAGGTCGTCGAAGGTGATGTCAGCAGTCTCAGTCACCGATCAAGCGTAGTGGCGCACGGCCCAGGGTCCTATTCTGCGGGCCCCTGGACGACGTACGTTCAGTCACATGGAAACCCCCGCCCCGCTGCTGCCGATCGACGAGACCTGGGAGCGCGCGCTCTGCATCGTCGCCCACCCCGACGACATCGAGTACGGCGCTGCCGCCGCGGTCGCCCGCTGGACCGGCCAGGGCAAGTGGGTCGGTTACACGATGGTGACCAGCGGTGAGGCCGGCATCGACGCGATGGACCCGGAGTCCTGCCGACGGGTCCGGGAGCAGGAGGAGATCGATTCCGCGCGGATCGTCGGTGTCGACTCCGTCGACTTCCTCGGGCAGCCCGACGGCATCCTCGAGTACGGCGTCGCGCTGCGCCGGGTGCTCGCCGCCGAGGTCCGCCGGCACCGCCCGGACGTGGTGATCACCGGCAACTACCGCGACACCTGGGGCGGGGCCAACCTCAACCAGGCCGACCACATCGCGGTCGGCCGAGCCGTCCTGGACGCGGTCCGCGACGCGGGCAACCGGTGGGTCTTCCCCGAGCAGCTCACCGACGGCACCGAGCCGTGGGGCGGCGTGCGGGCCGTGTGGGCCTTCGGATCGCCGGAGTCGGGGCACGCCGTGGACACGACCGACACCTTCGACCTGGGCGTTCAGTCGCTGCAGGCGCACGCGGCGTACATCGACGGGCTGGGCTGGGAGAACTGGGACCCGCGCGAGTTCCTCGAGGGTGGCGCCCGTCAGGCCGGTCAGCGCCTCGGCGTCGCCTTCGCGGCACCGTTCGAGGTGGTGCCGATGGGCTGGGGCGACTAGGAGCGGATCTCGGTGACGAGCTCAGCGAGCTTGTCAGCGCCGAGCCGAGCCCACGAGCCCAGCACGCCGAACAGCAGCCCGGTCGGCACCCCGATCACGCCCCAGTACTGCGCGCTCAGACCGTCCCAGGCCGACAGGTCGGGCGCGAGCAGCCCGGGCGCGAACACGTAGTACGCCTCGACCGCGACCAGCATCATCAGCGCCCCCGCGAGGGCGGCGTACGCCGGGTGCGTACGCAGCAGGAAGCCGAGCACGAGCACGGCCGAGGCCCAGCCCAGGCAGGAGTTGATGCTGCCGGAGACGCTCGCCGAGAGGTGGGCCAGCGCCCAGAGGTCACCGACGCCGAGCAGGAACCCGGTCAGGACGGCGACCAGCAGCACCCGGAACGGTTCGATGGTCATGCGACCAGGCTGTCCGCGCGAGCCTCGCCCGGCGTCGGCCGCAGGTACCGACCCGCTGGCCGCAGGTACCTACCGGATGCGGATCTTCTTGCCGTCGACGGTGAAGTCGTTGACCTTGCCGTCGGTCAGGACGACCGCTGCGAAGGTGTGGCAGCTGGTCGGCATCGAGGCGAGGCAGACCAGGTAGTGGCCGTTGTCGGCGGTCACCCGGGATGCCTGACCAGGCTGCTGGAGCCCGCCCCGGAGCAGCGTGAGGTAGCTCAGCGCCGGGGAGCCGGGTGCGGCCAGCGCGTAGGCAGCCTCGACCTTGACCGGGTCGTTGCTGGCCACGGCGTCGAAGAACTTGGTGACGGTCGCCGCGTTCGCCTTCGGGTCCATCCCGGCCGTGTTCTTCGGAGTCTCCGGCTTGCCCGTGCTGCCGCAGGCGACGAGGACCGTTGCGAGAGCACTCAGCAGGAAGACATCAAGGGCACGGCGCACACCACCAGTGTCTACCCGACGAGGTCGGAAGGATCGGTGTTTGCCCCACAAAGCACCACCACGATCCGCTCCCCCGGTTCCGGGACGTAAGCGCCACTGGTCAGCGCAGCCAGGGCGGCGGCCGCGCCGTGCTCGACAGCGATCCGGCGGTGCTCCCAGAGCAGCTTCCGGGCGTGCACCAGGTCCTCGTCCTCGACCAGGACCGACCTAGCGCCGGTGCGGAGCGCGACGTCCAGGGCGATCTCGCCGATCCTGCGGGCGCCCAGGGAGTCCGCTGCCACTCCCGAGACGGGGACGTCGACCGGCTGCCCGACCCGGAGCGCCTCGGCGAGCGTGGGGGCGCCGGTCGGCTCGACC
>JBJMIP010000358.1:0-12364 GCA_045806825.1 Marmoricola sp.
GAAGATGTTGCAGGTGGCCCAGCGCACCTCGGCGCCCAGGGCGACGAGCGTCTCGATGAGAACGCCGGTCTGGATGGTCATGTGCAGCGACCCGGCGATCCGGGCGCCCTTGAGCGGTTGGGCGTCGCCGTACGTCGTACGCAGCGAGACCAGGCCGGGCATCTCGTGCTCGGCGAGGGTGAGCTCCTTGCGGCCGAACTCGGCCAGGGAAAGGTCAGCGACCTTGTAGTCCATGGTGGAGTCCTTGCATGGTTGTAGAGGGTTCGTTCGAGACTGGATAGACAGGTAAGAACCTGTGCAAGGCGTCTGGCCACGATCTCGTGCGCAAGGCGCGGCCTCCATGCTACCCGTTAGGGTTCCGGCGTGAGTGCAGGATTGTTCGGTCTGTTCGATGACATCGCCGCACTGGCCCGACTGGCAGCCGCCTCGCTCGACGACGTGGGTGCCGCGGCCGGCCAGGCCGGGTTGAAGGCCGCCGGGGTGGTCGTCGACGACACCGCGGTGACGCCGCAGTACGTGCAGGGCGTCGCGGCCGAGCGCGAGCTGCCGATCGTCAAGCGGATCGCGGTCGGGTCGCTGCGCAACAAGCTGCTCTTCATCCTCCCCGGTGCGCTGCTGCTCTCCCAGTTCCTCCCGGACCTGCTGACCCCGATCCTGATGCTCGGCGGCTGCTACCTGTGCTTCGAGGGCGCCGAGAAGGTGCTCGAACGGCTGCAGGGGCACCACGAGACGATCGAGGAGGATGTCGCCGAGCTCGACGAAGGGGGCGAGGAGGCGACGGTCGCCAGCGCGATTCGGACCGACTTCATCCTCTCGGCCGAGATCATGGTGATCGCCCTCAACGAGGTCTCCGACCAGCCGTTCGTCTCCCGCGCGGTGATCCTGGTCGCCGTCGCGATCGCCATCACCGCCCTCGTCTACGGCGTCGTCGGGCTGATCGTGAAGATGGACGACATCGGCCTGAACCTCGCCCGGCGCTCCCACCCGGGCGTCCAGGCGATCGGGCGCGGCCTGGTCCAGGGCATGCCCGGGCTGCTCGCCGCGATCGCCGCCGTCGGCGTGGTCGCGATGCTCTGGGTCGGCGGTCACATCATCGTGGCCGGCCTCGACGACCTGGGCTGGCACGGGCCCTACGACCTGGTGCACCACCTCCAGCACGAGGTCGAGCACGGCATCGGTTTCGCCTCAGGCGTCTGGGGCTGGCTGACCAACACCGCAGCCTCGGCCGTCGTCGGCGCCCTGGTCGGCGCGGTCATCGTCGCCGGCGCGCACCTGCTGCCGTTCGGCGGCAAGCACTAGCCCAGCGCTAGCCCGAGATGCCGATCTCCAGGTAGCGCGCAGCGAAGGTGCCGGTAGCCAGCAGGCTGGCGTAGCGGGCGACGTCGCCGTCGGCCTCGGTGGTCACCGTCTCCACCCGTACGCCGGTCGCGTCGGCCTGGGCCAGCAACCGGCCGCGGATCTCGGCGACCGCCGGGTCCGGCGAGCCGTCGTCGAGGATGACCAACGACGGGCGCAGCTCCTCGGCCTCGTCGGCGAAGGGGTCGGCGAACACGTCGGCGCGCGAGGCGGCGGCCATCACCGGAAGCAGGTGCTCGGCGTCGGCGGCGAGCGCGGCCCGGCCGGTGGACCGGCGTACGGACTCGGCGACGCGGCGCGCGGCACGGGCGGCCAGCACGGTCCCGCCCCACAGCAGCGGGCTGGTCTCGGCGATGCCGCTGGCCAGCAGCTTGGCCGGGTTGACGGCGAGGTCGCGGAACGGGCCGCAGCTCACTGCGACGTCGTCCAGCGCGGTGGCCACGACCTCGGGGTCGGTGTCCGGGCCGAGCGCGAGTCGGTCGAGCAGGTCGAGCATCACCGTCGCGGTGGCGAGCTGGTCGCCGGTGACGGTCGGCAGCAGCGTGGAGTAGCGGCCGGGGACGTGCCGCCCCACCAGGGAGTCCTCCGGGGTGGCGACGACGAGCGGGCAGCCGCGGCGGTTGGCCTCGGCGACGCCGGCAGCCGTGGCGGGGTCGGTCCCGTCGGGGGCGAGCACCACGACCAGGTCCAGCGCCCCGGCCCAGCCGGGAAGGCCGGGACTGGGCCACGCCACGAAGGGCACCGGGCAGGTCGGCTCGAGGACCGCCCGCATCAGCCGCGAGTCGGGGCCGGCTGCGACCACGGCACGCGGGCGCGTCTCGCTGAGCCGTGCCACCGTCTCGGCGACCGAGTCAGCAGCCGAGACCGCCTCGCGGCGCACCCGGGACCCAGCCTCCGCGAGGTTGCGCAGGGCGGGTTCCGCCCGGCGCAACGTCTCTTCGTCGTCGAGGAGCCCGTCGTCGAACACCGGAGCCACCGTCTGCGCCCTAGCCCTGCGCCTCGGCGGTCGGGCGCGCCTCGTCGACGAGCAGCACCGGGATGTCGTCCCGGACCGGGTACGCCAGCCCGCAGCCCGTGCAGACCAGCTCCTCGGCCGCCTCGTCGGCGGCCAGCGCTGCGTGGCAGGACGGGCAGACGATCAGCTCGAGCAGCTTCGCGTCGAGGTTCATGCGTACTCCTTAGGACCGGATCGCGGCGAGGACCTCGTCGCGGATCTGCTGCATGGTTGCTTCGTCCTTGCCCTCAGCGTTCAGCCGGAGCAGGGGCTCGGTGTTCGAGGCGCGCACATTGAACCACCAGTCTGCGGCGAGGACCGACAACCCGTCGAGGTGGTCCACCGAAACGCCGGGCCTGGTCCCCCAGCTCGCCTCGAGCTGGTCCAGGACCGCCTGCTGGTCGGCGACCGAGGTGTTGATCTCGCCGCTGGCCACGTGCCGGGTGTACGGCGCGAGCACCTCCGAGAGCGGTGCATCGGTCTCGGCCAGGGCGGCCAGCGCGTGCAGCGCGGCGAGCATGCCGGAGTCGGCGCGCCAGAAGTCGCGGAAGTAGAAGTGCCCCGAGTGCTCGCCGCCGAAGATCGCGTTCTCCGAGGCCATCGTCGCCTTGATGAACGAGTGCCCCACGCGGGTTCGCACCGGACGTCCGCCGAGCTCGGTGACGATCTCCGGCACCGCGCGCGAGGTGATCAGGTTGTGGATGACCGGGGCGCCGGGCTCCTTGGCCAGCTCCCGGGCCGCGATCAGCGCGGTCAGCACGCTCGGGCTGACCAGCTCGCCGCGCTCGTCCACCAGGAAGCAGCGGTCGGCGTCGCCGTCGAAGGCCAGCCCGATGTCGGCCCCGTGCTCGCGCACCGCGGCCTGCAGGTCGACCAGGTTCTCCGGCTCGATCGGGTTGGCCTCGTGGTTGGGGAAGGTGCCGTCGAGCTCGAAGTAGAGCGGGAACACCTCGGCGTCGATCCGGCTCAGCACGGCCGGTGTGGTCAGGCCGCCCATCCCGTTGCCCGCGTCGACGGCGATCTTCAGCCGCCGGCCGGTGACCGGCGCCAGCTTCAGCAGGTAGGTCGCGTACTCCTCGAGCAGGTCGGTCTCGTCCAGGTTGCCGGGGGTATCGGCGATGAGGGTCTCCCCCGACGCGACCCGGTCGCGGATCTCGGCCAGGCCGGTCTCCATGCCGATCGGTTGGGCCAGCGTGCGGCACATCTTGATGCCGTTGTACTGCGCCGGGTTGTGGCTGGCGGTGAACATCGCACCCGCGCGGCCGAGGTGACCGGAGGCGAAGTAGAGGCCGTCGGTCGAGCAGAGCCCGATCAGGGTGACGTCGGCGCCGGCCTGCATCGCCCCGTCGGCGAACGCCCGGGCCAGCTCCGGCGAGGAGGGCCTCATGTCGTAGCCGACCACGATCGGACCGTCGCCGATCACCGCCACGATAGCATTGCCCACCTTGCGCACCAGCTCGACGTTGATCTGGTCCGGGACGGTGCCGCGGACGTCGTAGGCCTTGAAGAACGCGTTCAGGTCGGTGGACATGACGCGAAGACTAGTCGTCGGACTTGAGGACCCTCAGGTGGCCCTTGCGGGCGACCTCGCGCATCTCGAACGGTTCGCGCTCGACCTCGGCCCGGCGCGGCTGCGCGGCCTCGCGGACGGCGTCGGCCAGGGCGAGCAGGTCGTCGCTGCTGTGCGCGTGCGGGTCGTCGTGCACCAGGCGCAGGACCTCCCAGCCGCGGGGCGCGCTCAACCGTTCGCTGTGCTCCTCGCACAGGTCGTAGGCGTGCGGCTCGGCGTAGGTGGCCAGCGGACCGAGGACGGCGGTCTGGTCGGCGTACACGTAGGTCAGCGTGGTCACGGCCGGACGGCCGCACGCGGTGCGCGAACAGCGGCGGACCAGGCTCCCGGGCAGACTCACGGGGCCGAGGTTACCGGCCGCCCCGGCCCGCCACGATTAGGCTCGCGGCGTGGCCGACCAACCTTCCCGAGCCAGCCGGCGGCTCCGCGACCGGCACGACCGCGGCATGCGCGGGCCGGCGTTCGGCACCGGCCCGCTGGTGCCCCGCGGGGTGCCGGCCCGGCAGACCCGCGCCGAGCGCTTCGACGACGTGGCGTTGCGGGTGATGCGGGCCGTCGTCTCGCGCTGGGCCGACCGGATCGGGGACGTCGAGCTGGCCGTCGAGGAGATCCCGGTGATCCCGGCGGGCTGGACCGAGGGAACCGTGCCGCTGGCCTCGTACGTCGACCGGACCGCTACGTCCGGTCCGCGGCTGGTGCTGTTCCGACGTCCGTTGGAGCACCGCGCCGAGACCCTGCTGGACCTGGAGTCGTTGCTGCTCACGGTCGTGGTCGAGCAGTTCGCCGAGGTGCTCGGGATCCCGCCGGAGGACGTGCACCCGGGGTACGAAGCGGAGTAGGACCCTGCCCGCGTCACCAGCCAGGTCGGATCGCCGGTAGCCGGGTCGAGCGGATCGCCGGCGCGATGCCCGCCGTCGCGATGCCCTTCTTGTACGTCACCGAGAAGCCGCCGACCACTGACGCCTTGTCCGCGACCAGCCGGACGTAACGGATCCCCGAGCTCAGCTTGACGCCGATGCTGCTGCCTGCCGGGACCTTCACGGTCTTCTGCAGCAGCGGCCGACCCTGGCGGTCGTAACCGACCACCTGGACCGACCCGGCGTCGCCGAGCGAGGACAGCACCAATCGGCCGAAGCCCTGCGGCACCCCGAACGAGGTGCTGTCGCGGAGCAGCTGGACCCCGGTCGCGAACGCGGTGTCCCCGGTCTTGGTGGTGCGGATCGTCCCGGTCACCGGGCCGTCCGCCGTGATCCGGACCGCCATCGGCGTGCCGTCCAGCACGTCCGTGATGGGGACCGTCACCACCGACTGGGGCGGCACCGTGAACGGCGCCATGCCCTCGGGCGTGAAGGTGCCGCGGCTGCCGATCACCTCGAGCTTGGCGATCGCCTCGGTGCTGCTCGGATTGACCAGCGAGAGCGTGGCCGACCCGGGCACCGACGGGAGCCCGGCGAGCACGAGCTCCTTGCTCGGCACCGGCTGGGGCGGGAGCCACTCCTGCACCGACTTGCCCAGCACCCCGGGGGCGAACCGGTCGGCGGCGGTGACCGCGACCAGGCCGCGGCTCGCCGTCACGCTGACCGCGGTGTTGCCGCTCGTCGGAGCTGTCCTGGCCAGGTCGACGACCTTGGTCGAGCGACCGCCGACGGTGACGCCGTGCAGACCCGGAGCGGCGACCCGTCCCGCGGTCCCGAAGACGTCGATGTCGATGACGGCGGCACCCGGACGCGGGTTGGTGATGGTGAGCACGGTGTCGTGGGTGATCTCGGCGCTGCCGGCTCCGGCGAACCACCAGTTCGCGTGCGGCTCCGGGCACGGGACCCAGGCCAACGCCTTGGACGTCAGGGCCTGCTGGCCGGCGAAGGCGCCGCGGGCGACGCTGCGGTCCGCCACGATCCGCAGCGGGTTCCGCCCGACGGTGCGGGTCCGGTCCAGGCCGCTGCGCAGGTTGCCGCTGCGCACGGTGGAGGTGCCGATCCCGCCCGTGCAGGCGAAGACACGCTCGTCGAGCTTGATCGTCGAGGGGTCGCTGACGAGCCGGCCGATACCGCGCGGGGTGGTGCCGGCGACGGTGAGCAGGGCGAAGGTCAACCCGACCAGCATGATCCCGATCAGGGCGGGACGACGGTTCTGCACGGGCTCGGTCATCGGCGTCGCCGCTTCCGCTCGGGGGCGGCCAGCACCAGGCCGACGAGCCAGCCGACCACGCAGGTCGCCACCCAGACCGGGCGCAGCGGCGACCGGGAGTCGTTCACCGCCTTCAGCGACGGGGTCGCCTGCACCACCCACGCGCGGGCGTGCACGGGCGCACTGGCGCTGCCGAAGCCGTTCGCGGCGTCGAAGCCGCCACTGACCGCGTCGGCGACCGGAGCCGGTGCGTAGACGTACTTGACGCCGTACGACGCGAGCAACGCCGAGTCGCCGTCGCCCGACGTCGAGAGCAGTCGCTCGACCAGGGCCCGGAACTTCGGGTCGGGTCGGGTCATCGCCAGGGTGCCGTCGTCACCGAGCCGTTGCACGCCGGAGCGCAGCACGGTGTACTCCAGCCCGCCCTCGAGGCCACCGGTGATCCGCAGGACGGCGCTGGAGCTGCTGCCGTCGCCGAGCTCACGCATGTACGTCGGGAGTGACATGGTCTCGTGCCGGTGGGCAGGACCGCCGCCGTCGGTCCCGTAGGTCAACCACCAGACGGTGCCGAGCACGGGCGTGAGCAGGGCACCGGCAACCGTCACGGCCGCGATCGGCTGGCGCCAGGTGAAGTCGGCGTCCTGCGTCTGCTTGATCGCGCCGTCGGCGGCGATCGCGGCAGCAGCGATGAAACCGGCCTGGATGAGCAGCAGCAGGAATCCGGGCCAGGGGCGGAACTCGACCGGCACGCCGGGCAGCGAGACCGGCACCCGCGAGGTGGCGGCCAGCACGGCGCCGGCGGCGAGGATGACCACCCACACCTGGAGCACCTTGGGCCGGGTGTCGGCCCGCAGGAACGCGACCACGGCGGCGACCGGCAGGCCGATGGCCAACCAGCCGGGGGCTTCCGCGACGCCGCCGGTGCGACCGAGCACCAGGTCCCACAGGTCCGGGTTGGCCGGGATCGAGGCGGCGCGGCCGCCCTCGACGAGCCAGGCCCCCGGAGCGCCCAGCGTGCCGATCGCCCAGGGCAGCACCAGCACCAGCGGCACCAGCGTGATCACCAGCAGCTCGCCGCGTCGGCCCTCGGCGAAGCCGCCGACCGCGGCGAAGATCGCCAGCAGCACCAGCACCAGCCAGGCCGGCGGGACGAAAGAGACGAGGAGACCCGCCAGGAGGGCGACCCGCCAGGCTGCGCGCCAGCGACGGACCGACGCCGGCGGCGGCCGGTCGGAGTCGTCGCTGTCCGGGTCCGCTTCGTCCGGCTCCGGCTCGGCTCCGAGGTCGAGGGCAGCACGCACCAGCCACGGCAGCACGGCCGCGCCGACCACGGTGCCGATCCGGCCCTGCCCGGTGGCTCCGGTGAGCACGGGCAGCAACCCGTAGGTGGCCGCTCCCCACAACGGCGACCAGTTCCCCACCGAGATCCGCCGGAGCAGGCCGAGGGCGCCCATGAACGAGAGCGGGACGGCGAGCAGGAAGATCAGGTCCACCACCAGCTCGGGGTGGTTGAAGGTCAACGTCGCGGCGACCGCGAGCGGCAGCAGGTACGCCGGGCCGGCGGCGTCCGAGCCGGTACCCAGGTCGGTGTGCCACCCGCCCCAGGTCTGCCACCAGTGGTCGACCCCGTCGGGGACGGGCAGCAGCGCGCCGCCGTGCAGCGGTCCGCCGTGCAGGTAGGACACGCCGGCGACCACCGAGAGCACCAGCACCCAGAAGCTCGGCGAGCGCAGCACCCGCTCGAACCACGGGGTCGTCTCGGTGACCCCGGGCGGCCGGCGGCGCTCGGCCTGGTCGCGCAGCGCGTGCCCGACCGCCAGCAAGATGTCGGTGACGTAGTCCAGGCCGTGCCGGTAGGGAAGCCAGAAGGGGGCCAGCAGCGGGCGGACCTCGCCGTGCGAGACCTGGGCCGTGCCGGCGCGAGCCCGCCGTGCCCGGATCGCCCGTCCCGGGTGCAGGAAGATGTTGAGCAGCGCGGCGACCTCGTCCGCGGCCTCACCGGGCGCGCGGACGAGCACCAGGCCGAGCGCCCGCAGCAGGCCGCCGATGACCATCCGGGCGGAGCGGAACGGGATCGTCCAGGCGGGGCTGTTGACCAGCAGCGTGTACTGCGCGCCCTCGCGCTCCTGGCGGCGCGGGTGCTCGACGAGCTCGGAGTCGCGACGGCCCTGACGCGAGGCCTCGACGTGGAAGATCACGGCTTCGGGGATCACCTTGGTGGCGTAGCCGGCCCGGGCGACCCGCCAGCCGAAGTCGAGGTCGGTGCCGAAGACCGGGAGGAACGGGTCCAGGCCGACCGCCTCCAGCACCTCGCGACGCACCAGCATGCCGGCGGTGTTCACCGCGAGCACCCGGTGCTGCTCGTCGTGCTGGCCCTGGTCGTACTCGCCGCGCTCCAGACCGGTCTCCCGCTGCCCGGTCCCGGTCAGCGTGACGCCGACCTCGAGCAGGCGCTTGAGCGAGGGCCACTCACGGTGCTTCGGCCCGAGCACCGCGACCAGCTCGCCGGCGTCCTCGCTGGCCGCGACCAGCTTCTCGAGGCAGTCCGGCGCCGGGTTGGAGTCGTCGTGGAGCAGCCAGACCCACTCATCGGCCTCGGCCGGCGGCAGGCTCGCCAGCGCGACCCGGACCGACTCGCCGTACGGCGTGCGCGGGTCGAGGGAGAGCGGCGCCCGGCCGATCGCGTTCGCCACCAGCTGGGGCGAGTCGTCGGTGGAACCGGTGTCGACCGCGACGATGGAGTCGATCTTGCGGGTGGACCCGGCCAGTCCCGCGAGCACCGCCGGCAGCCAACGGGAGCCGTTGTGGCTGACGAGGAGCGCGGTGACCTTCACGGGGGGTCAGCCTAGGCGGTAGGGGTCAAACCCCCGAACCGCCCACGGGGAGCGGTGTGACTCAGACCGCGCGCTTCTTCAGCTTGCGGCGCTCGCGCTCGGACAGGCCGCCCCAGATGCCGAAGCGCTCGTCATTGCCGAGGGCGTACTCGAGGCAGTCGCCACGCACGTCACAGGTCAGGCAGACGCGCTTGGCCTCGCGGGTGGAACCACCCTTCTCCGGAAAGAACGCCTCGGGGTCGGTCTGGGCGCACAGGGCACGCTCCTGCCAACCACTCTCGTCAGCGTCCCCCTCGAGCAGGTACAGCTCGCGCATGATGTTCCCCTTCGACCCTGCGACCCTGACGGGCCGCGATTTGTGTGAGGGTGATCTTCCTCACCGATGTGAGTCGGAGTTGAAAACCACACTGATGTGATTACATGCCTGTCGCTACGGGGAAGTCAAGCCCAACTCTGATATTGCTGACCGGCTGGTCCAGGGGCCGCTGAGGGTGTATTGAGCGTGAACGGCACACTTCTCCTCATGAACGTCACTCCCCCGCCCCGGATCACGGTGCTCTCCGGCGGCGTCGGTGGCGCCCGTTTCCTCCAAGGCGTGCTGCGCCTGATCGAGACCACCGGTGCCGGTTCCGAGGTCACGGTGATCGCCAACACCGGTGACGACCTGTACGTGCACGGGCTCAAGGTCTGCCCTGACCTGGACACCGTGATGTACACGCTCGGCAACGGCATCGACACCGAGCGCGGCTGGGGCCGGGTCGAGGAGACCTGGCACGCGAAGGAGGAGCTGGCGGCGTACGGGGTGGAGCCGACGTGGTTCGGGCTCGGCGACCGCGACCTGGCCACCCACCTGGTGCGGACCCAGATGCTCGATGCCGGCTACCCGCTCTCCGCGGTCACCGAGGCCCTCTGCAAGCGGTGGCAGCCGGGCGTCCGGTTGCTGCCGATGTCGGACGACCGGATCGAGACGCACGTCGCGATCGACGACCCCGAGACCGGGGAGCGCCGCGCGGTGCACTTCCAGGAGTACTGGATCCGGCACCAGGCATCGGTGCCTGCTTACTCGGTGGTCCCGATCGGCGCGAGCGAGGCCAAACCCGGGCCCGGCGTGCTCGAGGCGATCACCGAGGCGGACCTGGTGATCCTGCCGCCGTCGAACCCGGTGGTCTCGGTGGGCACGATCCTGGCGGTACCCGGCATCCGCGAGGTGCTGCGCGCGACGAGCGCCCCGGTGGTCGGCGTCTCCGGCATCGTCGGTGACGACCACGTCCGCGGGATGGCACGCCAGGTTCTCGGCATCATCGGCGTCGAGGTCTCCGCGGCCGGTGTCGCCGAGCACTACGGCGCCCGGAGCAACGGCGGGATCCTGGACGGCTGGCTGGTCGACACCGTCGACGCCGGCTCCGTCGCACGGATCGAGGCTGCCGGCATCAAGGCTCGTGCGGTGCCCCTGATGATGACCGACCACGACGCCACCGCGGCCATGGTCGCCGAGGCGATCGACCTGGCCAGCCGGTGACGCACCTGCAGGTGTTCGCCCCGGACGGGATCGGTGAGATCACCGCCGGAACCGACCTGGCTACTGTGGTCGCCGAGCACGGCGGCCTGGTCGACGGCGACGTCGTCGTGCTCACCAGCAAGGTGGTCAGCAAGGCCGAGGGACGCGTCGTTCCCGGCGACCGCGAGCAGGCGATCCGCGAGGAGACCGTGCGCCTGGTCGCCCGGCGCGGGCCGACCAGCATCGTGGAGAACCACCTCGGCCTGGTGATGGCAGCGGCCGGAATCGACGCCTCGAACGTCGAGCCCGGGATGCTGGTGCTGCTCCCGCTGGACCCGGACGCCACCGCGCGCCGGATCCGCACCGACCTGCACGCCTCGATCGGCCTCAACGTTGCCGTGCTGGTCAGCGACACCGCCGGTCGCGCCTGGCGGCACGGCCAGACGGACCTGGCGATCGGGGTCGCCGGCCTGGAACCGCTGGTCTCCTTCGAGGGTCGCACCGACGACTACGGCAACGAGCTCGCGGTGACTGCTCCGGCCGTGGCCGACGAGCTGACCGGTATCGCCGAGGTCGCCACCGGCAAGCTCGGCGGCCGCCCGCTGACGGTGCTGCGCGGTCTGGCCGACCTGGTGCTGCCGACCGGGGAGCACGGCCCGGGCGCCCGCTCGCTGGTCCGCGAGGTCGGCACGGACATGTTCGGCCTCGGCTCCCGTGAAGCGGTGGTCGCGGCCCTGCGCGGCGACCGGACCGGCTTCGGCTCGCCCGCCTCGGCCGCCGACCTGCTCGACGCGCTCGGTGCCTGCGGGTTCGCGGCCCGGACCGACGGCGAGGACGTGCTGGTCGACGCCGGGGTCGATGACGTCCGGCTCGGCGCACTGCTGGTCGCGCACGGCTGGGGCGGGGCCGCGCAGATTCACAGCGACGGATCGCCGGACACCCGCACGCGGGTTGCTCCTCTTTCGTAGACTTCCCCCGGTTTCCCAGTTCTGCACCCGTGTACAGCCCGACGACAGAGAGCTAGCCGTGGCGAAGAAGAACGCGAAGAACACCGAACGACGCGCGATGGTCGAGCAGATGCGCGCCGAGCAGGCACGCAAGGAGCGGATGCGCAGCCTCGCGATCCTCGGTACCTGCGTGCTCGTCGTGATCGGCCTGCTCGGGGTCGCGGTGTTCAAGTACGTTGCCGACAAACGCGACCAAGATGCTCTCGACAACCTGACACTTCAGAAGATCGGCGTTCCGGCCTCAGCTGCTGGCTGCGAATCGATCACCACGGAAAAGCCGACCGGGTCCAACAAGTCGGGGGCACCGGGCAGCCACGTTGCCATCGGCACCAAGGTCACCTACCCGACTGCGCCTCCGGCATTCGGCCAGCATTGGCCGAACTTCCTCACGAGCGTCGAGTACCGGAACTTCTACTCTCCAAAAGACCGGCCTGAGATCGAGCGGATGGTGCACGGGCTCGAGCACGGCCACACCTTGATCTGGTACGACGACACGATCAAAGTTGGTAGCGCGGAGTACAAGGACCTGCAAGCAATCGCGAACAAGTATGACGGCACCACGACGTACGTGAACATTCTCCCGTGGACGTCCGCCGACGGCAGCGCCTTCAAGGACGACAAGCACGTCGTGCTCACGCACTGGGCCGGACGCCACCGTCGTCACCGGATCGGTGACATGAACGTGGATGCCAGGCGCCGCTCCAGGTGGATATTGGCGACATTGCGCTAAACCGGACTTGTTACTGGTCGGCGCCTGGAGGACGTGCTCCGCCGCCCCAGGCCGGGGTACGGGGAGTTCATGGCTCCAACCGTCGGTCAGTTCATGCTCGAGCGCCTCGCGGAGTGGGGCGTCAAACGCGTCTACGGCTATCCCGGCGACGGGATCAACGGCCTCCTCGGCGCCTTCCACGAAGTCGGAGACCGCGTCCGCTTCGTGCAGACGCGCCACGAGGAGCTCGCCTCCTTCGCCGCGACCGC
>JBJMIP010000359.1:0-3597 GCA_045806825.1 Marmoricola sp.
GGTCACCTCGGTGACCCAGGGCGTGGCGGCGGCGAAGCCGGGGCTGGTCGAGGCACCGGCCTCCTCGGCCACGTTGCAGCCGCTGATCCTGGTCGTGGGCGCAGCCGTCGGCGTGGTGCTCTTCTGCCTGCTGCTGATGGCTTCGCGCCCGATCCAGGTCGACGACCCCGCGGTACTGCGGCTCGAGCCCAAGCACCTCGAGGAGGGCTGAGGGCGACGCCGCCCCCGCGGGGAGGGGCGCGACGATAGGCTCCGCCCGGACCTGACCGAGGAGAGAGCCCGATGACCGAGACCCGTGCCCAGCGCTTCACCGACCGCCGCGTGGTGGTCACCGGAGCCTCTGGCGGCGTCGGCCGCCAGGCCGTCGACCTGTTCCGCGCCGAGGGTGCGCGCGTCGTCGGCGTCGACGTCGTCCCCGGTGAGGGGATCCTCGAGGGCAACCTCGCCGACGAGGCGTCGATCAGCAACGTCGTCGAGCAGGCGCTCGCCGAGCTCGGCGGCCTCGACGTGCTCTGCAACGTGGCCGGCATCCAGGCGCACGCTCGGTTGGAGACGTTGACCCCGGCGCTGCTGCGCAAGCACCTCGACGTCAACGTGGTCGGGCCGGTACTGCTGACCCAGGGCTTCCTGCCGGCGCTGACCGAGTCGCGCGGCAACGTGGTCACGGTCGCGTCGATCTCCGCGATGATGGGTCAGCCCTACAACACTGCGTACTGCGCCAGCAAGGCCGGCGTCCTGCTGGCGATGCGGGCGTTGGCGATCGAGCTCGCCGATCGCGGGATCCGGGTCAACTGCGTGTCGCCGGGGGGCATCGACACCCCGATGATCAACGACGCCGCGCACAGCCTGCCCGAGGACGCGAACTGGGACCTGGTCGCGAAGAGCCAGAGCGTCATCCCCGGCTTCATGCCGCCGGCCGACATCGCCGAGGCGATCATGTTCCTGGCTTCCGACGCCGCGTCCTCGATCACCGGCTCGAACCTGAAGGTCGACCGCGGCGTCGTCTGGTGACGCCCCGCCCCCGGGCCGTCCCCGGGGTAGACCGATCGGGCGATCTCTGGGCGACCTTCCCCGCACGCGGGACAAATAGGGCATAGTCGGGGCGTGCGAAGCTCCACCGGCCTTGGGGGGACCGGGCGGACGTCGTCACAGGCAATCGCGGAGTGGGGCGCGTTCACCGGGACGCCGCTGATCCTGCGCGGCTACCTGCTGGTCGTCGGCGCCGCCGCGGTCGCGCTGCCGTTCGTCCTCGACATCCCGGTCGACGCCTCGAAGCCGCAGTGGATCACCGCGGTCGCCCTGACGCTGGTCTCGGTGCTGAACATCGAGATCTCCCGGGTCATCGGCGGCGGACTGGCCCGGACCCAGCAGCCGCACAAGGCGCTCTCGGCGTGGGCGTTCGCGTGCGCGCTGCTGCTGCCGCCGATCTGGCTGGCCGTGATCGTCCCGTGCACCTACGCCCACGCGCGCTGGCGCGGCCTGCGGGTCCCGCTGTGGAAGTGGGCCGGTTCGGCGGCGTACCTGGTGCTGGCGGCGCTGGCCGCCGCCGCGATCCGGCACGCGATGGTCGGCACCCGCGCGAACTGGATGTACGGCGACGGCGGCCGCGGGCTCGCGACGGTGGTGCTGGCCGCGCTCGCCTTCCTGGCGGTGGAGACCCTGCTGTTCTCCGGGTCCGCCCTGCTCAACGAGGCCGCGGACGAGGTCTGGCTCCGGCAGACCCTGACCAGCTGGTCTTTCTACGCGACCGAGTCCGGCGTGCTGGTGATCGGCGGACTGCTCTCGGCGGTGTGGACGGGCGGTGCGTGGTTCACGCTCCTGTTCGTCCCGGTCTACGTGCTCGCCCAGCGTGCCTCGATGCACGAGCCGTTGCGGGAGCGGGCCCGGACCGCTGCGGCGCTCGCGAAGAAGAACGACGAGCTCGAGCTGGCCAACCAGTTCAAGATCGACCTGATCGGGATGCTCAGCCACGAGATCGGGAACCCGCTGACAGCGATCCAGGGGTGGGCGCAGCTCGCGGAGGAGGCGGTGCTCGCCGGCGAGCCGGAGACGGCGGCGAAGGCGCACGCGGTGATCGAGCGCAACGCGGTGCAGATCCGTGCGGTGCTCTACGACATCTTCACGATGGTCAGCAGCGACCGCGGTGCGCTGAGCGCCGACCCGGAGCCCTGCCAGGTCGCCGGGCACCTCGGCTCCGCGGCCTCGGCGCGACCGCCCGGCATGCAACCCCAGGTCGACTGCCCCGAGGAGCTGCTCGCGTCGGTGCAACCCGGTCACCTCGACCAGATCCTGGTGAACCTGCTCAGCAACGCTGACAAGTACGCAGGCGGAGCGACGCGCATCTCCGCGGTGGCCCGCCCGGACCAGCAGGTCGAGATCCGCGTCGAGGACGCGGGCCCGGGGGTGCCCGAGGAGTTCCGCGAGCACCTCTTCCAACGGTTCTCCCGCAGCACCGCCACGGCGCCGGAGGTGATCGGCACCGGCCTGGGCCTGTTCATCACCCGCGAGCTCGCCCGGGCCAACGGTGGTGAGGTCCGGCACTGCGACGGGACACCGCGCGGCTCCGTCTTCGTGGTCACGCTGCCGCTCGCGGTCTGACGTTCAGGCTCCTGTCAGCGCCACGCGCGCACCCTGGTTGCGGGGTGGCTCGAGCGCTTTGTCGAGGTCCACAGGGGACGCACAGGGAAGGCACACGGTCACCCCAGACCTGGTTCGCAGACTGACGTCCGACAACCAGAACCCTTGGAGGACCTGTGAGCGAGAACAACGAGAGCGGCAACCGGTGGGAGTCCACGCCCGCCGACGCCGGGAGTGCTGCTGAGGACGGGGCCGCCGCACCGAGCACCGAGGTCCCGGCGGCGGCCGAGGACGTCGCCGTCCCGGCAGCCGCGGCCACTGCCGCTCCTGTCTCCGGGCCCGTCGTCGCGCCCCGTACGTCGCGCCTGCCGGGCTGGGTCACGACCCGCGGCCTGATCGCGACCGGCATGGCCGCGGCGATCTTCGTCGGCGGCGGTGGCATCGGCTACGCCATCGGTGCCTCGGGCCACCACGACGGCAACCAGAGCTTCCCGGTTCGCTTCGACCGCAACGGGTTCGGCGGACAGATGCCGGGCAACGGCCAGGGCCCGAACTTCCAGCAGGGAGGGCCGGGCCTGGACCAGGGTCAGTCGCAGTCCCGGAGCGGCTCGAGCTCGAGCTCGGGCACCGACTCGGGTGCGGCTTCCTGACCATGGCACTCCTCGACCGCCCCGCGCCCGACCTGACCGGTCCGGTGCCGGCGTACGGGCAGCGGGCGCGGTTCGACGCGTTCGTCCGGCGAGCTGCCGGAGCGACGCTGTGGCTGTCGCTGCTGCTGGTCACCTCGTGGTGGGTTGCCGACCGTGGCGTCCAGGACCTGACCGGCTGGGAGACCGGCTTGACCTCGGTCGGCCGGATCTCCGGGCTGGTCGCCTCGGTCCTGCTGCTCGCCCAGGTGCTGCTGATGGCCCGGGTCCCGGTGCTCGAGCGCGCGTTCGGCCAGGACCGGCTTGCGCACCTGCACCGGCTCGTCGGCTTCACCTCGTTCAACCTGATGGTGCTCCACGTCGTCACGATCAC
>JBJMIP010000360.1:0-5077 GCA_045806825.1 Marmoricola sp.
GGAGATCCTCAACACCCTGGCCGAGGTGGCGTTCGGCGCCGGCGGACTGACCTTGATCGCAGGGTCGGCGGGCGTGATCGCGTTCCTGGCGTTCTTCGCCGGGACCGAGGTCGGCATCCAGGGCTACGCCTCGCTCAGCCAGATCGGCGTCGCCAAGTTCACCGCGTTCATCTCGGCGTACTTCAACACCCGCGAGGTCGCGCCGCTGGTGTCCTCGATCGCCCTCGCCGCGACCGTCGGCTGCGGGTACACCGCCCGGCTGGGCGCGATGCGGATCTCCGAGGAGATCGACGCCCTGGAGGTGATGGGCATCCCGTCGCTCCCGTTCCTGGTGACGACCCGGATGGTCGCGGCCTTCATCGCGGTGATCCCGCTCTACATCGTCGCGCTGTGCTCCTCGTACCTCTCGCCACGGTTGATCACCACGCTGATCTACCACCAGTCGACGGGGACCTACGACCACTACTTCATCCAGTTCCTGCCGCCGATCGACATGCTCTGGTCGTTCCTGAAGCTCATCGTGCTGGCGGTCGCGATCATCCTGATCCACTGCTACTACGGCTACACCGCCTCCGGCGGGCCGGCCGGCGTGGGCATGGCGGTCGGACGGGCGATCCGCACCTCGATCGTCACCGTCGTCGTGGCCGACTTCTTCCTGAGCTTCGCCATCTGGGGCTCGACCACCACCGTCCGGATCACCGGGTGAGCGGGGTGAGCGACCTGTGTTGGTGAACATCGAGCACGACACCCCCCGCGAGCACCGGCGGCTGCTGCTGGCCGGGCTCGCCTACATGACGGCGATGGTGCTGCTGGTCGGGCTCTCGATCGCGATCTACCAGAAGGTCTTCACCCCGGTGACGACGGTGACGGTCAAGGCAGACCGGGCCGGCCTCCAGCTCTCCCGCTTCGGCGACGTACGGCTGCACGGCGTCCTGATCGGCCAGGTCCGCTCGATCAAGCAGAACGGCAAGGAAGCCGTGATCAAGATCGGTCTCGACCCGGGCCAGGCCCGGAAGATCCCGGACAACGTCTCGGTGGAGATCCGTCCGACCACGCTGTTCGGCCAGAAGTACGTCGCCCTCGTCGACCCCCAGGATCCCTCGGGCTCGACCCTGCACGACGGTTCGGTCATCCCGGCCTCGCGGGTCACCACCAACGTCGAGCTGCAGCAGGTCCTGGCCACGCTGTTCCCGTTGCTCCGCTCGATCCGGCCTGCTGACCTGAACACGACGCTGTACGCCCTCTCGACCGCGCTGGAGGGCCGGGGGGAGAAGCTCGGTCGGACGATCACCGACCTGAACAGCTACCTCGGCGCCGTCAACGTGCACCTGCCGACCGTGCGGAAGGACCTCGAGCTGCTTGCGAGCGTCAGCAAGACGTACTCGCTCGCGGCACCCGACATCGTCCGGTTGCTCACCAACGCGACCACCACCGCGCGCACCCTGGTGGACACCCGGGACGACCTGAACGGGTTCATCGCCGCGACCACGAACCTGGCGATCACCGGGACCGGCATCCTGAACACCAACGGCGACGGGATCGTCCAGGAGTCGCACCTGGCCCGACCGCTGGTGACGCTGCTGGACACCTACTCGCCGGAGTACACCTGCCTGTTCCAGGGCATCGACAGGTACACCGCCCGGCTCGCCCAGATCTTCCGGGGCAACCGGGTGCGCCAGAAGATGTCGTTCGACGCGATCCAGCGTCCGGCGTACACGGCTGCCGACGCCCCCGAGTACGCCGGCACCGGCCACGGCCCGTGGTGCCTGGGCCTGCCGAACCCACCGGTCCCCGCCGGCAACGTGAAGCTGCCCGACGGAAGCGACTCGGAGGACCTGCGATGAGCGCGCGGAACACCGCGACCACGGTCGCCGCGGTCAAGCTCGGTACCTTCACGGTCATCTCGTTGGTCGTGACCACGGTGCTGGCGATGATCATGGGTCACTTCGGCTTCGGTTCGACGACCCAGTACAAGGCGCTGTTCAGCAGCGCGAGCCTGATCAGCAAGGGCGACGACGTCCGGATCGCCGGGGTCACCGTCGGCTCGGTGAAGAACGTACGGATCTACGACCGCAACCACGCGCTGGTCACGTTCGCGGTGAAGTCGGACGTTCCGCTGACCACCAAGAGCCACGCCGACATCCGCTTCCTGAACCTGGTCGGCGACCGCTACATGTCCATCTCCCAGGGCGCACCCGAAGCACCGCGGCTGGCCAAGGGCGCCACCATCCCGATGGACCAGACGACCCCGGCGCTCGACCTGACGGCGCTCTTCAACGGCTTCCAGCCGCTGTTCAGCGCGTTGGACCCGGACCAGATCAACGAGCTCTCGCTGAACCTCGTCAAGGTCCTGCAGGGGGAGGGCGGCACGATCAACGAGCTGCTCTCGCGGACCGCGTCGCTGACCAACACGCTGGCCGACCGTGACGAGCTGATCGGCGACGTCATCACGAACCTCTCGCAGATGCTCGGCACCGTGGACGCGCACCACCAGCAGCTCGACGACCTCGTCGTCCAGCTCAAGGACTGGTTGGGCAACCTGTCGGACGACCGGAAGACGATCGGCGCGTCGCTGACCAACGTGAGCTCCCTGTCCAGCCAGCTCGCCGACCTTCTCGTCCAGGGGCGTCCGTACCTCAAGGAGGACGTGAAGCAGCTGGGCCGGGTGGCCAAGATCCTGGCCAAGCCGCAGAACCAGGCGATCATCAACGAGGCGCTCGACCGGTTGCCCGAGCTGTTCCGCAAGCAGGCCCGGATCGGCACCTACGGCTCCTGGTACAACTACTACCTCTGCGACTTCAGCGGCCACATCATCCTGCCGAAGCTCAACCTCTCCACGCTGCTGCCGAGCATCCCGAACCTGACCCAGCCGTTGCTGGACCAGATCGAGGGAGAGCTCACCAAGGCGCTCCAGTTCCACAGCACGGCCCAGCGGTGTTCGTGATGGCGCGCCACAGCAGCTCCTCCGTCCTCCGGCTCGGGTCGATCTCCCTGGCCGTGCTCCTGCTCGTCATGGCCGCGGCGTTCAACCTGCAGAAGTTCCCGGGCTTCCGCGGCACGACCTACCACGCGGACTTCAGCGATGCCTCGGGCCTGTCCCGCGGCGACATGGTGCAGATCGCGGGCGTCCGGGTTGGCCGGGTCAGCAGCATCTCGATCCACCAGGACCACGTGACTGTCAACTTCGACGTGCACGGAGCCGCGTTCGGCAATCGGACGAAGGCCTCGGTCGAGGTGCTCAACCTGCTCGGCAGCAAGTTCCTGAACATCACCCCGGGCGGGTCCGGCACGATGAAGGGCGGCTCGACGATCCCGCTCAGCCGGACGCACGCCTCCTACGACATCGTCTCCACGCTGAGCGAGCTGACCACGACCACGGAGAAGCTGGACACCAAGCGGCTGGCCCAGGCGCTGAGCACGCTCTCCGGCACGATCGACGCAGCCGCTCCCCAGGTGCACGACTCCTTCAACGGCATCTCCCGGCTGTCCCAGACGATCGCCGAGCGTGACGACGACCTCGGCGCCCTGCTCAAGCACGCCGACTCGATCACCAAGGTGCTCGCGAACCGCAAGGGCGACCTGATCACGCTGATGAAGCAGGGGGACCAGGTCTTCATCGAGCTGCGCGACCGCAAGGAGGCGATCCACACCCTGCTCGTGAACGCCAAGCGGCTCTCGGTCGCCCTGAGCGGCATCGTCGCGGACAACCGGAAGCAGATCGGTCCCGTGCTCGCCGACCTCGACAAGGTGACGACCCTGCTGCGCAAGCGCGAGGCGTCGCTGCAGAAGACGATCCACAACCTGGGTCCGTACGCCTCGATCCTGATCAACGTGATCGGCACCGGCCCCTGGTTCGACGCCTACGTGCCGAACCTGGTCGGCCTGGCCACCGGTGAGTTCCAGCCGGGTTCCCGCCCCGAGCCGGGAGGGACGCCGTGAACGCGAACGCACTCCTCGAGCGGCTGAGCGGCAAGGTCCTGGCGATCCTGGTGGCGGTGCTGCTGGTGCTCGCGACGCTGATGATCTTCGTCGGCGGGAGCAGCGACAAGACCGTGACCGCGCACTTCTCCCGGGCGGTGGCGATCTACCCGGGCTCCGAGGTCCGGATGATGGGCGTGAAGATCGGGACGGTCGATGCCGTCGTTCCCGAGGGTGACAGCGTCCGCGTCGAGATGAGCTACGACGGCCGCTACCGGCTCCCGGCCTCGGCGAAGGCGGCGATCGTCACGCCGACCCTGGTTGCGGACCGCTTCGTCCAGCTCGCGCCGGCGTACACGAAGGGACCGGTGATGGACTCCGGGGCGGACATCCCGCTCGACAAGACGGCGACCCCGGTGGAGCTCGACCGGATCTACAAGAGCCTGGCCGACCTCTCCTCCGCCCTCGGCCCGAACGACGCCAACGTCAACGGTGCGCTCTCCTCGGTGCTGCACTCCGGGGCGAACGCGCTCCGCGGCCAGGGGGCGCTGGCGAACCGCACGCTGCTGAGCATGTCCAAGGCGATCCAGGCCTTCGGCGACAACAGCGGTGCCCTGTTCAGCTCGGTCCGCCAGCTCTCGCAGCTGACCAGCGTGCTGGCGACCAACGACGCCTTCGTCCAGCAGTTCATCGGCGACCTGGCCGGGGTCTCGGCCCAGCTGGCGGGTGAGCGCACCGACCTGCGGGAGGCGCTCGCGGCGCTGGCCGGCGTGGTGAGGACGGTGCAGACCTTCGTGCACGACAACAAGCAGGCCCTGACCTCGAACGTGCAGAACCTGACCGCGGCGCTCGGTGCGCTCGCGAAGGAGAAGGACTCGCTGGCCACCGCCCTCCAGCTCGCCCCGCTCGGCCTGGGCAACCTGACCCTGGCCTACGACGTGAAGACCGGGTCGATCGGTTCGCGGGTGCAGTTCGGCCCGACCGCGCAGAGTCTCGGCAACGTCCTCTGCGACGTGGTGGTCAACTCCGGCATCCCCAACCCGCAGCTCGCCTGCCAGGTCCTCCAAGCGGTCACCGCGCCGCTCGCGAACCACGGCACCGACATCGGCGCCGGCATCCAGGTGCCCGGGTTCAACGTCTCCGCCCACGCGCCCGCGAA
>JBJMIP010000361.1:0-3279 GCA_045806825.1 Marmoricola sp.
CCGAGCCCGAAGCCGGCTTCGATGAGCGGCGCGAACCCTTCGACGTCCGGGCACATCACCAAGATGTCGCGCGGCTCGAGGGTCGGGTCGTCGGCGAGCAACCCGACGAGCACCTCGCGGAGGACGTCGACCTGGCGGGCCGGACCGTGGCAGGCGTGCACCTGCACCGACCGGTCGCCGGCGGCTTGGACCCGGGTGGCGGCCAGCTCAGCGCCAGCAACGGCGTTGGCGCGCAGGTCGTGCTGCAACCAGCCCAGCAGCGTGTTCCTCTCGACCCCGGTGGCGGGCTCGACGGTGGCGGCAATCGCGCCGACGCCGGCCAGTGACCGTTGCAGCTCGCGGGCGTCGCGTCCCAGCGAGGCGAGCAGCGGGTGCCGCACCTGGTGGGCGCTCGCGTCGGCCGATCGCGGCACCGGCCCGGCTGCCACGACTTCGGCGAGGTCGTCCGACAGCGAGGCGGAGACCTGCGGCAACCACAGGTGCACGTCCCGGTGCTCGCCGAGGGCCGCGAGCAGCTCGATCTCGGTGGCCGGGAGCCGGGTGTGGCCGAACAGGGAGAGCCGTCCGGGCAGGTCCAGCCCGTCTCCCCCGGCGTGCAGGGTGGCCAGTGTCGTCGCGTGCCGCTTCTCGGGCGCCGGCGCGTCGACGCGTGCGACCAGGCCACGCCAGAGCTGCGGCTGCCAGAGCAGGTCGTCCGCCAGCGGGTGGCCGATGCCGTCCTCGTCGCGACCCTCGCTCCAGGCACGGATCAGGGTCGGTCGTTGCGCGGCGTACCCGGCGAAAAGACCGGCGAGCCGACGCGCGACGGAGTAGCGACGGCCCTCACGCAGCTCCGCCTCGACTCCGGTCTCCTCGCGCCCGAGGTGACGGGCCAGGGTCAGGCACCAGTCCTGGTCGAGGTTCTCGTCGATCACCTCGAGCAGCGGCCAGACCAGGCGGTCGGGGTCCCACGGGTCGGTGCGCTCGGTCCCGGTGAGCAGCGCCACCAGCGACCGCGGGCTCAGGAACCGGACGCCCGCGCAGACCCCGTCCTGGCCGCCGGCACCAGCACCGAGCGTGTGCGAGAGCCGCTGCGCCAGCCAGCGCTCGACGCCCTTGGCCGGGACCACCACGACCTCCTGCGCGAACGGGTCGGGCAGCGGGTCGGCCAGCACCCGAGCGAGCGCGACCGCGAGCACGTCGGTGCTGTCGGCGCGGTGCAGGTGCAGGGTCACGTCGGCAGGCTAGCGGCCACCCCCGACTGCGGTGGTCGAGGTGCTCCGGGACTCAGGCGTTGCGTCGCAGAGAAGCAGCCATCGCGACGAGGTGGGCCAGCCGGGCGATCTCGGAGTCCTGGAAGTCCGGGCCACCGCGCCGACCGACCACGATCAGCTCGTCGGCGGTCAACGGCGAGGCCGCCACGACCAGCTCGGACCACTCCTCGGGGACCTCGATCACCGAGGCCTTCTCGAGGTTCGCCGGCCAGGTCACCCCGTGCGGCACCTCGATCGGGGAGGCGGGCGTCCCGTGGGTGATCTTCGCGCCGTCGCCGACGCGGGTCATCACCACGCCCCAGTCGACACGGAACACCTCGGGCAGCGCGTCGACCAGCGTCTCGATCGCGCCGGCCGGGTCCTGGGTCATCGTCTCGACGGCCTCGAGGTCGAGGAAGAGGTTGCCCCCGGCGGCGTACCGGGAGATCCAGAGCACCCGCACGCCGTCCAGCGCGGTGCAGGCGGAGACGATGCTGTCGGGCATCACGCCGTGGTCGGGCGTGATGAACACGTCGTCGACCGCGACCTCGGCGACCGGGTCCTTCGCAACGATCTCGATCGCCTCGATGTTCGCCCCGGCAGCACCGATGGCGCTCGCCAGCCGACCCAGGGAACCGGGGACGTCCGGGAGCTCGACCCGCAGCAGGTAGGACATGTCTCGACCTTACTGAACCCGGGTTTCGACCGGGTTTCGCCGTCTCTCAGCGCACCAGCCGCACGTTGAACTCGGCGGTGCCCAGGTTCCCCATCAGCCGCACCCACAACGGCAGCCACATCTCCAGCCCGCGGGCGGCGTCCAGGCTGGCGAACTCGACCACGTCGACCCAGCCGAGCTCCGCGAGCAGACCGCGGACCAGCGCCCGGGCGTCGGCGTCGTCGCCGGCCACGAACATCGTGGTCTCGGCGGGCAGCGCGGCCGGGTCCACCATCACCGAAGCGGTCACCGTGTTCAGGGACTTCACCACCCGGGCCTGCGGGAAAGCCCGCTGGAGCTGCTCGGCCAGGCTGTCGGTGTCCTTCACGGTGAGCGTCGGCGGGAAGCCGGCGGAGAAGTCCAGCGGGTTGGCCACGTCGAGAAGCACCTTGCCGTCGAGGTCGACCTCGGCGAGCGCCTCCGCGCTGACGTTGCCGCCGGTCGCGTTGACCACCAGGTCGGCGCCGTCGCCGGCCGCTGCGAACGTGGTCAGCCCGGCCTCGTCGGCCCACTCCGCGCGGGCACGCGTCTCCTCGGGGTCACGGGTCCCGACGACGACCTCGTGCCCGACCCGACGGAAGCCGTCGGTGAGGGTGCGTCCGACCGACCCGGTCCCGATCACTGCGATCTTCATGGTTCGAACAATAGGCTCGAAGACATGACCTCGGTGCTCTGGTTCCGCCGCGACCTCCGGCTCGGCGACCACCCGGCGCTGACAGCCGCGGCAGCGGACGGTGACGTGGTCGCCCTGTTCGTCGTCGACCCGAGGATCTGGGACACCGGCGGCCCTGCGCGTCGGGCGTGGATCTCCGCTGGTGTGCGGGCTCTGGACGAGGCGACCGGCGGTGCCCTGGTGGTCAGGCTGGGCGACCCGGCCGCGGTGGTCACCGACGTCGCCCGCAGAGTCGGCGCCGACGTGGTGCACGTGAGTGCCGAGACCACCCCGTACGGACGACGGCGCGACGCCCGGGTCGCCGCCGCGCTCGCCGAGCACGGCATCGTGGGCCGGCCGACCGGTACGCCGTACGCGGTGGACCCCGGCACGATCCGCACCCAGCAGGGCGGTCCCTACCAGGTGTTCACCCCGTTCTCGAAGGCCTGGTTCGCGCACGGTCACGCCGACCCGCTGCCACGGCCGACGCCCAGCTGGGCGGACGCACTGTGCGACGCAGACGCGATCACCCTGCTGCAGGACGCGTTGCAGCACGCGCCGGCCGGCATGCCGGAAGCCGGGGAGGACGCCGCCCTGCGCCGGTGGCGGGAGTTCCTCGACGCCGACGTGGCTGACTACGACGAGGCGCGCGACCTGCCGGCCGCCGACCGCACGTCCCG
>JBJMIP010000362.1:0-5137 GCA_045806825.1 Marmoricola sp.
ACCACCGACGCTGCGGAGACCACCGGCACCGCCGACGCTGCGGAGACCACCGACGCCACCGACGCTGCGGAGACCACCGACGCTGCCGAGGCTGCCGAGAGCACCGACGAGACGAAGGAGGCCTGAGGTCGTGGCGATTTCTGCTGCTGACGTCAAGAAGCTCCGCGACCTCACGGCCGCGGGCATGATGGACGCCAAGAAGGCGCTCGAGGAAGCCGACGGCAACTTCGACAAGGCCGTCGAGATCCTGCGGGTCAAGGGCCAGGCGAAGGCTGAGAAGCGCGCCGGCGAGCGCGAGGCGACGGCCGGTCTGGTCGCGTCCTCGGGCGGTGCCCTGGTCGAGCTGAAGAGCGAGACCGACTTCGTGGCGAAGAACGAGGCGTTCATCTCCGCTGCCCAGAAGATCGCCGACGCCGCTGCTGGTGCACAGGCCGCGGACGTCGAGGCGCTCAAGGCGGTCGAGCTCGACGGCAAGACCGTCGGCGAGGTCGTCCAGGACCTGGCGGTCACGATCGGCGAGAAGATCGAGCTCGGCGCGGTTGCGTACTTCGACGGCCCGGTCGCGGTCTACCTGCACAAGCGTGCGGCCGACCTGCCTCCCGCCGTCGGCGTGCTGATCGCCTACGAGGGCGACGAGGCCGCTGCCCGGGCCGCCGCCATGCAGGTCGCGGCCATGAAGGCGCAGTACCTGACGCGGGACGAGGTCCCGGCGGACATCGTCGCGGCCGAGAAGGACGTCCTGACCAAGAAGACGATCGAGGAGGGCAAGCCCGAGGCTGCCGTCGAGAAGATCGTCGAGGGTCGTCTGGGTGGGTTCTTCAAGGAGATCGTCCTGCTCGAGCAGGAGTCGGTCACCGAGTCGAAGAAGTCCGTGAAGCAGGTCCTCGACGAGGCCGGCACCACCGTGAAGCGGTTCGCCCGCTTCGAGGTCGGGGCCTGAAGGCCACTAGGCTGCTACTGACGTATCGACGAGAGGCCGGGCCGATGAGACTTCACACGTTCATCGGTCCGGCCTTTCGCCTGCCGCTCCACACCTTCGAGGGGAACTGATGACGTACAAGCGGGTGCTGCTGAAGCTCTCCGGTGAGGTGTTCGGCGGTGGCAAGGTCGGGGTCGACCCGGACGTGGTCGCCACCATCGCGCGCGAGATCGCGTCGGTCCAGCGGACCGGCTGCCAGCTGGCCGTGGTCACGGGCGGCGGCAACTTCTTCCGCGGGGCCGAGCTCCAGCAGCGCGGCATGGACCGTGCGCGGGCCGACTACATGGGCATGCTCGGCATCGTGATGAACTGCCTGGCCCTCCAGGACTTCCTGGAGAAGGAGGGCGTGGAGACCCGCGTGCAGACCGCGATCACGATGGGCCAGGTCGCCGAGCCGTACATCCCGCGTCGCGCGATCCGGCACCTCGAGAAGGGTCGCGTCGTGATCTTCGGCGCCGGCGCCGGGATGCCGTACTTCTCGACCGACACGGTCGCCGCGCAGCGCGCGCTGGAGACCAAGTGCGAGGTCGTGCTGATGGGCAAGAACGGGGTCGACGGCGTGTACAACGCCGACCCCCGGACGAACCCCGACGCGGTCAAGTACGACCACGTCACCTTCCAGGAGGCGTTGCAGCAGGGCCTCAAGGTCGCCGATGCGACCGCGTTCGCCCTCTGCATGGAGAACGAGCTCCCGATGATCGTTTTCGGCATGGAGCCGGAAGGCAACATCCTCAAGGTCGTCGAGGGTGAGAAGATCGGCACGCTGGTGAGCAGTGCAGAGTTCAGCGCGAAGTTCGGTGCAGAGAAGGAGACGCAGTGATCAACGAGATCCTCAACGAGGCCGACCAGAAGATGGGCAAGGCGGTCGGCGTCACCCGCGAGGAGTTCGCGACGATCCGTGCCGGTCGAGCGAACCCGAACATGTTCTCCAAGCTCGTTGCCGACTACTACGGCAGCCCCACCCCGATCCAGCAGCTGGCGTCGTTCAGCAGCCAGGACGCCCGGACCATCCTGGTGGCGCCGTACGACATGGGTGCCCTCGCAGCCGTCGAGAAGGCGATCCGCGACTCCGACCTCGGCGTGAACCCGTCGAACGACGGCAAGTCGATCCGCTGCGTGTTCCCGGAGCTGACCGAGGAGCGCCGCAAGGAGTACATCAAGATCGCCCGGGGCAAGGCCGAGGACGGCAAGGTCAGCGTGCGCAACGTCCGCCGCAACGCCAAGCAGGACCTCGAGAAGCTCGAGAAGGACGGCGAGGTCGGCAAGGACGACGTCACCGGTGCCGAGAAGCGCCTGGACGGCCTGACCAAGAAGCACACCGACGAGATCGACGAGATGCTCAAGAACAAGGAAGCCGAGCTGCTCGAGGTCTGAGCGGGCCGTACTCACCATGACGACCTCAGAACCGACGGCTGCTCCCGAGCAGAAGGACCACGGCAGGGCCGGTCGCGACCTGCGCGCGGCAGTCACCTCGGCAGTGCTTCTCCTCGTGATGATCGGCGGCTCGCTGTTCTTCGCCAAGACCGCCTTCGTGGTGGTCGTCGCGGGCGCCGTGGTGGTCGCGATCTGGGAGCTGCACCGCGGCCTGGAGGCCAAGGGCATCGACATCCCCGAGCAGCCTCTGATGGCCGGCGGCGTCGTGATGATCGGGGTCGCCTACTTCTGGGGCGCCCCGGCCCTGGTCACCGCCACCGCGGTCAGCGCGTTGGTGATCATGCTCTGGCTGCTGCGCCGCGGGGTGGAGGGCTTCGTCCAGAACGCCACGGCGGCGGTGTTCACGCTGATCTACGTGCCGTTCCTCGGCTCCTTCGTCGCCCTGCTCCTGGCCGAGGGCGGTGACTGGCGCAGCACCGACCACCTCGACGACGGGGTGAAGGGCATCTGTGCGTTCATCCTGCTGACCATCGCCTCGGACATCGGGGGGTACATCGCCGGCGTGCTCTTCGGCAAGCACCCGATGGCTCCGGTGATCTCCCCGAAGAAGTCCTGGGAAGGTTTCGCCGGGTCCGCCGCGGCGTGCGTCGGTGCGGGTATCGGGTTGATGGCCTGGCTCGACGGTGACTGGTGGGTGGGCGTCCTGCTCGGTCTGATCGCGGTCGTGATGGCCACCCTCGGCGACCTCGTCGAGTCGGTCATGAAGCGCGACCTCGGCATCAAGGACATGAGCCAGATCATCCCTGGCCACGGCGGCCTGATGGACCGGCTCGACTCCCTGCTGGCCACGATCGCGCCGATCTGGCTGGTGCTGCACTACCTGGTCTTCAACTAGGTCCGAGCGGAGCCGGGAACCGGACCAGCTCCAGCGGCGTCGGACCTCCATGACGCTCAAACGCGCCCTGATGGTGCTCGTCCTGACCGCGCTCGCCGCACTCTCGGGCTGCGGCGACAACGGCGGACGGCGTGACCTGAAGGCGTCCGTGGACCCCGGACTCGGGCCGGTCACGTACGTCGTCAGCGGGGTCACCGTGGACGGCAAGCCGCACCCGCTGGTGGACGGCACCGAGGTGCGGATCCGGTTCGCCGATGCCCGGGTCACCCTGTCCGCCGGTTGCAACACGATGAGCGGCACCTACCAGCTCGAGGAGAGCCGGCTGACCGTCGCGGACCTCGCCACCACCGACATGGGCTGTCCGCAGGCCAGGGCGGAGCAGGACAGCTGGCTCGCGGGCCTGTTCGCGAAGCCGGTGCAGCTGACCACCGGGGACGAGCCCGCGATCGTCAGCGGCAGCACCGTGCTGACGATGGCCGACCGGGAGAAGGTCTCCCCGGACAAGCCGCTGGTCGGCACCAGGTGGACGCTCGACACCCTCATCCAGGACGAGGTTGCCTCCTCGCTACCGGCACGCGCGGCGGGAACGCTCACCTTCACCTCCCCGACCGGATTCTCTGCGAACGTGCCGTGCGGGACCTCGCCATCAGGGACCTACACCTTGGACGGTGACCGGATCTCGTTCGAGAGCACCGGAGCCGGGATCGCCGACTGCTTCGGCACGAATCCCGACATCGAGGGCGACAACGGGGCGGTGACGCGGGCGTTCGACCAGGTCCTCGGTGCAAACGCCACCTGGTCGATCGAGGAGAACCGGCTCACCATCACCCGCGATGGGCACGGCCTGGGCTTCACCGCCGCCGACTGATTCGGCGTACGCACCGGCGCCTGCGAGAATCAGTTGGTCATGACTACTGAGCCTGAGCGGATCAAGACCCTCCCGCTGGTCTTCGAGGAGCCGAAGGGCCGCGGCAAGCCGCCCCGGCACCTGGCTGACCTGACGCCGCAGGAGCGCAAGGCCCGGCTCGAGGAGCTCGGTCTCCCGGGTTTCCGCGCCAAGCAGCTCTCCACCCACTACTTCTCCCGGCTGGTCGACGACCCCGCGCAGATGACCGACCTGCCCGCTGCCCAGCGCGGCGAGCTCGTCGCGGGGCTGCTTCCCGACCTGATGACCCCGCTGCGGACGCTCGAGGCGGACAAGGGGACCACCCGTAAGACGCTGTGGAAGCTCTTCGACGGCTCCCTGGTCGAGTCGGTGCTGATGCGCTACCCGGGCCGCACCACGATGTGCGTCTCCAGCCAGGCCGGGTGCGGGATGGCCTGCCCGTTCTGCGCGACCGGCCAGGGCGGCCTTCAGCGCAACATGTCCACCGCCGAGATCGTCGAGCAGGTCGTCGCAGGTGCCCGCTCACTGGACCGGGGCGAGGTCCCGGGTGGTCCCGGACGGGTCTCGAACGTCGTCTTCATGGGCATGGGCGAGCCGATGGCCAACTACAACGCCGTCATCGGGGCCATCCACCGGCTGACCGACAAGACGCCCGACGGGCTCGGTATGTCCGCGCGCGGCATCACCGTGAGCACGGTCGGCCTTGTCCCGCGGATGAAGCAGCTCGCGGACGAGGGCATCCCGGTCACGCTCGCGCTCTCGCTGCACGCGCCGGACGACGAGCTGCGCAACGAGCTGGTCCCGATCAACACCAGGTTCTCGGTCGCGGAGACGGTCGAGGCGGCCTGGGACTACGCGCGCAAGACCAAGCGCCGGGTCTCGATCGAGTACGCGATGATGCGCGGCATCAACGACCAGGCCTGGCGGGCCGACCTGCTGGGCGACGTGCTGAACGGCTACGGCGACTGGGGCTGGGTGCACGTGAACCTGATCCCGCTGAACC
>JBJMIP010000363.1:0-2776 GCA_045806825.1 Marmoricola sp.
AGCGGGACCCGTCGCACGCTGCCCGTCGACCTCGCCGCACTCGCGGTCGCGACGTACGTGGTCAACACCGTGACCGGCGCCCCGGCGTGGCTCGGCGGCCTGCTGGTCGCCACCAACCTGCTGCAGGTCGTCATCTTCGTGAGCCTGGTGCGCTACTGGGCGCCCGACCAATGGGGCTTCGGAGGCTCCCGACCGCTGAGCCGCCTCGAGGACCTGGGCCGGATCGCGTTCGCAGCGCAGCTCGCCTGCCTGTCCGGCGCCGTGGTCGGTGGCATCGGCCTGCAGCTGGTCCGGGGCTCGGTCGACCCGGCGTCCTTCCTGGTCTGGTGGGGCCGCAACACCGTGGCCCTGGTCATCATCGTCCTGCTCTGCGTGCTGGTGCTCCAACCACTCGTCACGGCACCGCGCAGGGCGCGCCTGTCGCTGGTGACCGACGCGCTCCGGGTCTCCTCGGCCTCACGTGCGGTCGAGATCGGCAGCCTGATCGGTGTCTCGGTCGCGGTCAACATGGTGATCTTCCTGGACCCTGCGCTCGATGCCGTCCGGTTCCTGCTGCTCGGGATGTCGGTGTGGGCCGGCCTGCGCTTCACGCCGGTCGCGGTGATGCTCTACGGCCTGGCCATGGGTGGCACCGGGATCGCGTTCACCCTCGCGGGCCTCGGCCCGTTCGCGGCGATCGAGTCGTTGGAGTACCGCGCCCTGATCAGCCAGGTCTTCCTCGCGATGAGCGTGCTCACCGGTCTCGCCCTGGCCTTCAGCCGGGCCGAGCGGGACGTGGCGAACGCGGAACTCGCGGTCGCGCGCCGGGCCGCCGACGAGCGCGCCCGCCTGCTCGACGCCGTGCTGGCGACGATGACCGAGGGCGTGGTGGTCATCGACGACGAGCACCGGGTGCTGGTGCGCAACAACGCCGCCCGGGAGCTGGTCGGGATGGACGACCGACCCGCCTCGGACTACGGGTTGTTCCACCCCAACGGGCTCCCGCTCACCCGGGAGGAGCTGCCGGCGTTGCGCGCCCTGGCCGGGGAGGACGTCGAGGCGCAGGACTTCCACGTGCGGACCCCGTCGGTGCCGTTGGGCCGGGTCGTCGAGATCAGCGCCCGTCCGCTCGACGGGGACGACCCCTCGGCCCCGCAGCGAGCCCTGGTCAATCTGCGCGACGTGACCCTCGACCGCCAGCACCGCGACACCCTCGCGTCCTTCGCCGGCGTGGTCGCGCACGACCTGTTCAGCCCGCTCTCGCTCGTCGACGGCTGGGCCGAGAACCTCGAGGCCGAGTTCGCCGAGGGCGACGTGGCCGCGAGCACGGGGCTGCCGATGGTGGCCCGCATCCGGGTGGCCGCCGACCACATGCGCGAGGTCATCGGCGACCTGCTCGCCTACACCGTGGTCCGGGACCAGTCCCTGCGGATGGAGGCGGTCGACCTGACCACCCTGATCCGCGGCCTCGCCCGGCTGAGCGCCGAAGGGCCGAGTGCCCCGGTGATCGCGGTCTCCGACGACCTGGTCGCCTGGGCCGATGCAGGACTGATGCGCCAGCTCTTCGACAACCTGCTCGGCAACGCGACCAAGTACGTCGAGCGGGGCGTGCGCCCGGCGATCGCCGTCACCGGCGCGGTGCTCGGCAGCGAGGTCGAGATCCGGGTCACCGACAACGGCATCGGCATCCCGGCCGAGCACCGCGACCACGTCTTCGAGACCTTCGCCCGCGCCCACGACGGCTACAACGGAAGCGGGCTGGGGCTGGCGATCTGCCACCGGATCGTCGACCGTCACGGCGGCCGGATCCGGATCGAGGACGGCCCGAAACGGATCGGGACGAGCTTCGTGATCTCGTTGCCGATCGGTCAGCTCGCAGCTCTGCGCGCGTCCTAGGAACGGCCTAGAAGCGGGCCGGCTCCCGGTACTCGCCCCACTCGACGCGGAGCGCGTCGCAGATCTCGCTGAGCGAGGCTTCGACCCGGCAGGCCTGCAGCATCGCGGGCACCATGTTGCCGCCGCTGCGGGCGACCGCGAGCATCTCGGCGATGGCCGCGTCGATCACCGCCTGGTCACGACCGGCCTTGCGGGCCTTCAGCTCGCGGACCTGCTCGACCTCGACCTCGTGCGAGACCCGCAGGATCTCCAGGTCGGTGGTCACCGAGTCGAGGTGCGTGTTGACACCGACGACCTTCTTCTCGCCCTTCTCCAACGCCTTCTGGTAGATGAAGGCGGCCTCGGCGATCTCGGACATGAACCAGCCGTCCTCGATGCCGCGCAGCAGACCCTTGGTGATCGGGTTCTCGCCGTTGGCGGTGGCCCGGGCGAGGCCCTCGTAGTCGGTGGCGGAGAGGTTCGAGCCGCCCAGGGAGAGGATCTTCTCGAAGATCTTGTTGGCCTCGGCCTCGATCTTGTCGGTCAGCGCCTCGACGTACCAGGAGCCGCCGAGCGGGTCCGCGACGTTGGCGACGCCGGTCTCCTCCATGATCACCTGCTGGGTGCGCAGGGCGATCTCGGCGGCCTGCTCGCTGGGCAGGGCCAACGTCTCGTCCAGGGCGTTGGTGTGCAGCGAGTTGGTCCCGCCGAGCACCGCGGCGAGCGCCTCGACGCCGGTGCGGACCACGTTGTTGTACGGCTGCTGGGCGGTCAGCGAGACGCCGGCGGTCTGGGTGTGGAACCGCATCCACTGCGCCTTCTCGGTCTTCGCGCCGTAGACGTCGCGCATCCAGCGCGCCCAGATCCGGCGAGCCGCGCGGAACTTCGCGATCTCCTCGAAGAAGTCGAGGTGGCTGTCGAA
>JBJMIP010000364.1:0-4355 GCA_045806825.1 Marmoricola sp.
ACGGCGGGCGGATCGGCGGCGAGCTCGGTCACCAGAAGCCGCAGCCCGGCCGCCACCTCGCGCCGGTCGCCGACGCGGACCCCGAGGCGGGCCCGTGACGAGCCCCGTCCTGGTCGCGGGCGGCACCGGCTTCGTCGGCCGCCGGCTCGTCGCCGCTCTCGACGAGGCCGGGCGCGAGGTCCGCGTCCTGACCCGTCGGCCCGAGAAGCACCGAGGCCCCGGTACGCCGGTCCGCGGGGACGTCACCGACCCCGGCTCGCTCGCCGCGGCGCTCGAGGGGTGCGACGCGGCGTACTACCTGGTGCACTCCCTGGACAGCGACGACTTCGAGTCCCGGGACGCCGCCGCTGCCGCTGCCTTCGGGAAGCAGGCGGGCGCGTCCGGGATCGGGCAGATCGTCTACCTCGGCGGCCTCGGCGACGAGAGCGACGACCTCTCCGCCCACCTGCGCAGCCGTCGCGAGGTCGAGCACCTGCTCGGCGGGGGCGGGGTACCCGTGACCGTTCTCCGGGCCGGGATCGTCGTCGGCCACGGGGGCATCTCCTGGGAGCTGACCCGGCAGCTGGTCGAGCACCTGCCGGCGATGATCACGCCCCGCTGGGTGCGCACCCTGACCCAACCCATCGCGGTGGCCGACGTGATCCGCTACCTCGTCGGCGTCCTGGACAACACCGAGGCCCTCGGCCGGGTCTTCGAGATCGGCGGTCCCGACGTGCTCGCCTACGCGGACATGCTCAAGCGGGTGGCGGCGATCGAGGGGCGACGGCTGCCAATCCTGCCGGTCCCGCTGCTCACCCCGGGGCTCTCCTCGCGCTGGCTCGCGTTCGTCACCGACGTCGACACCCGCACCGGCCGGAACCTCGTCGACTCGATGACCAACACCGTCGTGGTCAAGGACGCCAGCATCCGCGGCGTCGTGCCGTTCCAGCCGATGGGTTACGACGACGCCGTACGGGTTGCCCTGGCAGAACGGCGCGGAGAACGGTGAGGCGGATGTTCAGGCGGTTGGACCGGGTGTGGCCCATGCCGCTCTCGCACGTCGTCGATCTCGAGCTGGTCGAATCGTCGAGGGTGCGTCGGCGCCGGCGACGCGTTGTGGCGGGTACCGCCGTCGGCGGCGCCGGCCTGCTGGGCGCGTCGCTCTCGACCGAGCCGGGCTCGCGGAGCTTCTACACCTCGACCGCAGCGGTCGCGGCGACGTGGACGCTCGGCGGGGTGCTCTCCGGGCCGCTGCACCTGGGGTGGATCGAGACCCGGGACGCGACCCTGCGGCGCCCGGTGCTCACGCCGCTCGCCACCGGGGTCGGTGCGTTCGGCCTCTTCTACGGCGGTGCGCTGGTCGCCCGGCAGGTCCCGGTCCTGGGTGACGCCGTCGCCCGCGTGCTCCGGTTCGCCGAGGAGGGCGACGACCGGCTGGTCCTGGCGACGACCCTGGCCAACGGCCTGGCGGAGGAGGTCTTCTTCCGCGGCGCCCTGTACTCGGCGTTGAGCGAGGTGAGTCCGGTCGCCTCCTCGACGGCCGTCTACGCCCTGGCGACCACGACCACCCGCAATCCGGCGCTGGTCCTCGCCGCCGGCGTGATGGGGAGCCTGTTCGCCCTGCAGCGGCGCGCCTCGGGAGGCATCCAGGCGCCGGTGATCACGCACCTGACATGGTCCGCGCTGATGGTGCGCTACCTGCCCCCGCTGTTCCGAGACCGCACCCCGGGAGTCCTGCGATGACCTCAGAGACCTGGGCCGACCGGCTGCTGGACCGCACCATCGTCGGCGGCTACACGAACCTCGGGCCCCTGGTGCGCCGGCGGCACTGGGCCGCCGATCCACCACCGGAGGCGCTGGCGGGCAGGCGCGCCCTGGTCACCGGGGCCGGCTCGGGGCTGGGCGAGGCGACCGCCCTGGGCCTGGCCCGGCTCGGCGCGACCGTCCACCTCCTGGGCCGGAGCACCGAGCGCGTGCAGCCGGCGATCTCCCGGATCGCCGAGCAGCTGGAGGGCGAGGGCAGGTCAGCGACCTTGGTCGCCGAGGCGTGCGACGTCTCCGACCTGGACCAGGTACGCCGGTTCGCGCGGGCCTTCTGCGCCGGGCTCGCCGAGAGCGGCGACGCCCTCGACGTCCTCGTGCACAACGCCGGCACGCTGCCTGCCGAGCGCACGACCACGGCCCAGGGCCACGAGCTCACCCTGGCCACCCACGTGCTCGGGCCGGTCCTGATGACCGACCTGCTCGTCCCGGCCCTGCGTCGGAGCACCGGCGCCCGGGTCGTCCTGGTCTCCTCGGGAGGCATGTACGCGCAGAAGCTGCCGCTCGAGGACCCGGAGTACACCGGGACGCCGTACCGCGGTGCCGTGGCCTACGCCCGTTCCAAGCGGGTGCAGGTCGAGATGGCACCGCTGCTCGCGAGACGGCTCGACGGCGAGGGCATCGCGGTGCACGCCATGCACCCGGGCTGGGCCGACACCCCGGGCGTGGCCACGTCGCTGCCGTTGTTCGGAAGGCTCACCCGACCGCTGCTGAGGACCAGTGCTCAGGGCGCCGACACCGTCGTCTGGCTCGCCGCGAGCGAGCCCCCGCCGAGCCCGGGCCGGTTCTGGCACGACCGAGCGCCACGGCCGACCAGCTACCTCCCGGCGTACCGCGCCACCGACCTCCAGCGCCAGCAGATGTGGACCTGGATCCTGCACACCCTCGAGACCGACCCGGCACCCTCCAGGAGAAGAAGATGAGCACCGTCCCGTTCCCGCCCCGCAAGCCCGGCCTGCTGATTCCCCTGGGCGTCCGCGTCGGAGCGATCTCCTGGATGCCGAAGCTGCTCCCCCAGATCGTCCGCACCGACAAGCTCCTCCAGCGGCTGACCCACGGCCGCCTGACGATCCTGGACATCGCCGGACTGCCCAACATGATGCTCACGACCACCGGCCGCAAGAGCGGTCTGCCGCGGAGCAACCCGCTGCTGTGCGTCCCGGACGGAAACCGGATCCTGATCGCAGGCTCCTACTTCGGCGGGCCCAAGGAGCCGTTGTGGGTGAAGAACATCGAGACCAACCCCGAGGTCAGCGTGCGGTTCCGCAACCAGACCGTCGACCTGGTCGCCCGGCCCCTCCTCGGCCAGGAGCGCGCCCTGGCCTGGCCGACGATGGTGCAGACCTGGCCGAACTTCGCCCGCTACGAGCAGCGCACCGCGCGCGAGATCAAGGTCTTCGAGCTGGTGGGATCACCGGAGGCTCTCGGCCAGCCGGCCGAGGTGCAGTCCGACCGCGTCGAGCGGCGCCACCGAGCGCTGGGCGCGTGACTGGACGATCGCGCCCTCCACGGCGCTGATCAGGACGCTCGCGAACGAGGCAGCAGAGCTCTCCGGGACGCCGGCGGCCACCAGCGCGGCAGCCAGATCCTCCGCCCAGGTCCCGAACGCGCGGCCGGCCGCGTCGACGACCCGGGCGTGCTCGGCGCCGGCGACGGCTGCCGCGACGACCGGGCAACCGCGACTGAAGCCCTCGTCGGTCAGCGTCTGACGGGCCCGGTCGACGACCTGGTGCACGAGGTCGGCCGGACCGGCTCCCGGTGCGCTGCTCCAGGTACCGGTCCGCATCACCTGGGCGGCGACGTCCGTCGCGGCCTCGATGAGCTGGTCCTTGCCTTCCGGGAAGTGCTGGTAGATCGATCCGCGGGCGGTACCGCTGGCCGCGAGCAGCGCCGTCAGCCCGGTTCCGGCGACACCGTGCTGGCGCACCAGGTCCGAGGCCACGCCCAGCAGCCGTTCCCGTGTCGTCGCCATCACTCTTCCCTTCTATAGACCGATCGGTCTATTGTACCCGGATGAGCCCTGTTCTCTCCCCCCGCGCCGCGCGTCGCCTGCTCGCGGGTGCCAAGAAACCGCTGACCGCCTCGATGGACGCCTCTGCGCACACCGTCCTCGATCGCGAGGTGGTGGAGTCCGACTTCGGCCCGCTGGCCGGGCACCAGCACTGCTTGCTCGTCACCTACAAGCGGGACGGCACGCCGGTGCCCGCCCCGGTCTGGTTCGCCGTCGACGGGGCCGGTCGGCTCTACGTCTGGACCGAGGTCAACGCCTACAAGGCGAAGCGGCTCGCGCGGGACGAACGCGCCCTGATCGCGCCCTGCGGCCCGACCGGGAAACCGCTCGGTTCCCCGATCAGGGCCACCGGACGGGTGCTGACCGCCGAGTCGGACCGCCAGCACGCCGCCGCGACTCTCCGCGGCGCGTGGGGACCTGCCCGCCGGCTCTTCGAACGGCTGAGCCGACCAATCACCGACGTGCACTACCTGGAGTTCACTCACTCCGCGTAGAGACCCTCGATCTCGGCGGCGTACTTCTCCCCGATCGGACGGCGCTTGAG
>JBJMIP010000365.1:0-10831 GCA_045806825.1 Marmoricola sp.
AGGAAGGCGACCGCGGGCTTGGTGCAACCGAAGGTGTCGCACGTCTGCCTGCTCATGCCGACGCCCCGAAGTCCCAGGCCTCAGCGGTCAGCGCCATCTCGGGCAGCCACCGCCCGTCAACCTTGCGCGTCACCGTCATCGTGTCGCCGTACTTGCGGACCAGCAGCGACCCGTCGTCAGTCAGCCATGCACCCGTCTGCGGCTGCGGCGGTGCAAGCTCGGCTTCCAGGTCGCGACGAGTGTTGATGCGGGTAGTGAGGTCGTCGGCGGTCATCGTCCAGCCCTCCGCGCCTTGCGAGCCGCCTTAGCCTTCGCGCGACGCTTCGCACGCTCCTGGGCGCCGATGCCATCACGCACCGCCTGGGCGACCTGCTCGATTTCCTCACGGGTGCCTTCGAGCCTGACGCTGAACTTGGCAGCGTCCTCCGGGTCGCGCAGCCGGTACTCGGCTAGTTGTGCATCCGAGAGGATGCGTCCGCTGTTCGGGTCCATTTCGTGTAACCTCTCTAGTGGGTGAACTTCGGTTCTCGGCCCTCGTGCTCTCGACCAGCACGGGGCTACTTCTTTGTCTGGGTTGGCGGCGGCCTCGCGCATCCGGTCGCTCAGCCACCGCCGTCAGGTCTCCGGGAGGGGCGACCTGCTACCGAGTCGGGAGTCAGTGACCGACCCGGAAGATGGGGTGTTCATGCGGCACGTCTTGCGGCCTTGTAGGCGCGCATGTATTGGCGGTGCGCCTCTCGGCATTCCGGGCACACCTCTTCGCCTCGCGCGTGGTGGCGTCCGTAACCGGCGTAGGTTCCGCACGGCTGTAGGCCGGTGGCAATGCGACTTCCCTTGCCGTGAACGAACCCTGGGAGGCCGACGTCCTTGCGAACCTCAGCGCGAACCCAGCGGCCAAAGGTCGACTGCGCGACGCCGAGCTCCCGAGCAATTTCGGACTGACTGTGGCCCCCGACGAGGTATCGCTGGATCGCAGCGCGAATCACATCCGGATGGACCGTTGCCAATGGGGCATCTAGGCCCGTCCTATTGCGTCCCCGCTCAGACATATCACGGTTGTTTTCAGCGACCGTTCCGACAATGAGATGAGTCGGTTCTACGCACCCGATCCGGTCGCAGGTGTGGCGAACCACCAGTCCTTCCGGAATGGGGCCGTTGTGAACGACATAGGTGGCACGGTGGGCACTCATTTGTGAGCGACCGTCGTACCGAATCCATCCGTATCTCTCGTGAGGACCCATGAGGCATTCGCCGTCACGAATGGATCGGACCGCGAACCGCTGGACCTCTTCTGCCAAGGTTCCGGTTCGGCGGCTCATCGCTGCACCTCAATCGAGATGACCTGAACCGGCAGGTCGCACTCCATGCAGAAGTCGTAGGCGGACGGCCAGGCCCCTTCGACCAGCTCGCCGTTGCGAACCACAGGGTTGATGGCTTCAACGCGGTCCAGGTGGCCTTCGGGGCACTCTGTCGCCGCGATGACGGTCGGCCTGATCTGGTGAATACTCACGCGTCTGCCAGCCCTGCCCACCAGGACTCGACCGCGCTGGCCGAGATCCGGTATCCGCGTCCGACCTTCTTGGCGGCGAGAGTGTTGCCCTCGGTTGCCCTGATGGCTGCGCGCACGTAGTCGGGGGAGACGCCCTTGAGCCCGGCAACCTCGGCGATGGTGTAGGCGCGTTCGGCCTGCTTGACCTCGGGGCTCATGCCACGCGCTTCTTTGCAGTCTGTGAAGTGTCGGTGGACAGTCGGGCCACGAAAAGATCGTCCTGACCGACGCCGAAGAACCTCGCGATGCGCGCGGCCCGCTCGGGGGTCACTGTCGTGATGTCGCCTCGCAGGATGCGAGTCACGTAGGAGTGGGACTTCCACCCGACTGCGGCTGCCAGGTCGCGGCTTGAGACTTCCTGAATGACCATCAGCTTCTTGATCTGCTTGGGGTCTTTCACTCGCATGTAGATCTCCGGGAGCGGGGTGCTTGTTGGTGTGTTCACCGTAAACCTTCTCTGCTCAATGTGTCCAGCGCTTCTGGAAAGAGTTTGCAGAGGATGTGCCCGGTTGTCAACAAATTACAACGGTATCTTTATCGAGGTCACCTATCCTGCGCGTGATTCAGCCCGGATTGACGCCGGTCGCGTTGTGCCCAAGAATCGTCCAGTGCGGCGTGTCGCATGTGCCCGCGCCATTGGACAGAGCGACCAGCACCGCTGACCATTCTGTGCATGACCCCCCGACAGAACACCAGGAGACCGCCATGGGCCGGCTCTACGACCTCATCCAGGCGCACATCGACGCGCAGCCATACCCAACATCAGTGCGTCAGATCGCCGTGGCACTCGAGGTCTCGCCCACCACGGTCGCGAACTGGCGCAACATCAAAGAGCTGCCTCGCAAGGAGCACCTGGAGGCGGTGGCTCGGGTGACGGGCGTTCCCTATGCCGACGTCTTCTATGCGGCCGCCGTTGATTCCGGCTACGTCATCGAAACAGTGGTCGATTTGCCGCCAGGTTCACCGGACTCTCAGACCGGGTAGAACACTTGCTCTCCCACTCCTTGTCGGAGGCGTCCTGAATAGTCTGCCGACAGAAGGGGTCGACGACATCACGGGGAACACCGTCGACCATGTGGAGGAATGAATGTTTGAACGACACGTCAGTATCAGTTGCGTCATCGCCAGCGTGCTTTGGGTTCTCACGGGGGTGATGTGGACCCTGACGTGGTTCGTTGATACCCGGCCCGTCGCGGTGGGGGCGATCTTGATAGGCATGATCGCAGCGACCGCCACTGTGCGGACCTACTTCCTGTCGTTGAACCGGCGCATCAAGAACGCTCTGGCGGTGCGGGCCGTGGTCGAGGACCCGGGCGTCAGGTCTATCCGCTAGCCGAGCTCGAGGGCGGTCGCTACCTGCTGCAACGCCTGGCGCATCTCGGCGAACCGTTGCGCGTCGATGTGCTCGTAGTTCTGCGAGGACGCGACCGAGGACCAGCCCATGATCGCCAGCCGGATCTCGTCGGGCACGTTGAGCAGGCGGAGCAGCGTGCCTGTCGTATGACGACTTTCATGAACTTTGTAGTAGCGCCCTGCGGGGTGGCCGATCTCCGCGAGTCCTTGAAGCCCGTAGAACTCTTGGCGGTCGTCGTTCTCGCTCGCCGGGCGCCCGTCAGCCGCCGGCCAGACGAGTCCGTGGGGATTGTCCGGCGCCTCACTGCGCCACGCCTCGAGAGCCTGCCACATCACGGGCAGCATCGGGATCTCGCGCCACCCGGCTTTCGACTTCGGGCGAACCAAATGCATCTGTCCGTCGAGCTGCCGCGACTCATAGCCTCGGGGCACGCGGAAGCCGGACGAGCGGTCGCGGGGCACTCGGTAGGGGAGCGGCTGCAACTGCCACGCCAGCTTCAGGCTGGACTCGCCGACCTCGTCCCAGGTGAGTCCGAGGCATTCGCCCTGCCGCATCCCTTGGAGGAACGCTGCGACCCAGCGCGAGGAGTGGGGGAGTTCGGTCGCGGCCTTCAGTACCGATAGCGCCTCGATGGTCTTCATTGCGTCACGGTCATTGACGGCGGCCTCGGGCTTCTTGACCAGGAACACGTTCGAGGGGATGTAGTGCCCGTCAGCAGCAGCAGCCTTGAGCATCCGCGACAGGGTGCCGTGGTAGCGCGCCGCAGTTGAGGATGAGCGGGTGGCCTCGATGGCGCTGTGTACGGCCCGAATGTCCTCGGGGGTCAGGTGTTCGAGCTGGACGTGTCCGATGGTCTCCACGATCCAGCCAACGGCGCCCTTGTCGGTCGAGTGGGTGTTGGGCCGGTTCTCTTTCTCGGCGATACCGAGCCAGGTGTCCGACCACGCTTTCACGGTGAGGCGCTTGGTCACGGCCTGCTCGGTGCCGAGTTCCTTCAGCTTGACCCGCAGGCGTTCCTTGACCGCGGCCTCGGTCGGGCCGGTGACCGTCTTGCGGCGGCGCTTGCCCGCCTTGGTGAAACCGGATTCGTAGGTTCCCATCCAGCGCGCCTTGCACTTGTGGGGCGGGCGGACGCCATCGACGAGGTCCGGGCAGCCGTATTGCTTGGCGTGCGCCTGGAAGACAGACCCGCTCTTGTACTGCCGGCGCTTCCGGTCCGCCACGCGCTCACCCCTGTCAGCCTTGTTGTCAGCCTAGTCAGTCCTAGGCCCCAGTGGGTTCAGCCTAAGCATTACGCTCAGGAAACCCTTGACAGGGTCAGTCTAGTCGTAGCAGACTCTCCCTTACAAGGAGGATGTCGGGGGTTCGATCCCCTCCGCGCCCACCCCGTACGTGCGCCTCCACGTGATGGATCAGATCCCGATCCCGCACTAGGTTTGGCAGCATGATCGTTCCGTTCAGCGCCGCTGACTTCCTGGACCGCGCACTGGCCGTCTACAAGGACCGGATCGGGGTCATCGACGAGCCCGACCAGCCGGCGGCATCGCTCGGTGAGCTCACCTACGCCGAGCTCGGCGTGCGCGCGAAGGCGATGGCGGCTCGGCACGACGCGCTCGGGATCGGCGTCGGCGACCGGGTCGCGTTCGTGTCGCACAACTCGGCCCGCCTGCTGAGTGCGTTCTTCGGTGTCTGCGGGTACGGGCGCGTGCTGGTGCCGGTGAACTTCCGCCTCTCCGTCGAGGAGGTCGCCTACATCGTCGAGCACTCCGGAGCCCGGGTCCTGTACGTCGACCCCGAGCTCGCCGAGTCGCTCGCCGAGGTGAAGTGCGAGTTCAAGTTCGTGCTGGGGGAGGACGACGACCTGTACCTGAACGGCACCGAGCCGCAGCCGTGGGAGCACGAGGAGAACGCGACCGCGACGATCAACTACACCTCCGGCACGACCGCGCGGCCCAAGGGCGTGCAGATCACGCACCGCAACATCTGGACCAACGCGGTGACCTTCGCGCTGCACGCCGGCGTCACCGACCGCGACGTCTACCTGCACACGCTGCCGCAGTTCCACGCCAACGGCTGGGGGATGCCGTTCGCGATGACCGGTCTCGGCGTTCCGCACGTGATCCTGCGCAAGGTCGACGGCGCCGAGATCCTGCGCCGGGTGGAGAAGCACGGCGTCACGGTGATGTGCGCGGCGCCTGCGGTCGTCAACGCCGTCCTCGAGGCCGCCCAGACCTGGGACGGCCCGGTCCCGGGCCGCGACACCGTCCGGATCATCGTGGCCGGGGCGCCGCCGCCGACCAAGACCATCGTCCGGGTGACCGAGGAGCTCGGCTGGGAGTTCCTGCAGATCTACGGTCTGACCGAGACCTCGCCGGTGCTGACGGTGAACAGGATGCGCAGCGAGTGGGACGACCTGCCGCCGTTGGAGCAGGCCGCCAAGCTCGTCCGCGCGGGCAACCCTGCCCTCGGGGTCACCTTGAAGCTCGACGCCGAGGGGGAGGTGCTGGCCCGCTCGAACGTGGTCCTCGAGGGGTACTGGGAACAGCCCGAGGAGTCCGCGAAGGCGCTGGAGGGCGGTTGGTTCCACACCGGCGACGGCGGCATCATCGACGACGAGGGCTACCTGACGATCAGCGACCGCAAGAAGGACGTGATCATCACCGGCGGCGAGAACGTCTCCTCGATCGAGGTCGAGGACGTCATCTTCAGCCACCCCGACGTCGCGGAGGTCGCCGTGATCGGCGTGCCCGACGAGAAGTGGGGCGAGACCATCAAGGCGCTCGTCGTGAAGGCCGAGGGGTCCGCCCTGACCGAGGCCGACCTGATCGCGTACTGCAAGACCAAGGTCGCTGGGTACAAGGCCCCCACGTCGGTGGAGTTCCGCGAGGTGCTCGCCCGAACCGCGACCGGGAAGCTGCAGAAGTTCAAGCTCCGGGCGCCGTACTGGGAGGGGCGCGACCGCCAGGTCAACTAGCCGTGGCCACGTTCGTCCTGGTGCCGAGCCCGCTGCTCGGCACGGCCACCTGGGCGCCGGTCGCCACCCGTCTGCTCGCCGACGGGCACGGCGTGGTGATCGCGGGCGTCGACGACGCGGTCGGTGTGGCCGCCGGGCTGGGGAGCATCGTCCTGGTGCCGCACAGCAACGCCGGCTACCGCGCCTCGCACCTCTCCGAGCAGCTCGGCACGGCGCCGACCGTCTACGTGGACGCGGCGCTGCCGCCCGTGGACGCGAGCGAGACGGTGCTCGCGCCCCCGGACTTCCTGGAGTTCCTGGCCGCGCTCGTCGAGCCGGACGGCCTGCTGCCGCCGTGGACCCAGTGGTGGGACGACCTCGGCCAGCTGTTCCCCGACGAGGCGACCCGCCGTGCGGTCGAGGCTGAGCAACCGCGGCTCCCGCTGGACTACTTCCGGCAGCGGGTCCCGGTGGCCCTGGGCTGGGCCGCCAAGCCCTGTGCGTACGTCGCGTTCGGGCAGACCTACGCCGAGGAGATCGAGCTCGCCCGGCAGCAGGGGTGGCCGGTCGAGGTCCTCGACGGCGAGCACCTGCACCAGCTGCACGCCCCCGCCGAGGTTGCGGACGCGATCCTGGCCGCCGCTTCGCGCCTCGGCGTCTGATCGGCCCGATACCCTGCCGATCATGCGAGTCGCCGACGTCATCGACCTGATCGAGGGCTGGTTCCCGCCGCACCGGGCCGAGGACTGGGACGCGGTCGGTCTGGTCTGCGGCGACCCGGAGGCGGAGGTACGCACGGTTCTGCTCGCCGTCGACCCGGTGACCGCGGTCGCCGACGAAGCGGTCGCTCTCGACGCCGACCTGCTGGTGGTCCACCACCCGCTGTACCTGCGCGGGACGACCTCGGTCGCCGCCAACACCCCGAAGGGGCGCGTCGTGCACCGGCTGCTCGGCGCCGGGTGCGGGTTGCTGACCGCGCACACCAACGCGGACTCGCCGGCCGGGGGAGTCAGCGCGGCGATCGCGGCAGCGCTCGACCTGGTCGACGTGGTTCCGCTCGATCCCGACCAGCTCGCCGCGCACGACAAGCTGATCGTGTTCGTGCCGACCACGCACGCCGATGCCGTGCGGGCAGCCCTGGCGGAAGCCGGGGCCGGTCGGATCGGCGACTACGAGTCCGCCAGCTTCAGCACCCCCGGCGAAGGACGGTTCCGTCCGCTCCCCGGCGCGAACCCGACGATCGGCGCTGTCGGCGAGCTCGAGGTCGTCGACGAGGTGCGGGTGGAGGTGATCGCCGACCGGCGACTGCGCGGCGACCTGGTCTCGGCGATGCTGGCGGCCCACCCCTACGAGGAACCGGCGTACGACGTGGTCGAGCTGGCGTCGCTGCCGGATCCGGGCACCGGCTCAGGACGGATCGGGCGCCTTGCCGAGCCGCTCACCCTGGCCGAGTTCGTCGATCGCGCCGCAGCGGTGTTCCCGCCGACCGCGGGCGGGCTGCGGGTGGCGGGTGATCCGGACCAGGTCGTCGAGACCGTCGCGCTGTGCGGTGGGTCCGGCGACTTCCTGCTCGATCGCGCGCGATCGTCTGGTGCCGACGTGTACGTGACCTCGGACCTGCGTCACCACCCGGCCTCGGAGTCGGTCGAGGCCGGCGGCCCGGCTCTGGTGGACGTCGCGCACTCTGCGGCCGAGTCGCTGTGGCTCCCGGTACTCCGGGATCGGTTGGTGGAGGCACTGGGCGATACGGTGGCCGTGCACATCAGTGCCACGAACACAGATCCCTGGACCTTCCGGGTCTGAGATCCTGAGGAGACAGCTCTGAAAGCCGACCCGCACGTCCAGGTGAAGTTGCTCGACATCCAGGAGCTCGACTCCAAGCTGGACTCGGTGCGCCACCACCTCGCGACGATCCCGGAGGCGACCGCGCTGGCCGAGCTCACCCGCGGGCGCTCCGACGTCGACGACGCTGCGCGGGACGCACGGATCCTGGTCGCGGACCTCACCGAGGAGCAGTCCCGGGCCGACGCCGACGTCGAGCAGGTCAAGGCGCGTCGCGAGCGCGACCAGGGCATGATCGACGCAGGCTCGATCGCGGACCCGAAGGCGCTCGAGCGGATGCTCGGCGAGCTCGAGTCGCTCGCGCGCCGGATCAGTGACCTCGAGGACGTCGAGATCGACGTGATGGAGCGGCTCGAGGCGGCCCAGGCCGACCTCGAGCACCGCACCGCCGCGCTGGTGAAGATCGACGCCGAGACCGGCGAGCTGGAGAAGGTCCGGGCCGCCAAGGCCGCCGCTCTGCAGGCCGAGCTCGCCCAGGTCGCGGCCGAGCGGGCCGAGACGGCCCTGGGCATGCCCGAGGACCTGATGGGGCTCTACGAGAAGCTCCGCGCCTCCAAGGGCGGCGTCGGCGCCGCCGCGCTGACCCGCAAGGAGTGCCAGGGCTGCCGGTTGACGCTCAATGCCTCCGACCTCGCCGTGATCGCGGCCAAGCCGGCCGACGAGGTCGTCCGTTGCGAGGAGTGCGACCGGATCCTGGTCCGCACCATCGAATCCGGGCTGTGAGCTGGACCGACGTCGTCGTCGAGGCTGACGGCGGTTCGCGGGGCAACCCCGGCCCGGCTGCGTTCGGGGCGGTCCTCAAGGACGCGGTCAGCGGGGAGACCATCGCCGAGGTCGGCGAGACCATCGGGACCGCGTCCAACAACGTCGCCGAGTACCGGGGGTTGATCGCGGGTCTCGAGCTCGCGGCGGAGCACGCGCCCGGCGCCGGCCTCGAGGTGCGGATGGACTCCCAGCTCGTCATTGAGCAGATGGCCGGCAGGTGGAAGGTCAAGCACCCGTCGATGAAGCCGCTGCACGCCCAGGCGTCGCGGCTGGCTCCGGGCGGCACGGTCTGGACCTGGGTGCCGCGGGCCGAGAACGGTCACGCCGACCGGCTGGTGAACGAGGCGTTGGACGGGACGCCGACCTACTTCGCCGCCGAGCGGCCCGGACCCCCCGACGACGAAGCTGAGTCACGAACGACCCCGGCCCGCGGGTGGATGCCGCCGGGGGAGCCGCCGACCACGTTGGTGCTCGTCCGCCACGGCGTCACCGACCACACCGCCAACCGGCTGTTCTCCGGCGGGCTCGGCGGCTCGAACCCGCCCCTGAACGAGGAGGGCGAGGCCCAGGTCCGGGCGACCGGCACCTGGCTGGCCCCGCTGGCCGAGGCGGTCGACGCGCTGGTGACCAGCCCGGTGCGGCGTACGGCGGAGTCCGCGGCGATCCTCGGTGCCCAGCTGGGTCTCGAGGCCAAGGTCGAGGCGGGGATCGCCGAGATGGAGTTCGGCGCCTGGGACGGGATGACGTTCACCCAGATCCAGGAGACCTACCCCGACGACCTGGCGTCCTGGCTCGGCAACCTGGACCACGCGCCGACCGGGGGAGAGTCGTTCCGGCTGGTGCAGGAGCGGGTGCTCGCCGGTCGAGACCGGATCATCGCCGACCACACCGGTCAGACGGTGGTCGTGGTCAGCCACGTGACCCCGATCAAGACCCTGGTCGCGGACGCGCTCGGTGCCCCGCTGGACGCCATCTACAAGATGGAGCTCGCGCCGGCCTCGGTCACGGTGATCTCGTACTTCCGGGGCAACCCTCCGAACTCCGGGCGCGATGACGACCACCTGCTCGCGAGCCTCCGTCTGTACAACGGCCGGCCCACGGACGCGCCGTTCACGCTCTGAGGGCGTCGCGGGTGACGCGAAGTTGTCTAGTCCGATTTGTCCGGTTCTTCCCGCCTGAGCGCGAACTCGACTGACCGATAACTCACGGTTTGAACTGCTATGGACTAGACCGTCCGTTTTGCGTGTTTGATCCGCATGTGCTCGAGGGGCCACGCTTCTGCCATGACCCGCACTCGCATCGCCACCGGAATCGCAGCTCTCGCCGTCGCCGGCGCCTCGATCACCATGATCGTCCCGGCCACGTTCGCCAACGCCAGCTCCGACAAGGCCGTGCAGTGCGTTCCGGGCACCTGCCCCGGAGACCCGTTGCCGGGCACGCAGGACCCTGAGAGCTTCGACATCGGCACTGCGCCGACCGCCGACGGAGATGTCGACCTGGGCGGCGGGGACGCTCCGGTCGCACCCTGAGGTACGGGCAGGTGATGCTCGCGGTCAGAGCTCGCTGACCACCACGTCGAGCTGCTGACCGGTCGCCTTGGCGGGGTGCAGCTCGACGGTCCAGCCGAGGCCGGTCAGGTGCTCCGCGAGCGCCGCAGGAGTCCCGGGCTTGCCGCCGTCGAGCAGCAGCTCCCGGACGATCCGGCCCTTGGTCGCCTTGTTGAAGTGGCTGACCACCTTGCGCTGCCCGTTGTGCTCGTGCAGCACGCGGACCGTCGCGACCTTCTTCGCGATCTCCGGGGAGGGGCGCCAGAAGCCGGCGTACATCGAGGAACGCAGGTCGATCACCAGGCCGTTGCCGGCCGCTGGTGCCAGCACGGCGTCGAGGTGGTCGCGCCAGTAGGTACTCACGGTGCCGGTGCCCGGCAGGTTGGTGTCGCCCGAGAGCCGGTACGCCGGGATCGGGTCGCTGGGTCGTGCGACCCCGAACAGCGACGACATGATCGCCAGCCAACGGGTCGCCCGACCGCGCGCCGCGCCGGTCAGCGAAGCGAGGTCGAGGGCGTCGTACAGGACGCCGGTGTAGATCTTGTCCGCCCGGGCCGTCGGCGCCTGACCGAGCAGCACGTTGCCTTCCAGGTGGTGCGCCTGGGTCGGCCCGAGACCGAGCGCGGCCGCGGCCTGGTCCGGATCGTTCGCGCAGAGCTCGACGAGTGCGGACAGCAGCCTCGCGCGAGCGTCGGTGAGCTCCTGGCTCTCCAGAGCCGCGAGGCTGAGCGGCTTGCCCCGTCGAGGAGAAGACTTCCCCTCGGACGGCGGGAGCAGGATGAGCACGCGCACAGTGTCCTGCATAGGGTGGGCAGGTGAGC
>JBJMIP010000366.1:0-2870 GCA_045806825.1 Marmoricola sp.
AGTGCAGGATCAGGCCGAACATCACGCTGGCCATCGCGATCGACGTACCGAGCTGGGCGATGGTGGCCCCGCGGACCGTGGCGTTGGAGAACACGGCGAGGTCCAGCATGGGCTCCGCCGTACGCCGCTCGTGGCGGACGAAGGCGAGCAGGGCAGCCAGCGCACCGAGCGCGGATGCGATCGTCGTCACCGAGAGCCAGCCGTGCTCGACGCCGCTGGTCAGGGTGTAGCAGGCCAGGCCGATGGCGCTGATGCTCAGCGCGGCCCCGGGCAGGTCGAGGGAGTCGCCGGAGAGGTCCTCGGGACGGTCGGCCGGCACGCCGAGCCGCACGCCGATCCAGGCGATCACCGCGATCGGGGCGTTGACGACCAGCAGCCACTCCCAGCGCACGTGCGCCAGGGCGGTGCCGCCGAGCAGCGGGCCGAGGACGAAACCGCTCATCCCGACGACGATCATCAGCGTCATCGCACGCATCCGCAGCGCCTGCTCGTCGAAGAGCCGGAAGACGAGCGAGTTGGTGATCGGCGCCATCATCGCCGCGGCGATGCCGAGCGCGGCGCGCAGCGCGATCAGCTCGCCGGCCGAGCTGACGGCCACGACGCCGAGGCTGATCACGCCGAAGACGGCGAGGCCGACCAGCAGCACGCGACGGCGTCCGAGCCGGTCGGCGGCGGAGCCGGCGGTCAGCAGGAGGCCGCCGAAAGTGAGCGAGTAGGCGCCGGTGACCCACTGCAGGGCGGTGGTGCCGCTGCCCAGGTCGCGGCCGATGGTCGGCAGCGCGATCGTGAGCAGGGTGTTGTCCACCATCTCGACGAAGAACGCGAGGCAGAGGGCGAACAGAGGGATCCACGCCGCCCGGAGGGAGACGTAGGTGCGGGACGTGGTGGTCTCGGTCAGAGCAGTCATGGGAAGCACCTCCTTGGTATCGAACGCTGTACGATTCTCGTACAACGTTCGATACGATAGAACAGCGTTCGATAAATCGCAATCTGTGATGGGATGAGGCCATGCCAGCTCCACGCACCCGTGCCCGGGCCGACGCTCCGCGTGGCGCTCGCCGCCGCGCCTCGCACTCGATGGAGGCAGTCATCGGCGAGGCCGTCGCGCTGCTCGACGAGGCCGGCGAGCCGGCACTGACGTTCCGCGCCCTGGCCGCCCGTCTCGGCGGCGGGGTGGCGAGCATCTACTGGTACGTCTCCAGCAAGGAGGAGCTGCTCGACCGAGCCAGCGACCACGTGCTCGCCGGAGTCCTCACCGCCAGCGAGGGCTGCACCGGCTCCCACGACCCGATCGACGACCTGCGCGACATCGCGGTCACGCTCTTCGACGCGATCGTCGAGCGGCCCTGGCTCGGTGCGTACTTCATGCGCAACACCGACGCCCAGCCGAACGCGCTGCTGCTCTACGAACGCATGGGGCAGCAGGTGCTGCGACTCGGGCTGGACCCGTTGAAGAGCTTCCACGCGGTCTCAGCCGTCATCGGCTTCGTCGTCGGCATCGGCGCCGACCTCGGCCAGGAGCCGCCCCAGGAGGTAGCCGACGGCGAGGTCACCCGCGACGAGTTCGTCCTGCGGTTCGCCGATGCCTGGAGGGCCCAAGACCCCGAGCAGTTCCCGTTCCTGCACTACGTGGTCGACGAGTTCGCCGTGCACGACGACGTCGACCAGTTCCGCGCCGGCCTGGATCTGCTGCTGGCCGGGCTGCGGTTGCAGGCCGAGGGCTGATCAGGTCAGCCGCGCCTGCACCACCGCGTCCAGCACGCCCAGCGGCAGGCTGCCGCTGTCGAGCACCGCGGAGTGGAATTTCTTGATGTCGAAGCCCGCGCCCTGGCGCTGCTTGGCCTCCTCGCGCATCCGCAAGATCTCCAGCCGGCCGATCATGTACGACGTCGCCTGACCGGGCGAGAGGATGTAGCGGTCGACCTCGGGCTTGCAGATGCCCTCGGTCATCGGCGAGTTCGCGACCATGTAGTCGACCGCCTGCTGCCGGCTCCAGCCCATCGCGTGCAGGCCGGTGTCGACGACGAGGCGACAGGCCCGCAAGGAGTCGGCGGAGAAGATGCCCATCCGGTCCAGCGAGCTGCCGTAGAGCTCCATCTCGTCGGCCAGCCGCTCGCTGTAGAGGCCCCACCCCTCGGCGTAAGCGGAGTTGTAGAGGTGCTTGCGCAGCTCCGGTACGCCGGTCAGCTCCGAGGCGATCGCGATCTGCAGGTGGTGGCCCGGGATGCCCTCGTGGAAGGCCATCGACTCCAGCTCGAAGGTGCCCCAGGCCTCGGGGTCCTCGACGTTGATGAAGAAGATGCCGCCGCGCGACCCGTCGGGGGCGGGCTGGAAGTAGAAGGCCTTGGCTCCGGTCTTGGTCGGCTGCACCTCGCAGGGCGCCTTCGGCAGCACCTCGAACCAGTCCGGGATCGCCTTCCAGGCGCGGTCCATCGCCACCTCAGAGGCCTCGACGAGCTGGTCGCCGTTCTCGAAGTGCAGCTTCGGGTCGGTGCGGAGCGCGGTGAAGATCTCCTGGAGGTCGTCGGTGCCGACCACCTCGGGGCCGAGGCCGCGGTACTCCTCGGCCAGCTTGGCCACCTGCTCCAGCCCGATCTCGTGGATCTCGGCTGCCGTCTTCTCGGTCGTCGTGTAGAAGCGGAGCGTCGCGTCGTAGTCGGCCTCGCCACCATCGAGGAACGTCAGGCCGACGCGGTCATCGGGCCGCGCCTGGGCGAGCTCGTCGTCCTCGAGGACCTTCAGGTACGCCGCCATGCCGGGGCGGATCGACTTCTCGATCGCCCCGATCATCCGACCCCGCCAGGCATCGGCGTCGATGCCCTCGGGGAGCTTGGAGGTGCCCAGCAGCGGGTCCTTCTCGACCGGCGTGG
>JBJMIP010000367.1:0-9549 GCA_045806825.1 Marmoricola sp.
ATCGCGGGGATCCTGCAGCACGCCAGCGAGATCACCTGCATCACCAACCAGTGGGTCAACTCCTACAAGCGGCTGATCGGGGGCGGCGAGGCTCCGTCGTACATCTCCTGGGGCCACAACAACCGCTCCGCGATGGTCCGCGTCCCGATGTACAAGCCCAACAAGGGCCAGTCCACCCGCATCGAGCTGCGCACCATCGACGCCGCGTGCAACCCCTACCTGGCGTACGCCGTCGTGCTGGCCGCCGGGATGAAGGGGCTCGAGGAGGAGTACGAGCTCCCGCGCGAGGCCGAGGACGACGTCTGGTCGTTGACGGACCGGGAGCGACAGGCCCTCGGACTCGAGCAGCTCCCCAAGAGCCTGCACGACGCCATCGCGGTGGCCGAGCGGTCGGAGCTGCTGGCCGAGACCCTCGGCGAGCACGTCTACGACTTCTTCCTGCGCAACAAGCGCGCGGAGTGGGAGGAGTACCGCGGGCAGGTCTCCGCGTTCGAGCGCGACAGAATGCTTCCGGTGATCTAGTGCTTCCGATCATCTGATCTCGTCATGGCTCGCGAAGCCTCCGGAGTCGTCTCGGCGGGGAACCTCGCCCGGGTCGGCTTCGAGAACATCGACCTGGCGGTCGAGCGCCTGACCGCGCTCGGTCCGCCGGCGTGGCCGGTCGTCTCCATCCTCGGCCGGACCGCCGACCCCGATCTGGCGCTGGCCTCGCTCACCCGGTTGCACGAGGCCGCCGGCGACGGCGAGGCGCTGCTCGCGGCGCTGGAGTACGACGAGGGCACCGCGATGCGGCTGCTCTCGGTGCTCGGCATGAGCGAGGCGCTCGGCGACCACCTGGTCCGGCACCCCGAGCACTGGCACGAGCTGAAGGACCCGACGCTCGGGTCCACCCGTCCGGTGGCGTACGCAGTGCGCGACGGGTTGCTGAAGGCCGTCGAGGGACTTCCGTACGCCGAGGCCGTCGACGCGCTCCGGGTCGAGTACCGCCGGGTGCTGCTGCGCCTGGCCAGCCGCGACCTGGCGCACCACGTCAGCGTCGACGACATCGCTGCCGAGCTCTCCGACCTGGCAGCCGGGACGCTCGACGCGGCCCTGGCGATCGCGCGGGCCAAGCTCGGCCCGGACTCCGAGTGCTGCCGGCTCGCCGTGATCGCGATGGGCAAGTGCGGCGGGCACGAGCTGAACTACGTCAGCGACGTCGACGTGATCTTCGTGGCCGAGCCGGTCGGCGAGGTCGAGGAAGCGGCGGCGTTGCGGGTGGCCAACCAGCTCGCCTCCACGCTGATCCAGGTCTGCGGTGACCACACGGCAGAAGGGACCATCTGGCCGGTCGACGCGAACCTGCGCCCGGAGGGCAAGAACGGACCGCTGGTGCGGACGCTGGCCAGCCACCTCGGCTACTACGAGCGCTGGGCGAAGACCTGGGAGTTCCAGGCGCTGCTGAAGGCCCGGCCGGTCGCCGGCGACCCCGGGCTCGGTCGCGCGTACGCCGAGACGATCGGGCCGCTGGTCTGGAAGGCTTCCGAGCAGGACGGGTTCGTCCAGGACGTGCAGTCGATGCGGCGCCGGGTCCTCGAGCACATCCCGGCGCACGAGGCCGGCCGCCAGCTCAAGCTCGGCTCGGGCGGCCTGCGCGACGTCGAGTTCGCCGTCCAGCTGATGCAGCTCGTGCACGGCCGGACGGACCCCTCGGTCCGCTCACCCGCCACGCTCAGTGCCCTGTCCGAGCTCAAGCGCGGCGGGTACGTCGGCCGTGAGGACGGTCAGTCGCTGCACGACGCGTACGCCTTCCTGCGCACCTTCGAGCACCGGATCCAGCTCTACCAGCTGCGGCGTACGCACGTGGTGCCCGAGGACCAGGCATCCCTGCGCCGACTCGGGCGCTCGCTCGGCCACCTGCGCAATCCGGTCGAGGAGCTGGACAAGCAGTGGCGCCACCACCGGCGCGAGGCCCGGCGGCTGCACGAGAAGCTCTTCTTCCGCCCGTTGCTCACGGCGGTCGCGCGGATCCCCGGTGACGAGGCCCGGCTGACTCCGGACGCTGCCGTCGAGCGGATGGCGGCGCTGGGCTACGCCGACCCGCAGGCCGCGCTGCGCCACCTGGAGGCGTTGACGAGCGGCGTCACCCGGACCGCGGCGATCCAGCGGACCCTGCTGCCCGCCCTGCTGGAGTGGTTCGCGGACGCTCCGGACCCCGACGCCGGTCTGTTCGGGTTCCGTCGGATCTCCGACGCGCTCGGCTCGACGCCCTGGTACCTCACCCTGCTGCGTGACGAGGGGGAGACCGCCCAGCGGCTCGCCCAGGTGCTCGCCACCAGCCGCTACGCGACCGACCTGCTCGAGCGCGAGCCCGAGGGCGTGAAGATCCTCGCCGACGGTGAGCTGAAGCCCCTGTCCCGGGACACGATCCAGACCGAGATGTTGGCGAACGCCTCGCGACGCGGCGACGTCGAGGACGCCATCCGCAGCGTCCGGGCGATCCGGCGCCGCGAGCTGCTGCGGATCAGTGCGGCCGACCTGTGCGTGCCGTTCGGCGTGGCCGAGGTCGGCTACGCGCTCACCGACCTGACGGACGCCACCTTGGAGGCCGCTCTCGCCCTCGCGATCGACTCGGTGGAGAAGCAGCGCGGCACCGCGCTACCGACCCGGATCAGCATCATCGCGATGGGCCGGTACGGCGGCTACGAGATGGGCTACGGCAGCGACGCCGACGTCATGTTCGTGCACGACCCGCTGCCCGGGGCCGACCAGGAGCTCGCCAGCAAGATGGCGCTGGCCGTGGTCAACGAGCTTCGCCGGTTGCTGGCGCTCCCGGCCACCGATCCGCCGCTCGAGGTCGACGCCGACCTGCGGCCGGAGGGCAAGCAGGGTCCGCTGATCCGCACCCTCGACTCGTTCGCGGCGTACTACGCGAAGTGGTCGGCGGTCTGGGAGGCGCAGGCACTGCTGCGCGCCGAGCCGGTGGCCGGCGACCGGGAGCTGCTCGGAAGGTTCACGAACCTGATCGACCCGCTGCGCTTCCCGTCGTCCGGGCTGAGCCAGGACGACCTGGTCGAGATCCGCCGGATCAAGGCGCGTGTCGACGACGAGCGGATGCCGCGCGGCGCGGACCCGGCGACCCACTTCAAGCTGGGGCGTGGCGGTCTGGCCGACGTCGAGTGGACCATCCAGGTGCTGCAGCTGCAGCACGCCGGTCGCATCCCCGAGCTGCGCACCCCGAAGACGTTCGATGCCCTGGACGCTGCGGTCGCCCACGACCTGGTCGGGGTCGAGGACGCCGAGTCGCTCAAGGCCGCGTGGACGCTGGCGAGCCGGGCCCGCAACGCGGCGGTGCTGGTGCGCGGGAAGTCCTCCGACCAGCTGCCGAACGACCCGCGCGAGCGAGCCGCGGTCGCCAAGATCCTCGGCTACGGGCCGGGGGAGACCACCGCGATGGTCAACGACTACCAGCGCACCACCCGGCGTGCGTACGGCGTCGTCGACCGACTGTTCTGGGGCGGCTGATGCCGGAGCCCGGGGGTGATCTCCTGGTCCCGCCCGGCCCTGGTCTGCCGAGCGGCGCGACCGTCCCGGCCGACGAGCTCACCGAGCGGTTCTCCCGGTCATCGGGTCCCGGTGGTCAGTCGGTGAACACCACCGACAGCCGCGTGGAGCTGCTCTTCGACCCGGCGACGTCGACGGCGTTCACCGAGGCCCAGCAGCGACGGATCGTCCGGGCCCTGCCGCCCGGACCGGTCTCGGTCACCGCCTCGGAGCACCGCTCCCAGCTGCGCAACCGCACCGCCGCCCGGGACCGTCTGGTCGCGATCCTGCGTGAGGCCGTTGCGCCGCCGCCCCCGCCGCGGCGCCCGACGAAGCCGTCCAGGGCCTCGCAGCGCCGGCGGGTCGAGGGAAAGAAACAACGTGGCCGCACCAAGGACCTCAGAGGCAAGGTCGACCCGCACGGTGGTTGAGGTGCGGTCGCTGAGCAACCGCACCCCAACCGCCGGATGCGCTACCCGACCGAGAACAGCGTCGCTGCGTCGGTGCCGGTGTAGTTGATCACTCCGAGCCAGCGCTTGGCCGGGTCCAGACCCGTCCAGCCGGCCGACAGGCTGGTCGGCACGCCCTGGGTGATCGAGGCCGGGTTCGGGGTGACGTTGCCGTTCCCCACGGACCCGACACCGACCACGAAGTTGGCCAGGTGGAACGCCGTCGTGCCGCCCGGCGTCGAGAACCCGTTGACGTAGATGTCGTAGGTCCCGGCCTCCGGGTCGAGCAGGGTGACCTGCTCGTCGGCCGACCCGCTCGCCGACACGTCTGCCAGCGCACCGTTGAGGTACGCGTACAGATCGAGGTCGGCAGTGTCGTCGTCGGAGTCGAGCGAGAAGCGCGCCACGCGGGTCCCAGCCGGGACGACCACGTGGTACACCTTCGTGCCGGCGCCGGCCGCCGGGGCGGTGGCCTCGAACGGCCCGGTCGCCACGCTGTCCGCCAGCGGGGTGACCCCGACCAGACCGGACACCGTGGTGGCCAACGAGCCGGTGAAGCCGGGCGTCACCGAGTACGAGACGCTGCCGCTCGCGCTGGCGTCGCCGTGCACCTCGGCCGGAGCTGCGACCTCGACCGGACGCACCGCGACCGGGATCCGGACGTTGTGCGCCGTGTTGCTCCAGGTCAGCGAGCCGATGGCCCACTCGTTGAACGCCCCATCGGTCCGGGTGAACGCCACGGTGAAGTCACCGCTCGCCCCCGGCGCCAGGGTCAGCGACGACGGCGTGACGGTCACCCCGAAGCCGGGCACCGTCGCCGCGGCGTGGTACGTCGCGGTGCTGGTGCCGACGTTGCGGACGTGCCGGTGCACGGTCTGCGTACCGGCCAACGAGCCGATGCCGATCGAGGCCTGGTTCAGGTCACTGCCCGAGATCGGCGTCAGCGTGTCGAACGGCGGCGCGAACTGGACGCCGAGGCCGACCATGAACTGGCGGTACTCGTTCGGCGTGGCCGGGTAGACCAGGCCGGGGTCGGCTGCACCGTTCGGGTTCACGAAGCCGGCTCCCTGGGCGAACGGGTCGTCCGCGCTGGAGACGGTGTCGCGCGCGCTGGTCATGATCGCGGACTTGACCTCCGAGGGCAGCCAGTCCGGGTGCTTGGCCATCACCAGGGCACCGATGCCCGCGATGTGCGGGGAGGCCATCGACGTACCGGAGTAGAAGTCGAAGGACCGGCCGTGGTTGAACGGCGGGGCGACCGCGGCCACCACGTCGTTGCCCGGTGCTGCGATGTCCGGCTTCAGGATGTCGCCGCCGGTGGTCGTCGACGGTCCCCGCGAGGAGAAGTCGGTGATCTCCGGGACCTGGGGCGCTGCGGCCTGCTCGGCCGGGGTCAGCGCGACGATCTGCGCGGTCGCGGCGGCACCCATCGAGGTGATGTACGCCTTGATCGCAGCGCCGTCGGTGTTCGTGACGTGCACCGCCGGGATCGGGTGGTAGTCGCCGTTCAGCGAGTTCGGCGAGGTGTTCGCCAGCACGATGCCGACCCCGCCGGCCCGCTTCACCTCGAAGCCCTTGTCGATACGCGCGTTCACGCCGCGGTCGCAGACGACCACCTTGCCGGCCGCCTTGGCCGGGTCGAGGCTGCCGGCGAAGCAGAGCGCCGCGTCGTGGTCCGTCGCCGCTGCGAGCTTGACGCTCAGCGCCGTGACCAGAGGAGCCGCAGCGCTCATCGCGCCGGTGGTCGAGGCTCCGACGTACCGGGCGCCGTTGCCGAGCTGGACCGCCTGGTAGGCGCGGCGGAACGTGGCCGCGGCGACCGTGGTGACCCACGGGGACGGGTGGTCGAGCGTGCTCGAGCCCGGGCCGCTGTTGCCGGCCGAGTTGGCGACGAAGACGCCGGCGTTGCTCGCGCCGCGGAACGCCTGCTCCACCGGGTCGAGCACGTTGGACTCGGTCGTTCCACCGATCGAGTAGTTCAGCACGTCGACACCATCGGCGATCGCGTCGTTGATCGCCGCAACGCTGTCGGAGTCGAAGCAGCCGTCCGGAACCGGCGCCTTGCCGTCCCAGCAGACCTTGTACATCGCGAGCTTCGCGCCGGGTGCCATCCCGGAGGCGTTGCCGAGGTTGTTGCCGTCGATGACGACCGGGACGTTGTAGTTGCCGGCCGCGGTCGAGGAGGTGTGGCTACCGTGGCCCTCGCCGTCGCGGGGGGAGAGGTAGTCCTGCTTGCCGATGTTCTTCTTCCCGAAGCCCGTGTAGTAGTACCGGGCGCCGATCAGCTTGTCGTTGCAGGAGGTCTCCGGGAAGTTCTGCCCGTTCTGGCAGGTCCCGTGCCAGGTCGCCGGGATCGGAATTCCGGTGTGGCCGGCGAACGACTTGCTCTCCGGCCAGATGCCGGTGTCGATCACGCCGACCACGATGCCTGCGCCGGCCTTCTTGCCGCCGCCGAGCTGCGACCAGATGCCGCCGGGTGCGTTGAGGCCCAGGAAGGTCGGGGAGTAGGTGGTGTCCGGGTGGGACAGCTTGTCCTTGCTCAGCGCGAGCACGCCGGAGGTCCTGGCCAGCTTGTTCGCCTGGGCGGCGCTGAGGTTCGCGGTGACCGCGTTGTTGGTGACGGTGAAGTCGTAGAGCTTGGTGGCCCCGACCTTCGTCAGCGCGGCGTCGTGCTTGGCCGTCAGGTGGGCGCGCCAGCTCTTCACCGCGGACGAGCTCGCGTTGAGCTTGTGGCCGCGGGTCGGCCGCGTGGCGGCGTACCCCTTCGCGTAGCCGGTGTAGCTGGCCGCCGGGTCGTCGGTGAACGTCACGATGTAGCGGCCGGCACCGTAGGCGTGACCGACCTTGGAGACGGTCTTCGCGGCAGGAGCGGGGGAGGAGGCCTGGGCCTGAACGGTCAACGCCGCAGCGGGCGCGAGGGCGACGGCTGCGGCGACGGCGATCAGGAGTGGACGACCGGAGATTGAACGGACCACGGCTGGGACCCTTCCTCGGACCACAGGTTTCCGCCGGGTTCGCCGGAGCAGGAGGGGTTGTGACCCGAACTTTTTGTCTGGATGGTGGAGCCAGACTTGCTCCGCGTTCTTGCGGTGTCAAGGATTTCGCACCCAAAGTTCTGCGGATTGCAATCGGCTGGCGGGGCGGATTTTGCCGTCGAACAGCCGATGGAGCGGCGGATCCGCTTTCCGGCAGGCGCACCGGAGGACCGGCATTGGTCCCGGGATCAGCCGATCTGGGCGTTCGCTCCGGGCCAATGCCGGTCCGCAGCGCGCGACCGTCAGGCGACGGGCGTGATCACGAAGACGGGCAGCGGCCGGTCGGTCTTCTTCTGGTACGCCGCGAACTGCCCGCGGTTCGCCTTGTTGCAGATGTCGAAGAGCCGCTGGTAGTCGTCGTCGCCCGGGCGCAGCGTCGTCGCGACGGCCTTGAGCTTGCGGACGCCGACCTGGATCTCGACCTCCGGGTTCTCCTCCATGTTCAGCGCCCAGGCCGGCGGGAGGTGGTGGCCACCGTTCGAGCCGCAGACGAGGAAGCGCGCACCGTCGCGACCGTAGACCAGGGCGTTGGTCCGGGTCAGGCCGCTCTTGCGACCGGTGGTCCGCAGCAGCAAGGTCGGCATCAGCAGCAGCCGGTGGCCGACGAGGCCGCCGCTGCGCTCGTAGACCTGCTGGTGGACCTTGAGGGCGGTGATGAACGCCTGGGTGCTCAGCTTCATGCGCCCATTCAACCCACGGTCGAGGCGAAGTGGAAACGCGGTCAGGCCGAGCAGCTGCGCGGCCGTGTCACAGGCGACTGGCCGGCACCTTGGGGCACGATGAACCTGTGACCCTCGACTCCGACTGGTACGCCGTACGGTGCGTCTTCCGCGCGGTCGTCGAGGTCGGCCAGACGACGTACGAGGAGCGGATCACCCTCTGGCAGGCCGGCAGCACCACCGAGGCCATCGAGCGCGCTGAGGCCGAGGCGGAGGAGTACGCGGCGGGTATCGAGGGCGGCGAGATCGAGTACGTCGGCCTGGCCCAGTGCTTCCACCTCTTCGACGAGCCGGCCGACGGAGCCGAGATCTTCTCGCTGATGCGCGACAGCAGCCTGGAACCCGAGGACTACCTCGACGCGTTCTTCGACACCGGCGACGAGCACGAGAGCCACGGCGACTGACCGAGCGAACGGTCAGGCCGGTGTGATCACGAAGACCGGCAGGGGCCGGTCGGTCTTCTCCTGGTACGCCGCGAACTGGCCGCGGTTGGCCTTGTTGCAGATCGCGAACAGACGCTCGTAGTCGGTGTCGCCGGGTCGCAGCGTGGTGGCGCGCGCCTGCATCTTCTTGATGCCGACCTGGATCTCGACGTCCGGATTCGCCTCCATGTTCAGCGCCCACGCCGGCGGCAGCCGGTGGCCGCCGTTGGAGCCGCAGACGAGGTAGCGAGCCCCGTCGCGGCCGTAGACCAGCGCGTTGGTGCGCGTCAGGCCGCTCTTGCGGCCGGTGGTGCGCAGCAGCAGGGTCGGCATCAGGAGCAGGCGGTGGCCGACCAGGCCGCCGCTGCGCTCGTAGATCTGCTGGTGGACCTTGAGGCCGGTGATGAATGCCTGCGTGCTGAGCTTCACGGGGTGAAGCCTAGGCCCGAGCCCTCGTCGCCGGATTTCGAGGCTCGCGCCGCCGCGCTCGCACCTCAACCAGCGGTGTTGAGGATGTCCTGGACGGCGAGGGACCCGAAGACCATCGCTGTGCCGAGCGGGGCGCCCGGGCCCGGGTAGAACGCGCCGAAAGCGTTCGCCGCCGAGTTGCTGGTCGCGTACAGGCCCGCGATCACCGAGCCGTCCTCGCGCACGGCCCGGCCGGTGGCGTCGGTGACGATGCCGCCCTTGGTGCCGAGGTCGGAGAGCACGAAGCGGGCCGCGGTGAAGGGAGCCTGGTGGACGCCGACCAGCGCCTTGTTCGGGCCCTCGCCGGTGGCGAAGAACGTGTCGTACTCGTCGTTGCCGCGACCGAAGTCCTCGTCCATGCCGGTCTCGCAGAACCCGTTGAACCGCTCCACCGTCGCCACCAGGTCATCGAGCCCCAGCTCGTCGGCGAGCTCGGCCAGCGTGTCCGCCCGGACCCAGGTGCCGGCGGCGAGGTGGTCAGCCGGATCGCCCTCGGGCATGGCGATCGCGGGCAGCCTGCCGCCCTCGCGGGAGTCGAAGACGAACCAGGACGGGATCCGGTCGGCAGCCTTCGCCATCTCCTTGCCGAACCGGTCGTAGGGCAGGCACTCGTTGGCGTAGCGGTTGCCGCTCGCGTCCACGATCACGCCGCTGCGGAAACCGAGGGTGAACGAGCCGTGCCCGTCGGGGTGTTCCAGACCCGGGCAGAACCAGCCCTGGTCCAGCAGCGCGGTGGCGGCGCCGACGGCCCGCGCCGCGGCGATCGGCTCGCCGGTGTTGGTCCCGTCCGGAGCCATCGACCACGCGGAGTCACCCGGTACGCCGTGCTCCGAGCGCCACTCCTGGTTGTGCTCAAACCCGCCCGAGGCGACGACCACTCCCTTCGTCGCCACCAGCGAGACGCGACCGTCCGCTGTGCTGGCCACCACACCGA
>JBJMIP010000368.1:0-6716 GCA_045806825.1 Marmoricola sp.
CGGCCTGCCGAAGGTGCCGCGATGACGGACGGGAGCGAGATGAGCGACGACCGCCACGAGCGGATCATGGCCGAGGCGGACCGGATCTGCGCGCTCGGCGAGGCCTCGGAGTCGAAGGCCCCCTACCCCGTGAACCAGGCCACGATCGGCACCTGGCTCGACGCGATGGGGTACCGCAACGACCGCTTCATCGACCACGAGGCACCGCCGTCGATGGCGCAGGTCTGGACGATGCCCGGTCTCGGCCGGCGCCGTCCGCCGGAGGACCCGCACTCCCGGATGACCGAGTTCCTCACCGCCGAGGGCTTCACGGCCGTGCTCGGCACGAACTGCGAGCAGAGCTACGAACGCTACCTGCGGGTCGGCGAGGACCTGCGGGTCACGAGCGCGCTCGACTCGGTCGCGGGTCCGAAGAACACCGCGATGGGGTTGGGCTACTTCGTCACCTCGCGCAACACCTGGTACGTCGACCACGGGGACGGGTCCAGCGAGAAGGTCGCCACCATGTTGTTCCGGGTGCTCAAGTTCATCCCGCGCGAGAAGGAGTCCAGCGATGGTTGAGGTGCGAGCGGAGCGAGCCTCGAAACCCGCCGTCGTGCGCCCGATGATGAACCGCGACTCCCAGTTCTTCTGGGACGGCACCGCGGTCGGCGAGCTGCGGATCCCGAAGTGCAACGCCTGCGGCACCCTGCGCTTCCCGCCGGGTCCGGCCTGCCAGTCCTGCGACGCCTACGACCGCGGCTACCAGGTCGCGGCCGGCACCGGCACCGTCTACTCCTACGTCGTGCACCGGCACCCGCCTGTGCCCGGCAAGGAGCTGCCGATCCTGATCGCCCTGGTCGACCTGGACGAGGGCGTCCGGATGGTGGGTGAGGTCGTCGGCGTCGACGAGGCCGACCTGGACCAGTTCGGGATCGGCGACCGCCTGCGGGTGGACTACAACCGGATCGACGACGAGCTCACGCTCCCGATCTGGCGACTCAGCGACGAGGAGGGGCGATGACCGCGCTCGAGGTAGGACAGGTGCTGCCCGAGTGGAGCCTGCCGCTCACGCCGACGACGATCGTGAGCACCGCGATCGCGACCCGCGACTGGCAGGACGTGCACCACGACCGGGACATCGCCCAGGCGGCCGGGTCGAAGGACATCTTCATGAACATCCTGACGAGCAACGGACTCGTCGAGCGGTTCGTCGTCGACAGCCTCGGCCCGGACACCGAGCTCAAGGGCATCGCGATCCGCCTGGGTGCGCCCGCCTACCCCTACGACACCCTGAGCTTCAGCGGCAGCGTCACCGCCATCGCTGACGGCATCGCCACCATCACCGTGGTCGGCAAGGTCTCGCTCGGCGACCACGTCACCGGGACCGTGAAGGTGGCCGTCTGATGGCCGGGCTGAGTGGCAAGGCGGCGATCGTCGGCATCGGCGCCACCGAGTTCTCCAAGGAGTCCGGCCGCTCCGAGCTGCAGCTCTCCGTCGAGGCCGTGCGTTCGGCGCTGACCGACGCCGGCCTGCAGGCGAGCGACATCGACGGACTGACCACGTTCACCATGGACACGTCCTCGGAGATCGCGGTCGCCCGCGAGCTCGGGGTGCCGAGCCTGCGCTTCTTCAGCCGGATCAACTACGGCGGCGGCGCGGCGTGCGGCACGGTCCAGCAGGCGGCGATGGCGGTCGCGACCGGCGTCGCCGACGTGGTGGTCTGCTACCGCGGCTTCAACGAGCGTTCGGAGAGCCGGTTCGGCCAGTTCAGCCTGGCAGCGGCGACCCAGGTCAACACCAACGGCCTGGACAACGCCTGGAGCTACCCGATGGGCCTGGGTACCCCGGCCGCGACGGTGGCGATGCAGGCCCGCCGCTACATGCACGAGTACGGCGCCACCTCGGCGGACTTCGGCGCAGTGGCCGTGGCGGACCGTCGGCACGCTGCCACCAACCCGAACGCGTTCTTCTACGGCAAACCGATCACCCTGGAGGACCACCAGTCCTCGCGGATGATCGTGGACCCGCTGCACCTGCTCGACTGCTGCCAGGAGAGCGACGGCGCGGTCGCGATCGTGGTGGTCTCCGCCGAGCGGGCCAAGGACCTGAAGCAGACGCCCGCCTACATCACGGCCGCCGCCCAGGGCAGTGGCCGCGACCAGTTCGTGATGACCTCGTACTACCGCGACGACATCGGGATCCCGGAGATGGGCGTGGTCGGCAACGAGCTGTGGCGCCAGTCCGGCCTGACGCCGGCCGACATGCGGATGGGCATCCTCTACGACCACTTCACGCCGTACGTCCTGATGCAGCTCGAGGAGCTCGGCTTCTGCGGTCGCGGTGAGGCGAAGGACTTCGTCAAGGACGGCGCCATCGAGATCGGTGGCCGGTTGCCGCTGAACACGCACGGTGGCCAGCTCGGCGAGGCCTACATCCACGGCATGAACGGCATCGCCGAGGGAGTCCGGCAGATCCGCGGCACCTCGGTGAACCCGGTGGACGACGTCGAGCACGTGGTCGTCACCGCCGGGACCGGGGTTCCGACCAGCGGATTGATCCTGTCCGCCTGAACTCCTCAGGTCGACCGGTCGCAGGTCGATAGGACCGGACCAGCCACACGCGTTTTCGCGTGCCCGGGCACGGACGCCCGGGACGGCTTGTTGCCACGGAAGGTGACGCCTGATGCCCCTGCGCCGGCGATTGTTCCTGAGTCTTGTCGCTGCTCTCCTCGCCCTGCCGTTCGCGCTGGCGCACGCCGGTCAGCAAGGAAGGACCGAGCAGTGCTCGGCCCCCGCGAAACCGGTCCGGGTCGGCGACTCGATCGCCTGCGCGCACGCCGACGAGGCTCCGCCGGGGGTGGACGTGGCCGAACGTCCGAGCACTGCCGAGCTGCAGAGCCGCCAGGGGGGCGGGGCGGCGGCTTTCGCCGCGGCCCAGGACCTCGGCGTCCCGGCGACCTACGTCGCCACCACCGCCTCCAACCCGGCGGTGCCCTGCGACGGTGACGGGACCTCGGGCTACCGGGTCCAGGCGATGTACGTCGTCGAGGCGGACAAGACCAATCGGTACGCCGCGCTGAAGTCCAACTTCCAGCTCTGGGCGGCCGGTGTCGACGACGTGGTCAACCGGTCCGCGGCGCTGACCGGCGGTGTCCGGCACGTCCGCTACGTGACCGAGGCCGGTGGCGGCGGTTGCGTCGCGAACGTGCTGAACGTGACCGTGCCGGCCGGCTCGATGGCGAGCTTCGGCGCGACGATCTCCGCGGTCCAGGCGCTCGGCTACAACCTGGCCGGTCGCAAGTACCTGATGTGGGCCGATGCCACCTCGCTGTGCGGGATCGCCTCGATGTACACCAACGACACCGCCAGCCAGTCCAACCCGAACAACGGTGCCTACCCGCAGTACGCGCGGGTCGATGCAGGCTGCTGGGGCTACGGCGACGGTGCGACCGGGCACTCGGTGGAGTCGCACGAGCTGCTGCACACCCTCGGCGGGGTCCAGAGCACGGCGCCGCACGCGACGACGGCCGGCCACTGCTGGGACGAGTCGGACGCGATGTGCTACGCCGACGGCGGCGGGCACGCGATGGTCCAGGTCTGCGCAGCCGATCACGAGTACTTCTACGACTGCAACACCGACGACTACTTCTCGACGTACCCGGACCCGGGCAGCTACCTCGACAGCCACTGGAACTCGGCCGACTCGCGCTTCCTGATCGGCGGCGGAGACGGCAGCGGCGGCGGCAGCGCGGGGGCGCCTACCACGCTGGGGGCATCGATCGCGGTGAACAACCCGGCGATACCGGGGCTGGCCACCCAGGCGTCGGTCACCCCGGCACTCCCGACCGGACGGACGATCACCTCGGTGGCGTGGACCTCCAAGCGCACGGACTGCACGTTCAGCGACCAGGGCCAGCTGCAGACCTCGGTGACCTGCAACGCGAGCTCGAGCACGGCGACGACCGTCACCGCGGTCCTCACCGACTCGACCGGGGCGACCAAGACGGTGAGCAGTGCGCTGACCTTCGCAGCAGGTACGGCGCGTCCGATCAGCCTGGCACTGAGCGCCGCTGCGCAGACCGGTGCGACGGCCTCGGTGTGCACCGGCGCAGCCTTCCCGCTCCGGGCGGTCGCGGTGGACACCGCCAGCGGCCAGCCGGTCAAGGGTCTGGCGGTCGCGTTCACCAAGAAGACCGAGGCCGCGCTGACCGAGGCCTCGGCCGGGGCGGGGACGAGCACGGTCGAAGGTGCCGCGGTCACCAACCAGGTCGCCAGCGTCACGACGCGCTACACGGCGAAGACGACAGCCGGAACGGTCTACGCGGCAGCGACGCCGGTCGCGATCAGCGCGGTCCCGGGCACGTGCGCGCCGGAGCTGGACGCAGCTGCCGACAAGGACACCGTGTACTACGGGGACCCGGTCACGGTGACCGGGACGCTCACCCGCGTGGTGGGCGGCGCGACGATCCCGGTCGCGGGCGCCAGCCTTCCGGTGAAGCTGACCACCGTCTCGGGGCTGGTCACGAAGGTGACCTCGCTCGGGAACGCTGTGGTCGCCGCGGACGGCAGCTTCCGGATCGCGGTCAAGCCGACCGCCACCGGAAACCTGAGCGTCGAGCTGGCGGGCACGGCCGGCTACACCGCGACCAAGGTCGACCTCGGCGCCGTGACGGTGAACCTGCCGCTCACCCTGCTGGACGCCGACGCGGCGCCGACCGACGTCGGGTACGGCGCCCCGGTGACGGTGACCGGAACCCTGAAGCGCGACGCCGGGGGATCGGTCACCTCGCTGACCGGAGCCTCGGTCGCGATCAAGGTGAAGAAGGACGGAGCGACCACGGCGACCTCGGTCGGGACGGCCAAGGTGAGCGCCGACGGCACCTTCACGGTCGCCGTGCCGTTGAAGCTGTCGGGTGCGATGACGGCCGTGTACGCCGGCATTGCGGGCCAGCCCGCGGCGAGCATCGACCTCGGGAACGTGGTCGCCGGTACCTGGGCCACCGCGGTCACCGCGAGCTCGTCGGTGAACCACGTCGCGGTCGCCGGCTCGGCACTGCTGACGGGCTCGGTCACCAAGACCTACGGGGGCGCGACTAGCCCGGCCAACGCGATCAAGGTCTCGGTGTACTTCACCCCGACCGGCGGGACGGCGGTGCTCGCGGGCAGCGCCACGACGACGGCCACCGGCACGTTCAGTATCAAGGTGCTCCCGAAGGCCACCGGCACCTGGACGGTCCGGGTCACCGGCGTGGCCGGCTACGGGGAGTCGTCGAGCGAGGCGCTGGCGGTGAGCGTCGGCTGATCCGCCCGGGCGACGCAGAACTCGTTGCCGTCCGGGTCGCTCAGCACGACCCAGGCGGTCTCGCCCTGGCCGATGTCGGCGTGCCGTGCGCCCAGGGCGAGGAGCCGCTCGACCTCGGCGTCGAGGTCGTCGGCGACCAGGTCGAGGTGCCAGCGGTTCTTGCCGGTCTTCGCGCGGAACGGCGGACCGCCCCAGCTGATCTTGGTGCCGCCGTCGGGTGACTGGATCGCGGTCTCCTCGTCCTGGTCCCAGACCAGCGGCCAGTCCAGCACCTGGCTCCAGAAGTGGCCGACGTCGCGGCTGCCGTCGCAGGACAGGGCGCCGATCGCCGCGGTGCCCGCGAGGAACCGATTGCCGGCCTCGATCACGCAGAACTCGTTGCCCTCGGGATCGGCCAGCACGACGTGCCCCTCGTCCCCGGTCTGGCCGACGTCGTGGTGGCGTGCGCCGAGGCTGAGCGCCGTCTCCACCAGGGCCGCCTGAGCCGCGTCCGTCGCGCTGGTCAGGTCGAAGTGGGCCTGGTTCGGCGTGGACTTGGGCGCGTCGGTCGGCTGGAACCGCAACGCCAGGCCGGGATCCTCACCGACCAGAGCGCCCCAGAAGGCGGCCAACGCGGCCGGGTCGAGCGCGTCGATGGTGAGGGCCTGGATCCGAGAGGTCACCCCTGCAGTTTGTCACCAAAGAACTGCAGCACGGTGTCGACGGCGCCCTGATCGCGGTCCTCGGTGACCGTGCCGTGGCCGCGGCCGGGGAGCTCCACCTTGAGGAAGGCGTCGCCGAGCTCGCGGGTGAGCGTGCGGAACCGGGAACCGGTCATCGGGTCGGTGGGGTACTCCAGCCCGAGCACCTGGCAGCCGTCGGCTGCCCGCGCCTTGACCACGGCGAGATCGGCGGGGGAGAGCCCGAGGTCAGCGGCTCGCCGACGCCCGATCGCGAACGGGGCCGACGGCTGGGCGAGCACGGGAGCGACGACGGACGGATCGACCATCATCGCCAGCGCGAACCCACCGGTGAAGCACATCCCGAGCGCGCCCACGCCGGGTCCGCCGACGTCCGCGTGGAGCTCTCGCGCCAGCGAGCGCAGCCAGGTGGCGATCGGCGCGGTGACGCCGGTAGCGAGCTTGGTGAACTCGGCGCGCACGCACACGTTCGCCAGCGTCCGGGTCACCGACAACCCGTTCATCGGCTCCTCGGCGCGGCCGAACAGGTGCGGGAGCACGACGGTGAAGCCGGCGTCGACCACTTCCTGGGCGAAGCCGATCACCGTCGGGGTGGGGCCGGGGATCTCGTGGATCACGATGACGCCGGGTCCCGAGCCCTTGCGGTACGTCGGGAAGGTCAGGTCTGCCTCGGTGTGGCTCCCCGCCTGCCAGGAGTCGAGGAGCGCCACGGGTCAGGCCTTCTTGACGACGCAGTCAGCCAGGACCGGCGCA